>NZ_JBLIQL010000041.1:0-19052 GCF_047525655.1 Pontibacter sp. 13R65
AGACTCGTTAAGGGTAAATATTCGGAGCGGTTTGGTTCTTTATCATTAGTAGTTTGCATACTAGAATAAAGAGCCGGCCGCTCTGTTTTGTTCCTACTACTATATTTTCAGAATAAGCTTTATTAGATGTTAAGTATAGGATGATAGATTTCTGTAAAACGTAGGAAAAAATCGAAAAGAGGCAATCTGAAGAATTCAACCACCATTTAAGAAGTCAGCCATGGAACCTATTTAAAACCAACATCAAATTATTCTAATGAAAATACCCTTCCGGAGGTTTTTGAGGCTTAGCGGCAATAGGGGGGAGCTTCAGTACTTAAGCTATCTAGGGAGATCATATGTTCTAAAGGAGCTATAAATAAAGCAGAACATTGGTTGTATGTTGGCAAAGTTGTTAATTTGTGGTGTGGTGTTTGATGCTTGCTTCAGAAGCACAACACCTCACATTGCTTTTTAATTTTTGATGTTATCATGAAAAACCTGTTACTGCTGCTGTTTTTGTTTTCGTTACACCAACAAGGGCTGGCACAGGCAACTCCATCGGCTACCTCGCCGGTACAACAAGCAGTTCCTGTTAACTTAAATGCAGCTGTTGGCTGGCGCTCTCCTGAAACAAAGGAAGGCGTAGCACTCTATATTGCCATGCAGCACAAAGCAGCTTATTCCAAATTTAGAGAAGCTGTCGCAAAAGGAGACCGTGACGCCTATTATTTTATGGGCCGTATGCAGCAGCACCGGGAGTTACGCTCTAATTTAGCCTTGAGCGATTCGGTAGAACTTAAAAACCCTGAAGTATACTTTGCCGCCAACCGCGACTCTGCCCGCTATTTCTATACAAAAGCGGTGCAGGGCAACTGCCTGCTGGGCCATTTGGGTTTAGCCGAACTGATGACCCTGAAAAGTGTGGACGATGAGGAGCAGTTCAAGCGCCACATACGAAGTGCCTCTGTCGATATCAAAGAAAAGGCCGTGGCGGGCGATGCTTTCTGCAACCGCATTTTAGGCAGCATGTTCTACAATGGTTTTGGAGAACGGGAAGACAAAGCAAAAGCTTTTCAGTATTTCAGTAAGGCGGCCGCACAGCATGATGTAGTGTCGTATGGCTATTTGGGTAGCCTTTACATGGAAGGAGACGGTGTAGCTCGTGACAGAGACAAAGCATTTAGCTGGTTTAAAAAAGGAGCCGAGGCCGGAGACCGAGAAGCCTGCTATTCGCTGGGCTTGTTCTACGAGGAAGGCCAGCGAGGAAAATCTGACCTGAAAGAAGCCATAAAATGGTATATGCGTGCCATGAACAAAGGCAGCATGATGGCCTATGAGCAGCTGAAACAGCTAGACGAAACTCCTAACTCCAAACTAGTGCTTGGAGCCCTTGACCGAAACGTTGACCTGGTGAGCAGAGCAGTGGAGATGGGGGCCGATATAAATTGCACAGACAATCCGCACGGCTTCGACCTCGATTTTAAAGGCAGAACCCCGCTCATGCACGCCCTGTACCTGCCGCATCTGCTCGAAGGCTACGGCACGGTATACCATCCGGAGGTAAGACTCGAAACCGTACGCTTTCTGCTGCGCAACGGTGCCAACATTAAGCAAACTGATGCTGAAGGCAAAACGCCCCTCATGTACGTGGTAAGCGGCACCCGTGTGAACACTGAAGTTTTTGAAAAGGAGCAGCTCCACCTCATTGATACCTTGTTAGCGTTGGGAGTGGACCCGAATGCAAAAGATAATAAAGGAAACACGGCCCTGCTAAACGTGCTGGAGTTTGGCAAAGGGCTTGGCCTCGCCGAAATAGAAAAGCTCCTGGAAGCGGGAGCAGAGGTTAATGCGCAAAACGAAGAAGGCAAATCGGCTTTAATGCTGGCTTGCGACCTGAACCTTAGCAACGAAATGATATTGCTGCTGCTCTCAGCCGGAGCCGACCCAAAATTGCTAGACGGTAATGGCAAGGCAGCCATACATTTCACCAAACGCGAAAATATTAAAAATATATTGCTGGCTGCCGGCTCTCCGGAGGAATAAGCTTTTCTTCCCTAAACCAAAATCACCTTTCTTAAACTTTTTTCTGCCTAACTTTGTCTTTTCAGCAGCTCCCTTTTCTGTAACAAATGAAAGGGAGCCTTTTAAAGTTTTTCCTACAGATACCCATGATCGTTCTTCAGAATACAGTTATAAGTGATGATGTACGCGACAATTTCTTTGTCTGCAATTTAGAAAAGTGCAAAGGCGCCTGCTGTGTGGAAGGGGACCTAGGCGCACCGCTTGACGAGGACGAACTGCCAATTCTGGAGCAGCACTACGATAAAATTAAGCCTTATATGAGTGAGGCCGGAAAGTTGGCAATAGCGGAGCAGGGAGTTTACATTAAAGACTGGGAAGGTGATTATTCTACCCCAACCATCGGCGACAGAGAATGTGCTTATGCCCTTTACGATGCACAGGGAACTCTGAAATGCGCTATTGAACAAGCATACCTAGCAGGCGAGATAAACTGGAAAAAGCCCATCTCGTGCCACCTTTACCCAATCCGGATAACCAAATACGAAGGCTTTGATGCCCTCAACTACGACCGATGGGGCATTTGCAGCAGCGCCTGCAGCTTTGGTGCCGACTTAGGCGTACGTGTGTACCAGTTCCTGAAGGAACCCCTTATCCGAAAGTATGGCGAAGGCTGGTACAGTGAGCTGGAACAACTGATGGAGGAAGAGATCAAATCTCCGAAGGCATAAGGGAATACCTTTAAGAATAAGGTTCGGCTTTTTTGATAACCGTGGTAGGTATAGGAGAATATACTAGAACAAAATAAAATCAGGACGATGGTCTGCTAGCAGAAAGTTTTAAAACAGAGCAGTGCATACGGCAAGAGAAGTCATAAAATTAAAAAGCCCAGGCATATTTGCCTGGGCTTTTTAATTTTATGTTTATTTTAAAGAACTGAAATCGAAGGAATCTAAAAAAGCAGTGGTAAAGTTACCAGCTTTAAAATCCGGGTCGTCCATCAGCTTCAGGTGAAAAGGTACAGTGGTGTTGATACCTTCTATCACAAATTCGCTGAGTGCTCGCTTCATTTTCACCAGTGCCTCCTCCCGGGTCTGCGCACTCACAATCAGCTTGGCTATCATGGAGTCGTAGTTCGAAGGGATGGTATAGCCAGAATAAACGTGTGAGTCTACGCGAACGCCATGGCCTCCTGGCATGTGCAGGTTAGTTATCTTGCCTGGCGACGGTCGGAAGTTGTTCTTCACGTCTTCGGCATTAATGCGGCACTCAATCGCGTGCATTTTTGGATAGTAGTTTTTGCCAGTTAACTTATGGCCGGCCGCTACTTTTATCTGCTCCTTAATTAAGTCGTAATCGATAACTTCTTCTGTAATAGGGTGCTCCACCTGAATACGGGTGTTCATCTCCATAAAATAGAAGTCTCTGTTTTTATCTACCAAGAACTCAATCGTTCCTACACCTTCGTAGCTGATTGCTTTGGCACCGGCTATAGCCGCCTGACCCATTTTCTCGCGCAGCTCATCTGTAATGAACGGAGAAGGAGTTTCCTCTACCAGTTTCTGGTGGCGACGCTGAATAGAGCAGTCTCGCTCCGAGAGGTGCGCTACCTGTCCGTGCTGATCTCCGATAAGTTGTATCTCGATGTGGCGCGGCTCCTCAATGTATTTCTCCAGGTAAAGGCCTTCGTTGCCAAAAGATGCTTTTGCTTCTGCGCGCGCATCATTCCAGGCTTTGCCGAACTCCTCATCGGTTCGCACAATGCGCATACCCTTGCCACCACCACCGGCTGTTGCTTTTAGTATAACAGGATATTTGCTTTTGCGGGCGATCTTCAAACCTTCTTCCAATGAGCTAAGCAAGCCATCGGAACCTGGAATGGTAGGAACACCCGCTTTTTTCATGGTTGCTTTAGCCGAAGCCTTGTCGCCCATGGAGTTGATCATTTCGGGAGTAGCTCCAATAAATTTAATGTGGTTTTCGGCGCAGATACGCGAAAATTCCGCGTTTTCTGACAAAAAGCCATAACCTGGGTGAATGGCGTCTGCGTTAGTAATCTCTGCGGCTGCAATCAGGTTGGGTATATTAAGGTAAGATAGGGCGCTGGAGGGA
Organism: Pontibacter sp. 13R65; assembly: GCF_047525655.1. Lineage (NCBI taxonomy): Bacteria > Pseudomonadati > Bacteroidota > Cytophagia > Cytophagales > Hymenobacteraceae > Pontibacter > Pontibacter sp. 13R65. Next base: position 4,114 of record NZ_JBLIQL010000041.1, read on the forward strand.
GGACCAATACAAACTGCTTCATCAGCAAAACGCACATGCAGGCTTTCTTTGTCGGCAGTAGAGTAAACTGCTACCGTTTTTATACCCATTTCTTTGCACGTGCGGATGATGCGAAGGGCAATCTCACCGCGGTTGGCAATTAATATTTTTTTGAACATTGTATTAATGTGCTGATTAATGGATGGGGTAATGTGCTATTGAACAATAAAAAAATAATATGCTAATGAGCATGCGATTCATACAAACAGTGGGGTGTATATTCCCATTGTAGTACTAAGTAGCACATTAGCATATCAGAATTTAGCACATTAGCTAGGATCTACCAGGAACAGAGGTTGGTCAAATTCTACTGGCGAGGCATTGTCTACGAGCACTTTCACTATTTTGCCTGATATCTCTGACTCGATCTCATTGAACAGCTTCATTGCTTCGATAATGCATATTACCTGTCCCTTTTTCACTTCATCGCCAACATTCACAAATACGGGAGACTCTGGGCTTGAAGAGCGGTAGAACGTACCGATCATAGGAGCTTTGATGGTTACGTAACGGCTTTCTTCGCTGGAAGCTGCCGGTGCTGCAGGAGTTGCGGCAGGAGCTGGAGCCGCGCTTGCTTGTGGGGCAGGAGCAGGGGCGTGATGCTGTATAGGGGCGGCGGCAGCCGAGTCCTTTACATATTTCACTTTCTGATCGGGGTCACGCTTAACCGATATCTTAAACTCTTCTGTTTCGATGTTAACTTTGTTCAGGCCAGATTTGGCGATGAAGTCGATAAGGTCCTGGATTTCTTTAGCTTTCATTGTTATTTTACTCTCTCTGCGTAAGAATAAGTTCGTGTGTCTACTTTTATTTTTTCGTCCTGGCCAATAAACAACGGTACCTGAATAGTGGCTCCTGTTTCTACGATGGCTGGTTTAGATGCGTTAGTGGCAGTATCTCCTTTAATTCCTGGCTCTGTGTAGGTGATGGTAAGTTCCACAAAAGGAGGAAGTTCGCAAGTAAGAGGAGTTTCGGTTTCGGCATGGAAAAGAATGGTTACTTCTTGTCCTTCTTTCATCAGGTCAGCAAACGGAACTAGCTTATCATCCAGGGCTACCTGCTCAAAAGTGTTCATATCCATGAAGTTATAACCAAAGTCGTCTTTGAATATGAACTGGTGAGGACGCTGTTCAACGCGGGCAGTCGTAATTTTATGACCGGCAGAAAATGTGTTGTCTATAACTTTTCCGGTCTTGATGTTTTTCAGTTTTGTTCTTACGAAAGCTGGGCCTTTGCCTGGTTTCACGTGCTGAAATTCGGTTACAACATAAAGGTCGTTGTTGAATTCCATGCACAAGCCATTTCTGATGTCAGCTGTGGTTGCCATAGTATGTTTGAGTAATGTAGTAAATATATAAAGAGATAAAAGTATAGCCGAAATTGCGGTCTTGCAAGCAAAGTTAGTTAATAACCTGAAAATGTTGCTAAAAATAGAGGAAATCCTTTTTTCTGCATAGTACCTTATGGAGCTTTTAGAGCTGCCTAAACGCTGGTGCAGGGGGGAGGTAGCGGAGTGAAAGAGAAGATACGCAGTACAGATAGAAGTCTCTTGCAAATAGCAGCTACAAGACTTTCTGACAAGCCTGTATAGGAGCAACCTAGGTGCTATTATTCAAAAGACAAGTCCTGATCCTATTTACTTATAATGGTGATGTCAGCATTATTAAGTAGTTATATAAAAAAGTTAAATAACTAATGGTAGTTTGTTTAAAATTTTGTATTCTTATATAAATTAGTGTCATCAGGACGTTAATCAACCTTTTTTTTAAATTGATTGTTTGAATAATTATATTTTATCTCCTTGCTGTAGGTATTTAGTGTAGGATTTAAATAGTGTTGCAACAGAGGACAGCTGGATGTGGGTTTTACCTGGTGCCATAATAAAAAGTTATAATCGCCGGCTACATAAGATGATATAAAGAGATAAAGAACGCGACAGTAGCAGAAGCGGCAATAAATAGAAGATTTAGTAACCTGATTTTTAGACCTGTAAAAAGCAATATATGAGTGTGTTATCTGCTGTATTAACTAATTCTTATAAGCGGAACAGGAAAAAAAGAAGAAAAAAATACCAGATATTTGAACCATAAAGGGTGTTTTTTTCATTTCTTATTCAACAAATGACTGAAGCTGGCAACAAATGAGGATTTGTATTTATTTTACTGCTAGTGAATAAATTAGGTAACTAAGATTTGTAATTTAATAAAAAGTCATTTAGATTGCATTTATCCTGTTAATCGGGAAATATTGGGCATTGATATTATAAATATAAGCCAATATCTGTACAAGAATTGGTAATAAGCTTTTTGAATTAAACTGTCTGCCATCTAAAAAATCGCCAATGTTAGATATCATCAACTTCATCGCACTTTCTGGAGTTTTTAATGTTTTATTTTTCTGGTATGCCTCAACTAAGATGAAGTCTAAGGCTGATCCTATTAAAACACTTATTGTTTCTTTTGTCTTTTCTATTCCTTTGTCGCTTCTTTTGATTGGTGTTTATACCACCATGTTGATTTATGCTATCAAAAGTGGTGCAAGCGAAGATGCCATGTGGGAATACATGGAGCAGGAAGAACTGCAATAGAGGCTATTCTGCAGTTTGTTTCTTTTGCCTTTGTAAAAGGCTGAAGAATGCATGTGCTGGCATTAGTTTAATTCAGAAGCTAAAACGTAGTAAATCGGGCTTATTAACTATAGGTGTAAAGCAGCTATAGTTAATAAGCCCGGGTTTTTTTGTGCCCTCCTGCTCTAAAAGGCTTTTGAGCGTCTGGTAGGTCTTCTTCATTAGAATAATTTAGTTTTAGGTAGTTGACTCCAGGAAGTGAAAGTTTTAAAACCTGAAAGATAATATATTAACATACTCTCAGAGTTCCATACTTTTTAGAATGCTGTCAATTTGTGTAGAAAGGAGTGGAAGCCTGCTCACCAACTAAACTGCTCCTTCATTTTGGCTGGTAGTAAAAGTACCTGCCTCCACCTGGGAGCGTACAAGCCGAGCCTGTTTTAAAAGGCGCTTGGAGGGCAGTTATATAGAGTGAAGTAAACCAGTTTTTATAATGGTGATATGGACTCTATGTTGAGTTAGAAGTCAGTTGCCAGAAAACAGATGCTGCTTTTTCATGTTTTTTTTCTATTTAGATAGAGAAATCACAGCTTTAAACATTTTTTTTCGTAAGAGATAGGCACTTAGCAACTTAAAATTAGAAACTTATGAAAAAGAACTGGATCAACATCTTTGCTGCCGCTTGCTTAGGCTTAACTTTTAGCCTGTCTTCTTGCAGTAGCAACGAAACTACTGGCGGAGAAACCGGTACCACCACCACCGACGATATGTCAACTGATGATACCATGATGGATGATACTGCTACTATGGGAACCACCGCCGGTACTACTACTGGTATGACTACCGGAACAACCACTACAGGTACCACAGGCACTACTGGAACCACCACCACAGGTACGACTGGCACTACGGGGACAACCACTGGCACTACCACAACAGGTACAACTGGCACTACGGGTACTACAGGAACCACTGGTACAGGATCTACAGCCGGAAGAACTTCTACGGGTACCACTTCCGGCACCACAGCAGGAACAACCTCCGGAACAACTGGCGGCACTACTACTGGGGGAGCTACCACAGGTACTACCGGCACAACTACAAACTAATATACCTCCATAAAACAGAAAAGGCAGCCTTAATATTAAGGCTGCCTTTTCTGTTTTATGGAGAGCTTAAAGGAATGTTACCGGCTTCCGGCACTGCTACCTACGTCCTGTCCTCCATCTTCCACACTTGTGCCACCCTGCCGGCCACCTTTCTGAGGTTTTATTCCTCCGATTTCACCAGCCTGTGCCTTTTCTTCAGTTACCTGTTGACCCTCCACGGGACTTATATTCGGCACTTTATTGCCTTCATTTATCGTGTTGTCTGTGTTCTCGTTTTTGAGTTTATCATTTTCTTTGTTAGTCATCATCTTGTGCTTTTAGTTATAAACATTAACAAATAAAAGGCTAATACCTTTCATCAAAATCGCGGTGTCTACTTTCGTCTCTTCTATTACCACGGCTGTCATACCTGTCCATTCTGTCCTGGTTCATTTTGCCGCTCAATGGGTTGTAGAACCGGCCTGCATCAGGATCAGAGTTGCGGTCGCCATCGTAGCCAAAGCTGAGAGAGCCCGCCATGTTGCCATAGTTTTCGTTTGGTCTGTGTCGGTAGTTATCAGGGCCGTAATCGTTGTTGAAGTTGCTGCCAGGTCCGTAATTTTCGCTCCTGTAAGAGCTTCTGTTATTACGGTGGTTAAATTGATCTTCCTGCTGGCGGCCGTAGTTACTACCCTGATTGTAAGAGTTTCGGTTGTTCCAGTCGTTGTTGCTATTGTTGTAGCTGCGGTTCTGAAACTGGTTACGATCTCTATTGTGGCTACTTCTTCGCTCGTCTTGCCAGTTACTTCTCTGGCTGTTTTCTCTATCAAAGCCATTCCAGGTGGTTTGGTCGTGGTGATCGCTGGTAGTATCCAGCCGATAAGCGCCTCTGTAGCTGTCTGGGCCCTGCCGCCTGTGTTGCTCCCCTCTGTTATCGTAATCTCTTTCTTTGTAGCTTCTATTGCTGTAGTCTCGGTTATCTCGCTCGTTGTTATTCCAATTATTTCTTTCCATAGCTGAATTGGGTTTAATCATGTCTTTTCTTTTAACGGCTGTTAGGAACTGAAGTTTAAAAAAGCCTTTTTTAGAAGCTGGCATTATAATTTTAACCTAAATGCAGTATGCTTTCGTAAAACAGGGAATAGAATTAATACTGTACAACCTTAAAATCGAAGCTATGAGACAAAACAGAGATGATAACCGGGAAAACAGAAACAGACGGCAAGACGAGGAGCCGCATTTTCTCCACCGTCAGCAGCATGGGCATAATTCCGATCGTGGCAATTACACCACCGACTCCCATTTCCATCCGGGAACCGGAAGAGCCTTCGATAAAGATTTTTACGATCAGCGTACCTTTAATTCTAATGCTGACCAAAGCTATTCTTACCCGCAGGGGCGATTTCAGCCTGGAGGGGCGACCTACAGCGGCGAGGATTTCAGCCGGGACCAGCGCTCCAGCAACGATAACCCCTATGGCATGTCGTACACCCGAGGTGATGACTATAACTCAGGCCGCCACTACGACTCCCGGGCAGACTACAGCAACTCCGACTACGATGATATGAGACAAGCCGGAAGACCTTCTGAGCACCGTGGGATGGCAGATGAACGATTTGGCCATGAAGTGCGCAGGGGAGGCGACAACAGATTTATGGGCCATTCTTCTCCTGGAGATTACGAGTCCTACCGCAGGTACGAGCAAGGCAACAACATGTACGACAACGATTATAGCGGTGGATTTGCTGGCCGTAACTTTACTGAAGGAAGACAGCACTTTGGTGAAGACACGAGCTATAGCAATCTGGATCGTTGGAACGATCACAGCGATCGCAGAAACGACCGAAGCAACCAGCATCGCGGCGACCGACGGTAAGTGCCGCTAATTACTAAGGCACACAAAAGCCTACAAGGCTTTCGTGTTTTGTAACAACTGATCATATAAATTATGAGAGATAACAGAAATAATTATAACGACGATTATAACCGCAGATACGAAGGGGATCATCAGAGGAGACCATCCGGAAGGTTTGGTTACGGGAACAATGAGTACAGAACGGATCTTGGTCAGGAAGAAGAAAGCCACTACAGGCAACACCCCGGCGACAGATACAGCAGGAGGGATGAGCGGAACTTTAACAATGGGTCTCGCAATGACTATTATAACCGCATGTACGATACCTCTAACTATAACGCCATGCCGCGAGGCGAAGAATATGGCCGTCCAGTAGGCAGAGGCGATGACTTTGGCGATAAAGTGCGTCATTTCCCACTCGACGATGAGCCGTTTAGAGAAGAGCGCAGGCACCTGCGCTACAACATGGGCTATAATCCAAACTACGATAATCCGGAAGAAGGCGATCGCTATCGCGACTTCGATAGCCGCGGCAACCATGGCTACCGGCACGATGCTTCTTACGGTACATCCGATGAATTTCGCGATTTCGGAAATGACCATTATGGCGAGTCTAACAGGCAAGGTAGAAGGGGAGACCAATACCCCTACAACAGGTAATGAAGACGATCCATTAAGAAATCTTGTTTAAGGAGTCATAAATAAAGATCAAACTTCTGTTTGAAAAAGCCGCAACACCTGTTGCGGCTTTTTTTTCCACTTGATACTATGTAAAGCCTTGATCTTAACGTAATAAAAATGCTCTGGAAGGCAATTAATGTTAGCAGAATTGGTTGCAGGGTGTTCCTGGCTGGCAAAGAAATTTAATGTGAAGCGATTATTTGGAATTTAACTTACTATGTCGTATGTTTACATCATACATCATACTATTATGACCTTTACCAAAGCAACCGCCTTCAATGCAGACCAGCAGGAGATAGCCAAGCTGGCGAAAGTGCTGGCCCACCCGGCCCGCGTAGCTATTCTGCAACATCTGGCACAAACAAAAAGCTGCATTTCCGGCGATATTGCCCAGGAGCTGCCGCTTAGCCGTACTACCGTTTCGCAGCATTTACAGGAACTGAAAAGCGCCGGCCTTATTAAAGGTGAGATAGCGGGCTTAACAGTTTGCTATTGTATAGATGCTGAAGCCTTTGCACATGCTAAAGCAGTAGTGGAGCAGTTTCTTGCCTCCATTACCTCCTGCTGCAGCGACTCTGATTGTTAAAATTTCATTTCACCATTAAATTAAAAAAGGATGAACCAGGCAACTTTCCCGCGCATGCATGTGAGTTTGTATGTGGCGGATATTCAGAAAACCATTCGTTTTTATTCTGCTTTTTTTGGGCAAGAGGCAGAGAAGATTAAGCCCACGTATGCTAAATATGTTTTAGCAAGCCCTTCACTAATAATCTCGTTTGTGGAGAACCAGGAGCGGGTGCAGCAGCACTTTGGCCATCTTGGTTTTCAGGTGGAAACGTTGGAGGAGCTAAACAACTACCTGAAACGGGCAAAGGACCAGGGGCTGGAAATACGGGAGGAAATAGGCACCAACTGCTGCTACGCTTACCAGGATAAGTTCTGGGTAAATGACCCGGACGGGGTGCAGTGGGAGGTGTATTACTTTCATCAGGATGCTGATTTTAACGATCCGCACTACGAGTTGCAGGAAGCAAGCGCCTGTTGCATGCCTGCTTCTGTTGATAAACCTGCCATACAATTAGCTTCGCTTGATTTCGTAGTAAAAGAAGATGCCTGCTGCACACCGGGCACCGGCTGCTGCTAAATCCCTGTTTTGCCTGCTTAAGATGGTACATGGCCTGACCCACAGCAAGGCAGAAAGCCCTCGGGAAGGGTATTTTCATTAGCAGAATTTGTTATTGCCGTAGGTGCTCCCGTTTTCACCTCCTTTTCCTTTAGAAGGATCTAATAGAAAAGGAGGTGATTACTTGCGGTTAGATTCAAAAACAGCGACGCGTTTATACAACTTGCCTTTTTCTGCTTTGGAAGAAAGAAAGAGCGCAAACCTCATCAGGTTGTACTGGTTAGACAGGTCTGCAATGAGATCGGGAATTCCATCGCGGTCCAGGTCGCCTGCCCAATGCAATACGTAAATCGAATTGTCCAGCATTTCGTCTTGGCTGAGCACCTGCTCTAGCTTTTTTCCATTTTTGATGCCTGCTATTTTCCAGCCATACTGCTTATAGCTGTAGTTGGTGGAGTCGGAGAGGGTACTGTCGCCAAAGGCAGTGAGGGTAAATTGCTTGCCTTTGAAACGAAGTGGGAGCTGCTGACCTGGTTTAAGTACGGCACTATCGTAGGCGGCAGTATCTACGGTGCCTGGCTTAATATCATCTAACCCGTTTATAAAAAGTAGTGTGCTGCTGTCTTTCCCGATCACTTGCCGGCCCGAAATCACTTTTCGGCCCTCTTCGTTTACCGCCTCAGCATCGCGCACCGGGTCGTAAGCGGCTTCAATTTGCAGGGAGGTATTACGGATTTCGTACTTTCCGTTAGCAAAAACGAGTCCTATCCAATCCTTACTTTCTGCTCCTGCCCAAACTTCTTCTTTATGAAAAAGGCCTTCTACTAATATCTTTATAGGTGTGTCTGGCTCGGGGCTTAAGTTTGTGGTGTCTACGGCAAATTCTGTAGCAGTTACTGAGTCTGGTATAGAGTACACAAAATCGTAATCTTCAGAGGTGCGGGCCTGTGCTGTATCTACCATGTGGGCATGATCTGTATCGGTTGCCACATTATCTGTGGCCTTATTGCAGCTCAGGAGTGGCAGTAAAAAAAGCAAAACCGTAAAGGATCGCAAAGTGGGCATATGCTTTGTGTTATGTGATAGGTGGGGCAGTAATGCAAAAGCCAGGCTAAGGTGCCTGGCTTTTAATATTATGTAGGCATTAGAGCAACTTACTTATCTTGTCTTTTAAGCCTGCCGATGCCTCTACCAAAGGCAACCGAACCGCGGCAGAGCAAACCCCGAATCGCTCGAGCACGGCTTTTACTCCAACTGGGTTGCTCTCTTCGTACATAAGCGGGTTTATGTCTACAAACTGATAGAGCAATTTGGCTGCTTCTGTAAAATTTTGGTTTAGGCCATGCTGCACCATTTGGCAGAATTTTTCGGGGAATGCATTTGCCAAAACCGAGATAACGCCCACAGCGCCAAAAGAGAGCATAGGCAGGGTCATCAGATCGTCGCCACTGATGAGTACAAAATCTTCGGGTGTGTGTTTGGCAATAAGCATGCACTGCTCCATGTTGGCAGAGGCTTCTTTAATGCCCACAATGTTTTCGTGCACCGCCAGCTTCAGGGTAGTGTCTGCAGTTATGTTGCTGCCGGTACGGCTGGGCACGTTATAAAGCACCACTGGCACCGGCGAGTGATTGGCAATCTGGATATAGTGCTGGTAAATTCCCTGCTGCGAAGGCTTGTTGTAGTAGGGGCTTACCGAAAGCAAAGCCGCTATACCACTCAGGTCTTTCTGCGCAATTGTTTCTAGCACATGGTGGGTGGAGTTCCCGCCTATACCGTAAACCAAAGGCAGCTTGCCATCTACGTGTTTCTTTATAAAAGTTAATATTTCTGCTTTCTCGGCCACAGATGTTGTAACCGACTCAGCTGTAGTACCATTAACGACTATATAATTTACGCCACCCTTTATAGTAAAATCAAGTAGCTTACGTAGTCCTTCATAATCAACGGCAAAGTCCTTTGTGAATGGTGTTACCAGGGCTACGCCAGTACCTCTCAAAATATCCTGTATCATGCTGATAGAAAAATAAAAGCAGGGCAGTGCCCTGTAAGGCTGCAAGTTTAGCTTTTTTTAGCTGAAATAAAACAGGTTTAGGTACAGATTATGTAATTATTAACGAACTTCTTTATAAATGTACAGGAGAGGCAGCAGGGGCATCTACTGAATGTTATTTTCCTCAACCCATTTCAGGAACTGCTCCTTATATACTTCGCCCACTGGTATTTCTTTGGAACGCACCCGTATGCGGCTTTTTTCGATGCTGTCTATTTTCTGGAGCGCCACAATAAATGAGCGATGCACCCGCAGGAACTTGTTGGAGGGCAGCTTCTCCATCATCTTGTTCATAGAAAGCAGCGTAATTATTTTCTGGTCTTTGGTCTGGATGATGATGTAATCTTTGAGGCCCTCAATCCAGAGAATATCCTGAAAATCTACTCTGATGGTTTTGTAATCAGCTTTTACAAACATAAAATCCTGCTCGATCGCGGGGGTAGCTGGAGCGGGTGGGGCAGATGCCTTAGAGTTATTGTTGTGGCTGAAATGCAGTCTTTCCTGCGCCTTGGTAACCGCCTTGAAAAATCTGTCGAACGGAATAGGCTTGAGGAGGTAATCTACCGCATCGTGGTTAAAGCCTTCGAGGGCATAGTTCGGATAAGCTGTCGTGAAGATAATCAGGGGCTGGTGCTTCAGGATATTCAGGAACTGAAGACCGGTGAGCTCCGGCATCTCAATATCCAGAAACATGAGGTCTACCTGCTCTGCCTGCAGCACTTGCATCGCCTCGGTAGCGCTGGAGCAGGTCTGAACCAGTTCCAGAAAGGGGAGCTTCCGGATATAGCTTTCAATTATATCGAGTGCGAGCGGCTCGTCATCTACCGCAATGCAGCGTATGGTCATAGTCTTATTTTTTAGGTTGGGAGTAAATTTTTAACGTAGCGTAAAAAATGCCCTCTCTCTCCTCCAATTTTAGCTCATGCCGGTTAGGGTACAGCATGCTGAGGCGCTGCTTCAGGTTCTGGAGTCCTATGCCGCCAAAGCCTTTCTTCTTATGCGNTAAAAAATGCCCTCTCTCTCCTCCAATTTTAGCTCATGCCGGTTAGGGTACAGCATGCTGAGGCGCTGCTTCAGGTTCTGGAGTCCTATGCCGCCAAAGCCTTTCTTCTTATGCGTACTAATGTTGTTGATGGTACTGAACTGCAGGTATTCTTTTTCAACCTCCAGGTTAATGATGATGCCGATCTCATTTTTACTTACCAAGCCGTGCTTAAACGCATTTTCTACCAGCGTCATGAGCATCATAGGGGCTACCATAATGCCTGTAGTGTCGCCCGTTATATTAAACTGAATGCTGGTGTGCTCCCGCAGGCGCAGTTTCTGGAGATCTATAAAGTTAACTATATTTTCGACTTCTTTCTGCAGTACTACCTGCGAATCGTTGCTTTCGTAGAGCATGTAACGCATCAGCAGCGAAAGCTTCATTATGGCATCCGGTGTTTCGGGCGACTGCTTGTAGGCAAGCGAATAAATATTATTCAGGGTGTTAAACAAAAAGTGCGGGTTTACCTGCGATTTAAGGAAGGCCAGTTCTGCGGTTAATTTCTGTTTTTCGAGTTCTTTGTTGCGACTTTCGTTGCGGATGTAATTGCCTGTTACCTTCAATGCTGAGCTGATAAACACAATCATCAGGCCGGCCACCATGTACTGCAAGATGCGTTCATATGTGTACGGAGCCGTCATTTTGGGGTTAAACTCCCGGAACAGGTAATAATCGATAGGGGGACGGATGAGCGCCACCAGCAGCAGGATAGCTAATACTAGCCCAATGTAAAGCAGAATCCGATTGCGGGCCAGGTAGCGCGGAATGAGCACATACCAGTTGGAGTAAAAAATCACCATATGAAACAGGAGTCCGCTCACCACATCTGCGGCCTTATACAGTGTAAGGCTGCCTCTGGAGTACAGAAAGTAAATAATCCAGATGATAAAAATTAGCCAGCCTACAACGTGTAGCGCTATCTGGTATCGCTTTTTCATAGGAACGACAGGCAGTGCGAAAGGTAAGGTGCTCAAGGTCCGGTTCTGCTAGAAGTTGTTATAATCTATGGAAGCAGCTGTAAAAAGCTGTTTCTTTTGAAGTATTCAGGTATTTCAATTATTCTAATGAAAATTGCCTTTCGGAGCCCTTTACTGCTTTTAAAGCACTAGGGTACAACCAGGCTACAGCAGAAAAAATACTTTTTAATTTGCCCTACATCTTGAGACAATTCTTCTAAGCACGTTAAATAGGCAGGCATTCTGTGCCACTAAAGATAAAGAATGTACAGCATTTTTGCGGTAGGTGTTTGTGCTCCCTCTACCAACCTGCCTAACTTATCTGCCAGGGCCACTTTTGTACGGATCAAAACCACCCTGGCAGATAAATATACTAGCTGATCATCTCCAGAAACTGCTCTTCTGACAGAATGGTGATGCCGAGTTTGTTCGCTTTTTCCAGTTTGGCTGGCCCCATTTTTTCGCCAGCCACCAGGTAGTTTAGTTTGGCAGATATAGAGCTAACCACCTTGCCGCCGTGGGAGGCAATAAGGCTCTGCAGCTCTTCGCGGCTCACACTCTGAAATACACCTGAGATCACAAAAGTTTGGCCGGCAAGCGTTTCGCTTTGCAGAAAAGTGGCTGTAGCGGTAGACTTTAACTGGAGCCCGGCTGCTTTCAGGCGCTCAATGAGTTGCACATGCTCCGGGTTCTGGAAATACTGCTGAATTGACTGCGCAATACGTGTTCCGATTTCGTTTACCGCTACCAACTCCTCTGGCAAGGCCCCTCGCAGCGCATCTATGTCGGTAAAGTGTTCTGCCAGCTTTTTTGCTACGGTACTGCCCACATAACGTATGCCTAGTGCAAACAGCACCCTGTCGTACGGCGCCTCCTTCGACTTCTCCAAACCTGCCAGAATGTTATTAACCGATTTTTCTCCCATGCGCTCAAGAGAAAGCAGCTGTTCGGCCGTCAGGTCGTAGAGGTCGGCTACGTTGTGCACGAGTCCACGCTGGTAGAGCTGTTCAATGGTTTCGGGACCTACGCCATCTATATTCATGGCTTTGCGCGAGATAAAGTGTTCGAGCTTGGCCTGAATCTGGGGTGCACAACCTTCCTCGTTGGGGCAGTAAAAGTGTGCTTCTCCCTCGGTCCGGATAAGGGGCGTGCCACAAGCCGGGCACTCGGTAGGGTAGGCAATAGGAGCACTGTCGGCAGGTCGCTTCTCAAAATCGACACCGGTGATTTTCGGAATTATCTCTCCGCCCTTCTCTACAAACACCGTATCACCCAGGCGGAGGTCGAGGCGCTGTATCTCGTTGGCGTTGTGCACCGATGCCCGCTTGACCACGGTGCCAGCCAGAAGCACCGGTTGCAGCAAGGCCACTGGCGTAACAGCTCCTGTACGACCCACCTGATACTGTATGCCCTGTAGCCTGGTGGCGGCGCTCATAGCCGGGTACTTATAAGCAATAGCCCAACGCGGACTTTTGGCCGTAAATCCCAGCTCCTGTTGCAGGGCAAAGCTGTTCACTTTTATAACCACACCATCCGTAGCGATAGGAAGCTCGAACCGTTTCGTCTCCCACTCTTGTATGTAAGCCAGCACCTCGTCTATGTTCTGGCAGGTGCGCCAGGTAGGCGATACCTGGAAACCCCACTGCTTTATGGCCTCCAAACTATCGGCATGGGATTCGAAAGGGTTGGGGGAGCAATGAAAGCTGTAAGAAAAGCAACCAAGTTTGCGGCTGGCTACAATAGCAGAGTCTTGCTGCTTTAAGGTGCCGGAGGCCGCATTGCGTGGATTTGCCAGCAGTTGCTCGCCTGCTTCCTCGCGGTCGGCGTTTAGCTGCTCAAACACGGGCAAGGGTAAAAACACTTCTCCACGAACTTCAAACAGTGCTGGCAGCTGCTCGCCATGCACCCGTAGCGGCACATCCCGAATGGTGCGCACATTGGCGGTAATATCGTCGCCGCGTGTGCCATCGCCACGGGTAGCGCCCTGCACAAAGTTGCCGTTTTCGTAGGTCAGGCTAATGGCCACACCGTCGAACTTTTGCTCTACCACGTATTCTACCTGTTCGCCAATGGCTTTCTGAATTCGATTGTCGAACTCCCGCAAATCTTCTTCTGAATAAGTGTTGCCCAGTGAGAGCATCGGGTATTTATGAAACACCGTTGGGAAGTTTTTGGTAATAGTGCCTCCCACACGTTGGGTAGGGGAGTTTGGCTCTTTTAGCTCCGGGTACTGCTCCTCCAACTCCTGTAGTTGTTTTAACAGCCGGTCGAACTCAAAGTCAGAAACTTCAGAAATGCTGTTCTGGTAATATTGGTAATTCAGGTGATGAATGTATTGCGTGAGCTGCTGTATTTCTATAGCGGGGTCTTTCTCTGTGGCCATGGATTTAGGAAACTTATATGCCGGTAAAAATATCAAAAACAGCCGGAGCGAGCAACGCTGTAAGCAAGAGAATGGCCGGCTTCTGTAAATTGATTTAACTTTAACCAGAAGAGGCTGCTCAGTAGCAGCCTCTTCTGGAAGAGTGGTTCTGGCTATGGTAAGCCAAGCTGCAAAAAGGCAGCCACTCGTAATCTAGCTAGCTCAAATCAATGACTGGCTTACTTAAGAATGACGCCGTCGGCAATAAAGCTGAGTTCTTCGCTAGGAGTGTTGATGGCATTTATTTCTTCTGCTGATTTTCCGGCATCTTCGGCGTAGTGTTTTCTCTCGGCTACTGAAACGGTTTTTTTCTGAGCCGTGCCTGTAAACACTACTTGCCTGCCACTCAGGTCTTCTACAGGCAGAAAGAAGTCGTAATCCCGAAACTTAACTTTCATGGTGCTGTTATCGGCCAGCTTTACATCCATCCAGCAGCCTTTCGCCTGGCAACTTTCCACAATTTCGGCGGCAACCGTAGCTTGTACAGAGTCGGTTTTGGCAGCGGTCTGCTGCAGCTCTGCCACTGTGATCACATTTTCTTCTGCAAAAGCTTCTCCGTATACGTTTCCTGCTGCTGGAGCCTCTGTTTGAGTTGCCGTAGCCTCAGTCATGTCTTGTTCTTCTGTTTGGTTGCAGCTATATAAAGCCAACGCTGCACAAAGTGTTAGGTAGTGAAATTTCATATGTATGCTGATGAAGATTACAAAGTTAACCTTAGCCGCACCAGGTTCTTTGGTTACGGATGTTGCTGGCAAGCTCTTGGTAAATATAAGGTTTGTTGCCGAATGTGAAAATAGAATTGTCTGCTGCTCTAAGAGCTCCGTAAGATTTCAATTAGGATTCGTCCGGTGGCAATTGGAGTATTAAAGGTCGCCTGTCGCACTTTCTGTCATTCTGTGAGGATCCTGAGAGCAGAGGCTGTTGGTAGAGTTTAGTCTAAGTTTGCATAGCCACTTGTAAAGCTCTGAAAGAAATAAGAGCCTATATATTAAAGTGTATTCTGATTAATTGTTATTGATTTTCCTAAAGGAGGTTCGCAGGTTGTGTAAACCACAAGCGACCATCATAATTCTGTCACGGGCATTCTGTACGCGTAGCCTTATTTTCTCTT
>NZ_JBLIQL010000042.1:0-16641 GCF_047525655.1 Pontibacter sp. 13R65
GAAACCCCATCAACGCCCTGGTCCACATCCTCTCAGGTCTGACCGCCTACACCTTTCTCGACCACAAAAACAAAAAGTTTAACCTCGCCAGAACATTGGCTTAATTCCCGAGTTCACGTTAAAATAGAATAAATTATTATAATGGAGTAAAAAAAGTAAACACAACTGTGAGCGCAGATTAGAAAACAGATGCTTTTATGGCCTGATGAAAGAGTAACCCTTTCGATATATATGTTTTACTAACCTTTGGAAGGCTTATTTCATTAGAATAATTGTGGACAGAAGTAGCTTCAGTTTCATTTAACATGATGCACCGTGAGCTGGAACCATGCCATTTAAGGCTGCTAAATGAGCACCTTCAGCTCCCAATCCTCAACCTGTTTTAGGAGGAATGAGAGGTTATAATCTTTATTGCCACACCGTTTAGGTTCGTATCAAGGCTCAGGCACATAGCGTGCTGGTTTAGCAGCTGCTTAATGCACAAACTTCTTCCTCTGTTTCCAGCTGAATGGTAGCGTGCTGGATCTGGTATCTGGCAAGAACTGCTAGCGCCTGTTGTTTAAGAGTACTCCATTCTTCTTTCGGAAACGATTGCTTTACCACCAGGTGCACTGTCAGAACGTTGTACTCGCCATCCATGGTCCAGCAATGCAGGTCGTGAGCATTCTGTACCTGCGGCAGTATTTCCAGTTCCCGCTTAATTTCGAGGCCGTTGTAAGTAGCCGGGGCAGATTGTAAAAATATCTTTAAAGTAGCCACTATATTGCTGGTAGCATTATACAAAATAAAACCTGCAATCCCCAACGACAGCAGCGGGTCTACCCAGAACCAATTGGTGAAATACATAACTACGCTACCGGCCAGTACTGCCACCCAACCCATGGCATCTTCGAGGAGATGCAGCATAACGGCGCGCTGGTTCAACGAGCTTTTACTGCCACTGCGCAACCGTAGCAAGGCCACACCATTAAACAAAATGCCCAGCACCGATAGCCACAGCATGCCTTCCGCATGAACTTCCTGCACAGCAAAGAGCCGGGGAACTGCTTGGAATATTATCACGACTGAGCCTACCACCAAAATTAAAGAGGTAATAAAGGCCGCCAGTGTGGAGAACCTGCGTTTGCCATAAGTAAAGCTACTGGTGCGTCCTTTCTGCGATTGCTTTTCGAGCACAAGAGAGGCCGCTATGGCAATGCTATCGCCCAGATCGTGAATGGCATCTGAGAGAATAGCTACGGAGTTGGTGAGGATGCCTCCTATAAATTCTATAATCGTAAAAGCCAGGTTCAGGGCCAGCGCCACCCGCAGGTTTTTTACAATGGGGTGCACATGCAATCCTCCTTCTGTGTGCGTGTGGTCATGCTCTTCGGCATGCTGGTGCTGACAGGTCCCGTGTGAATGATGTTGTCCCATATTTCTTTTTACTCTATTTCAGATAAGAGGATACTGAGCACCTGTTCTAATTAAGTAACTAGAACAAAGGTGTAAAGTAAAATGCAGCAGGATTGATGCCAAAAATGGTTAAGGTTAACCGGAAGTAGCTGCTAAATTATATACACCTTCTTCAATCCGAGCCATCAGCTAAATCAGTAATTCTGAAATTATTATAATGGTTTTGCCCTTCCGGAGCTTCCGAAAGAGGTTTTAGGTCAAGGGCTTGAGAACTAAAGAGGGAAAACAAAAATCCCCGGTTGGTTGATTTGTGCCGGGGATTTTCATTTTAAGAACTTAAAGGTTAGTTACAGGTTGGGCTGTGGTGTGGTGCGCAGGTAAGGCTTCACTTCCTTATGTCCTTTTGGAAATTTGGCCGGTATGTCTTCGTTCTTTATGGCTGGCGCAATCACCACATCTTCGCCATGCTGCCAGTTGGCAGGAGTGGCCACGCTATAGTTAGCTGTTAGCTGTAGCGAGTCGATTACACGGAGCAATTCGTTAAAATTGCGGCCTGTGGAGGCAGGGTATGTTATGGTCAACTTAATTTTCTTCTCTGGCCCGATAACGTACACCGATCGAACTGTAAGTTTGTCGGAGGCGTTCGGATGAATCATGCCGTAAAGTTGTGCAACCTTTTGATCTGAATCGGCAATTATCGGGAAATTTACTTCTGTGGCCTGCGTTTCGTTTATGTCTTTAATCCATTCGTGGTGCGAGTCGAGCGGATCTACACTTAACGCCACTACTTTTACATTGCGCTTTTCGAACTCACCTTGCAATTTGGCCGTTGTGCCTAACTCTGTAGTACACACGGGAGTAAAATCGGCTGGGTGCGAAAAAAGTATGCCCCATGAGTCGCCAAGCCACTCATGAAAATTAATTGTTCCTGATGTCGTTTCTGCTGTAAAGTCTGGGGCTAAATCGCCTAGTTGTAAACTCATAGTTTTGTACTTTTATTTAGGTTATTTACTAAAGATACAGTTCCTGTTTCTGAAATTAAAAATCAGAAGAGGTTAATTTTTGAATTGTTTCATTCTCTATGCTGCTTCGGATTTGCTCTGAATGCAGCCTTGCCTGTTGGTCCTCCAACCGCCGAAAGCCGCTTGCGTTGCCCGAAAGCGCTAATGCACGTTGCATGGCATCTGTTATTTCTTTCAGGTTGCCGTTTCGCACTTCTATTTTAAAAGCCTTACTATCAGTTGTAGGTGTAATTTTTACGCCTGGTACCGGCACACCCACAAATTGCTTTTGCAGCAAATCAATAATATTTGTTTCTGAGGCAGGGGCCCAGATGAGTTGGTTGCCGAAGCCATTTCTGAAGAACTTTAATGCATCAAAGTGGTCGGGGTGCTTAGGTAAACCAGGATACACCACTTCCTCCGTCTGAGGCAGTGCCTGCAGCCATTTGGCCAGATGCAAGGTTACAGCCAGTTTTTCTTTTATGCGGGCAACTTCGTTTGGGTTCTCTTGCCAGAAGCTGGCAGTTGGCAGAGGTATCACGCGGCCTTCTCCGGATTTGTGCTCGTTGTATGGCGATTGGTTGCCCCAGCTATCGCCGATAACGAGGCTGGAGGTGCGGACTACTACATGCCCTGGGGTTTTCAAATCGGAGTGCCAGTACAACAGGTTCGACATAACATAGTCTGCTCCCCAGGTAATTGGGTCGAATAAAATGCCTTCAGCACCGGCAGTGTTGTCGACCACTACTACTATGCCGCGGTCATGGGCAAAGCGAATCACCTTCTGAAAGTCAGGTACCGACAAATCGTCGCCAATGGTTGCCACATAAATCAGGCTTGTCTGCTCATCTACCAGCTCCTTATAAGCTAGTTGGCCTGCCTCAGTTTGCTGCTTTATGCCAAAGCCTAACGTAGCATAACGTGGTAGTTCCTGCCATTTCTGTGTATTGGCGTTTAAGACTACAATGTTCTCACCCTTCGAAACCAGATCTTTAAAAAGTTTGATTCTGGCTTGGCTGAGCTTATCAGAAAAGAAGATTGGTTTTCCTTTTGCATTCCAGAAGAACTGCCTGTCCAGGTTTGGGAGGCTGAACTGCCTTGCTTCAGCAAGGTTGCCATTGGTGCTGGTCTGACTGGCTAATGCTCTTTGGTATAGGTAATTTCTTGAATCGAAGTGTATGTTTAGCGTATGCATGGTTTCTGATTTTGTTATTGTTGTTGCTGATTGTGAAAATGGCTGCGTGCCAATTGGTAAAAGTGGGAATGCTTAACGTATAGGAGCTGTGCAGAAGACACCAGGTGACAACCGGCATCCATGCAATTCCAAAGCAGCTTCAGAAGGTTTATAATAAAAGGCAGGTTGAGCGCAGCTATAGAATGTGAGGTTGGAGCTTCAGCTGCCTGAAGCCTTTTCCTGCTGCAGTTTTTGCATCCATCCTTCTTATTTGCGGGCCATGCCGCACCTGCTTAATAAAATTAGTGAACCTGTAGCGATGATTTTAGTACGAAAAAGAAACCCGGTTTATGAAAGGTAAGGGCAGCAGGGTGCTGCGGGAGTACCGGCAGAATCAGCAACAACAACCAGCGTCAGCCATAACAGAAAGGACCCGAGCCAGTACGGCCGGAGATGCAAATTGCTTGTAATCAGAAGCAGTTCCTTTTTTCATGTTGACGAGTTGTTTAAATTTAAATCTCTATAGATTTAGTATACAAAGATAATGCCTAAATAGTTTTAAAAAAAATATATTTGTAAATTTATAAAAGTTGTTAAAACGGATTAAGATAAAAATAGCTGATTAATAATGTATTATAGTTAATCGCCCTGACGCAGGAGCCAAAGCATTAGCATTTTGTCTGCTGTAACAACCTGCTACCACATTACAAATATGAACTGGATTACCCGCGAGCGCCCAAAAGTAGACCGGATTGCCTGCCCCTGGCTTATCAAAAGGTTTATAGACAAAGAGGCTGTATTTTACTTTGTGCCCTATGCGCAGGTAATGGAGCGGGCTAAAGAACTTGATGCTACTCCCTTCGACTTGCCAGAAGCAGAGTTCACACACTACAACGACCAGTGCACCTTTGATTATTTTCTGGAGAAGTACCAGCTACCTGACGCTGCCCTACATGTTATGGCTCCTATTATTAGAGGTGCCGATACCGATAACCATAGCCTGAGCAGTCAGTCGGCAGGGTTGTGGGCCATATCAGCCGGGCTTTCTACCAATTTTAAAGATGATCATCAATTACTGGAGCATGGTTTGATTATGTATGATGCCTTGTATACGTGGGCAAAACAACTGCAGGGAGTAAAGCACCTGCAACAACCAAACGAAAATGTGTTTCTGCAGGCTTTTCATTCTTATCTGCGGCAGCAGCAGGCCGAGAAAAAAGTACCTGTTTGGGCAAAAGGCCTGAAAGAAATAATACAAGACCAGATAGACACGAATTTGAGCATAAGCTTAAAAGATATAGCCGAGGAACTGCAGTTACATCCGGCTTACCTGTCGCGCGAGTTCTCAAAGTACTTCGACAACATGTCATATGGTGAGTATATCCGGAAGTTGCGCATAGAAAAGGCCCTGCACCTGCTGCATCAAACGTCGCATTCACTTTCAAAAATTGCCTACCTTACCGGTTTTTCTGACCAAAGCCACTTTACCCGGATTTTTAAAAAGTTTACGGGGCAGAATCCCTCTGATTATAAAAAAAAATTCGCAAAAGGTAAAAAAGATTCTAATGGTTAACCACATTCTATTTTAAGAGAAGGCGGGTAGCTAAAATTGTAAGAAACAAATCGCTATTATGATGTTAACTCTTACAATTTTTAACTCTGGACCTGCCCGAAAACCTGCTGAACAAGATTTCAAAAATGATATTATTGCTGCTGCTGCTGTCGGTTGGCCTGGCAGACTTTTAATAACCTGTAGTATATTTTTAGCCTCCCTGGTAGCGCAGGCCCAGGATGCAAATTTGCCAAAAGAACAGAAGGAGGTAGAGTAGGGCTTGGAAGGAATGCTCGGGTTCTCCTTTGGTAATAACAATGTATACGCTATGAACGTGGGCGGGCCTAACCTGAAACTAAGGGTCGGCCACATGTTGTCACTGGGAGTTGGTGCTTTCCCTTCTTTGCTGATCGTGGATAGCAAGGCTGAACCAAAACTTGGACTTTCGCCGCGGCTGGATTATGGTAAATTATTATCAAGTGCACCAGCCTACCATCGCGCCAGCGACCACTCCTGGCTGTGGACTTATGGATTCGGATATAAATTTCATTAAGCTAGTTATACTGCCTGTCTCATTATGAAAGACTATAATGTTAAACCCCGTCCTGTTTTACAACAAGATAATTCAGCAGCACCTGCCAAACCTTCTTTCAGGGAGGCATTCCTGTTTTGGTTAAAGCTAGGCTTTATCAGCTTTGGAGGACCTGCAGGCCAGATCGCGATCATGCATGAATTTGTGGTCGACAAGAAAAAGTGGATTTCTGATTCAAAATTTCTGCATGCCCTCAATTATTGCATGCTGCTGCCCGGGCCGGAGGCACAACAGCTGGCTACCTACATTGGCTGGCTGCTACATGGAGTGCGCGGTGGCCTGGCAGCAGGCATTCTCTTCGTTTTACCTTCCGTTTTTATTTTGTTGGGCCTCAGTATGGCTTATGTCAGCTATGGCACCATTCCCTGGGTTTCGGCATTGTTTTATGGGCTTAAGCCAGCGGTGGTGGCCATTGTGCTGCTAGCGCTGCTCAAAATCGGGAAGAAATCATTGCACAGCCTGTTTCATTATGTGTTGGCGGCGGCAAGTTTCTGTGCTATTTATTTTCTGAATATTCCTTTCCCGTACATTATTATTACAGCTATGGCGGTTGCAATTATTACCAGAAAAGTGTACCCCAACCTTTTCAAAGAAAACGAGCAAAGTACGACACTTGCCGCTAATGAGGGACAGGAGTTTTACCTGCATAGTGGTAGTCAAGTTCACGATACTATGCTCACGGTGCCCCAGCTTTTGCTACGGGGGCTGGTAGTGGTGGCGTTGTGGGTAACACCCTATCTCTTGTTCTATGCTATTAGTCAGGATTTTACCTTTTGGAAAAACCTTTCCGTATTTTTCACAAAAGCGGCATTGGTCACTTTTGGAGGAGCTTATGCTGTGTTGCCGTATGTGGCGCAGGTGGCAGTTGAGAACTTTAACTGGCTGACTAAGCTCCAGATGATAGATGGTCTGTCGCTTGGTGAAACCACACCTGGCCCACTGATTATGGTATTGGTGTTTGTAGGTTTTATGGCAGGCTATAACCATTATGGCGGATCGCTGCTGATGGGCTCCTTAGGTTTATTTACCACCACTTTCTTTACCTTTCTGCCTTGTTTTCTTTTTATATTGGTTGGAGGCCCGTTTATTGAACGGACGCAGGGCGATGTTCGGGTTAAATCTGTACTTGGTGTGGTAACGGCAGCGGTAGTGGGTGTCGTGCTTAACCTGGCAGTTTACTTCGGACGTGCCGTTGTGCTGGGGCAAGGGCAGGAAGTAGACTGGCTGGCGCTGAGCTGGATCGTGATCTCCTTCTTTGCAATGTATTACTACAAAGTAGGAATGATCACCTGGATTGCTGTGAGTGCAGCTGCTGGCCTGCTCTTTTACTTTCTGCAATTGCTGTAGTAAACTGACTCGGATGTTTAAAAGTCAGCCGGTGGTATCGGGATAAGTATGTACAGTAAGGGCTTGCTGCATTTTGTCCATAGATTGAATTTACTAGCTTTCTTATTTCTCTTCTAAAAAAAGCTTTTAACTGAGTGGATAAAAAAAGATGTACAGGATTAGGTTTGTTTGCTCCTGTACGTCTTTTTTTATTCCATTTCAAAAGATGTTATCCTACTTTGATTTTTTTCTTTACCTCTTCAGGCAGTAGCCATTCATCAGCGTTTTTAATGTGCAGCTTTTGAGGGTTAAATACTGGATCTACACCGTTTTTTAGCTGGGCCTTGTAATCTTTGAGTGCTTTTATGGCGGGCTTATGCAACAGGAGAATAGCGATTACATTGAGCCAGGCCATAATACCTACTCCTATATCACCTAATACCCAGGCCGACTCAGCAGTTTTAACGGAGCCATAAAAAGTAGCGGCCAGAATAATCGTTCTTAACAGCCAGAGCATGGCTTTGTTATTTTTTTTGCTG
Organism: Pontibacter sp. 13R65; assembly: GCF_047525655.1. NCBI lineage: Bacteria > Pseudomonadati > Bacteroidota > Cytophagia > Cytophagales > Hymenobacteraceae > Pontibacter > Pontibacter sp. 13R65. Next base: position 7,580 of record NZ_JBLIQL010000042.1, read on the forward strand.
AGGTAGCTAAGGTTGGTTTCTGCTATGTAATAATAGGCCATTATGGTTGTAAAAGCGAACAGCAGCAACGATATGGCTACAAAGCCACCGCCAAGTGAGGGGAAGTAGGTGTTTACAGCTTGCTGCGTATAGGTTGGCCCATAGGCTATGCCAGGAGCATTTTCCACAATAAAACCACCTTCTGGGTTTATCACATTATATTGTCCTGTAAACAAAATCATAAAAGCTGTGGCGGTACACACCAATAAGGTATCTACATACACAGAGAAAGCCTGCACTAACCCCTGCTTTACCGGGTGGCTTACTTCTGCCGCAGCCGCTGCGTGCGGTGCTGTTCCCTGACCTGCCTCATTCGAATAAATGCCTCTTTTTACTCCCCAGGAAATTGCCATACCAAATACACCGGCAAAGGCAGGCTCCAGGTTAAAAGCAGACCGTATTATCAAGCTAAAAACAGCAGGTATTTCCGTTATGTTAAGGGTAATAATAACCAGAGTCATCAGGATGTAAGCACCGGCCATAAAAGGAACGGCAATTTCGGCGACTTTGCCAATACGGCGAACACCACCAAATATGATGAGGGCAAGCAGCAAAGTAACGGTACCACCTGTAACTGCCACGGGCACCTGAAATGCGGCTTCCATGCTGGTGGCAATGCTGTTGCTTTGAACACCAGGCAAAAAGCAGGCCATGCTGATAATAGTGGCTACTGCAAAAACAATTGCGTACCATTTTACGCCCAAACCCTTTTCTATATAATAAGCAGGACCGCCACGATACTGCCCGTCTTTAACCTGCTTGTAGATCTGCCCAAGTGTGGCCTCTATAAAGGCTGAGGCACTACCCAGAAAAGCTATAACCCACATCCAAAAAACTGCGCCGGGGCCTCCCATAGCAATGGCGGTGGCCACACCAGCTATGTTACCAGTACCTACTCGACCGGCAATAGCGATAGAAAAAGCCTGGAAAGAACTTACTCCTTTGTCTGACGCCTGACCTCTAAAGAGCAGCCTGATCATTTCGGGAAGGTGCCGAATTTGTAAAAACCGTGTGATAATGGAGAAGTAGATGCCTGCTCCAAGGCAAAGAAAAATGAGGGCGCTGCTCCACACTAGATCGTTAACTGAGTTGATGTAATTTTCCATTTAATTGAGATTGGGGCGGACAAAGAAGCCATTACATGCTGTGTAGGCAATTTTTGGCTGGTTTGCATCTTATAAAGTAAAGCAAATATTATGAGATATCTAGGGCTCTTTTAGTGAATATAGTGCAGCACTAACGAATAGTTGTGGCATTATGAACCTCAAGTTTGTTTTTAAGTTCTACCTCAAGATTAACTATACTGGTGCTTTTGTGGCTTTCGATTAGCGAATACTCTTTAAAATAATTGGGAGTAGCTGGGCGGGTATGGCCGGGGTAGGGGAGGTAAATAATAGAATTTATAACGGAGAGATAATGGTTGGTTAACATTCAGGTAAATCTGCTAATGTATATTTGGCCATGATGCAATATATTTTATTTGCGGGTTGCCTTGTCTCTTTTCTCCTCATTGGTTGGATCTGGTGGAAATGGTGCTTTCAGGAAAAAAATGTATCAGAATCCGCTAAATCTTTTACCTGGTATTCTGAAAACGGTAAGGCCGTAACATGGCAAGTATATATAAATAAGAAAGCCACAGCCGAAAAGGAAGCAGGAGAGGATCTTGAAAAGAAAGCTTTATAGTTTCATTTGCTAAAACTGAAATTTTACTTATTAAAATGGCTTTTCTAATATGTTTTTGCATGAATTTAAGCGGATTAACTACTTCCGAGTTAGATTTTAAAAATAGCTTGAGGATTGCCTGCTCACCCTATTCTTAACAATCCAATAAACCTATTTTCAGTAGCTCAAAGGTCTTCCCATCGCGAATTCGCAGCTTTTCTATGCTATTTGCATCGACTTCCCCAGTGATTTGTTTCCAAGTGAACTATGGTGATGGAGCCATTATAGTCCCGCCGCCTCAGCTATGAAATAATACTGGACCTGATTATAGCGTCAATTGCTCAATTCGAGAACCCACTGTTCTAAAAAAGCCCCTGCTATTTTCGCCAGGGGGCCTAAGTTAGTAGTAGAACCAGTAGGTGCTCACCTTCTATTTTTTACATATTTTCTCAACGGAAAAGTGGTTCTGTTGCTTTGCTTTATATCTGTGTAGCGCTTGTTTTCTCGGCAGAAAATGCTCTCTATCTTTTCAAACAGCAGACATTTATCAGCATTTGGATAATCATCCTCCCGTTGCGCCTCCTTCAATTGTTTCTGCGGCCGTCGATCTCCTTTTGCTCAACTTTAAGTCCTTCGGTGGCAGGAACAGAGAGCTCTTCTACTGTAATCTGCTCAGCCTGCTTTAGGCTATTTTTATCTCATCAGCCTCTTCTTTGCCCAACTCCTTTGAAAGGAGAGACTAATAGCTAGGAGGTATTACATACAGGCATTTCGATTGAAGCTTACACTAAATCTGCCCATCAAATGGTCTTTAACTAAAGGTAGCGCTCTAAGTTTGCCTTTAAAAGAAAACAATAGCTTCATCCGAAATAGTTATCAAAGGGATTAGCAAATTACGGGGCATGAACAGTACAACAGCCAAGACTATTGAACTTACTCTATAGTGAATTTACTCAATTAAAAGATGAATTAATTGAAGTATTTATATTTTAATTGTACCTAAACTAATTAAATTGCAGATCGTATAGTATCAAAATTATAATTAATAGTATCGAGTTTCTATTCCTATCATTCCACCTATTTCATCCTTCATCACCATGAATAAAAAAATCTTATTCCTGTTTTTCATTGTGCTCATGTCAGCCTGTAAAAGAGACAATGAACCTGCTCCTGAACCTGTTTCTAGGTTTATACTTAGTGTATCTAAAGAAACAATGTCCTCTACGGGAGAAATTACTGCAGAACCTATTAAAGCCATTATTCATGTGTGGAAGGCTGAGAATAGTAATTTTGACGTGAATGCCTCGCCGAATCTATTTGTAGGTGAAGTTTATGATAAAACTTCCGGCACATTTCGAAGCATCGAATACGGTGCGATAGGCACTAAAATGAATGAAATGCTACAGCCAGGTAGATATTTCGTGTATGTGCTTTTACCTAAGTCCACTGGCAGCAGCGATCTTGCTTACTCCTATACTTACATTGATATTAAAGAAGGGAAAAATCTGAGTTTAACAAAAACATTTAAATATACTACTGGTGCTGGAATGTATGACGCCTGGGTTAAGAGTAAATAACTGCGCCTTACCACCACGTAGGAGATATGCTAGCCAGAGCTAAAGAGCTCTGGCTAGGAATGGAAATCTTTTTAAGCTGTAGCCTTTTTAGACGACATAGCCTCAAATATATCAGCTTGGCTCATGCGGCCTTTTGGATCATCGCCATAGTTGTTCCGGCCGTGATCTCCGTCACCAAACAGCATCCACAGGCTATAGAAGGGAATAAGCTGGAAAAAACCAGAATTCCCGCGGTCGTGGCATCTTTTAGCGCCTGAGGCAATGGCAATCCAGGTTATTACCGCATAAGTCACGAACATGGCTACCAATACACCTCCGACAGCAGATTCACCTCCTGCCAAGAGGGAAACTCCAAACACAAAGAAGATGATAGATCCTACAATAGAAAGGACAATTTGAGTAACGGCGTACTCTGTTCTGCGGATTCTTCCGCTAAATGAGAAAATGTTTGACATAGAAGGGTTGGTTAATTGGTTTAAGAAATTTGAAATGGATTAAATGTTTATAACAAGGTATATCGTTGCTAATGAAGATTTTTAGTAGTTATCCATCTCGCCATTCTTAATTGAAGATTTTAAAGAATTGGTTAACTGACGTACACTAATCATTACCATCTCTTTTAGATTCCTGCTTTTACTTCTGGCTTGGCCATTAGGCTTGAATAAATGTTTATCTGTAATAATCTCTTCGGCTGGATACTGCCTTGTTGCTTGAGGCGAGGCTAAATTAAATACTATATCGGAGAGTGTATAGCTGTAATAACCATCATCAGAATCCACTTTGACTGTAAGGTTTGCGGATTCCATGTCTCCAAAAAGACCGGTTGTGGATGAGAACATGGTTTTGGTGATCACTCCTTTCCCTTTAAGGACACCGGCATCAATATCATCCGTTTCCAAAGCTGCATTAGGCGATGCGAATGTCTTTAAAAACCACTCCCTGGCAATCGCGTGAATTTCTGGCATGGATTTGCCGGGCACCTCTACCATATTATGAAATTCAATTTTCCCTGTTGAGTTATTTATTGGCAAGGGTTGTAGGTGCAGCCTGGAGTCATTAATAGGAATACTTCTTTGCCCCGAATACATGGGATCCTGAGCAAAGGCTCCAATTCCAAATAGTAATAGAAAAGCAGTAAATATTGTTTTCAATTGTTGTTTGGTTTTAATTAAAACTATCGGGATATGGCTACTGCATCTTTATCCCAACAAGGAACTTATTTTGTTCTCTAAGAGGTAAGGCTTGTAGAAGGGATTTGTTAAAAAGGGGGTAAATGAAGTAAATTTAGAATAAGTGGTTTACACTACTTACTTTTTTCTTCGAGTAACAGATGTGACCGATCTAGCAGATACATGATTGGTGTCGTCTTTATAGTAGGGCATATTGATCAATTCATTTTGCCATATCATTTCTGTATTAGACTTGGGAATGATATGAATATACCTTTTGCTAAAGCGTTGATCAATTGTTAAGAATAAATGGTCTTCAACCTCAATCACAGCATAAGGTTGTACATAATCGACCTGACGATCTGGAGTTTGGATAGAGTAATTTACATTTTCAGGTCCAAATACATAAGGATTTTCCGATACGCTTGTGTGCTCGATGGTGTGCACAACTTTACCTTCATTGTCATAATAAACTATTTTGGATGATACAGCAATCCAAGTTCCGATAATGTTCGCTTGTACATCTTCAAGTGTGAAAGTAAAGACCGGCTCTACCTCCTCCTTTTTGGAGCAGGAAAAAAATAGTAAGGAAATAAGCAGTAAGGGTAGGATTATTTTCATGTAGCTATGCTTTTTTTATAAAAAATTTTGGAGGCTAGAGCTTAAGAATTCTTGCCTGGTGGGATATTCTAGACTTAAAAACTTAATTATCTTACTTTCGCTTCACGTAAGTTTTGTTCCCGTTTCTATTATTAGAATAGTGGCCACCTTCAGAATAATAAGTATCAAAAGTGGTGTGGTCATGATAGTTTAGTTTATACTACTTTGATAATCCGCCACAAGTGCTCGAACATCTTGTCTAAGTATCTGCTCAATAGTGGCTCTGCTTACCATTCCTTTTGAAGGTTTATCATTCAAATATTGATACCAATACCAGGTTTCTTGTAACACGATAAAATTTTTAGTAAAGCTAGTATAAGTATAGGGTGTACCTTTCGCACCGGCATATTTATACTTGAATTGATGTAGCCTACTAATGTCACGATGTTCTTTTTTAACATCTGCATAGTGGCTTTGATTGAACACTATAGCTAGATCTTTCTCTGAAATGTAAGCATCAACTACTAATGTATTACCATCTGCAAATTCGTATAAAACATACTCCTTGGGTAAATGTCCTAATTCTTTCAATTCATCTATGATTACTTGAACCGCCTCAGATCTTCTAAGCCAAGCCGTAGTGAGAGGCTCTCCACCACCGCTTTTTTTATGGTACTCGTAATAGTTGTCTCTATTTATGCTAGGATCTGCTAACTCAGTGACTGAATGCAAACTGGGGTTTGTTGTAGAACAACTTGAAATGAAGATGCTAAGGATTAAAAGGCTGTAAAGGTTCTTCATCGTAAACATTTTAATAGAAAAATATCCTACAGTTGTTGGTTGATCTATAGGAATAAGCACATAAACTGTATTAACAGTATCAAACTTACCATATATTTCTTTTATCAAAGACAATTTTATTTCTTTTTTCCCCTCCCTCCAACTCCTGAAATTCGCTCTTGTTGAGCAATAAGATAATTAGGCTGAGGGAAGTGCTGGAGCGGATGGAGACGGCCACGCATTCTCTATCCGGTACGTGAAGTGCAACCGGCGCAGCGGCGCAGGCGGGCAGTTCGTGGAGCTGCCGAGTTGCTTTAAGACGTCCTCTCTTCCCAGAAAAGCTGCCAAAGCCAACGGGCAACCGCACCAGGCACAGGTTCCTGAAAGCCCAAAGAACCCGCACCACTACGAGAACTACACCCGCAACCTGATGGTGGTACCGAGCGGGCAGATCCGCAAGTGCAGCATCTGGCTCATCATTCAATTCAATGGAATGAAAGTGATTATCTGATGAGCGTAGTTGTAAACAAAGAGGCCACCTTCGTCTATACCTCAGCTGGGGCCATCATCAAGCTGAACGCCAGCCTTGGAAGCACAGGCTCGGCCAAAGGAGCCAATGCGCCAGGAGCCGTTGCCACCACGCCGGTGGTCAAGGCCATGGGCGACGAGATAGCCTCCTGGGGGAGGACAACCTCTTCCCGCAAAACGTGGTTAAGGATGTGGAGAAGAGCGAGGTACTCTCCGACACGCTGACCTGGAAAGCGAAGGCCTAGTACGGCTCCGGCGTGGTGTATGGCTACGTGGAGCTGGACGAGAAAGGCAACGAGGTCTTTATCCGGAAGAGTGTGCCGGAGGTGGAGGAGTTCCTCAAGCGCTCCAACAGTAACCGCTATGCCTCCTAGGTGATCACCGATATCTCCTTTTTCGCCAACGCCTTTCCGGAGTTCATCCTTTCCAAAAACCGCAAGAAGATCGTGCTGCTCACGGCGCAGGATGCGCGGTGAGCAGCCGCTTCTCCAAGCCCAAGACCAATAGCGTGATCAACTACTGCCACATCAACGGCAACTGGGACAACGGGGCCAATATCACCGATGAATACACCACCTGCGNTCACGGCGCAGGATGCGCGGTGAGCAGCCGCTTCTCCAAGCCCAAGACCAATAGCGTGATCAACTACTGCCACATCAACGGCAACTGGGACAACGGGGCCAATATCACCGATGAATACACCACCTGCGTGTCGTTCATCTCTAACCTGCCACTCTATGCAAAAAAATAACCAGCCGCCCCACCTGGTGCTCAACCAGCACACCAACCACTACATAAACATACAGCCCTACCTCAACTACCTGCACGAGCGCTGCCACGATAAATCCGCCCAGCTAAACGACCAGCTCGAAAAGCTGATCCGGTTCTTTAGCCTCTACTTCAATAGCCAGGAAGCCGACTCCACGGAGCTGAAAAACGCCCTGGCCTTGCTCTTTGATATAAAGGATATGTTTGCTAGCATGCAGGAGTTTAAAAGCGCTTAAGCCATGAGCATATCCAGAAGAGTAACGGATAGTCAGGAAGAGCTGATCATCCGCAACGAGCCTCAGATAACAGAGGCTGTGTTAGGCGCGCTCATAGAGCTATTAAAGGCCATACCCGATGTCTCCGACCTACAGGCAACGCTGGTCCAAATGGAAACAATCTGTGTGAAATCGCCTCAGATGAGTTTACGCTCTGGGAGGAAGAGCAAAAGCAGCTCCTGTTCCTGCACGAGTTTCTCCGCAAGATCAGGTTCAGGCAGAGTGGGAATACGATAGAGTGAAATAGAAAAGCTCAAGCAGGTGGTGCTTGAGCTTTTCTATTTCACTGAAATATCATTTAAATTATTACTCCTTTTTTGAGGTAGGCAGATGTACTTGTATTCCCAAAGTAATGGTCGTGTTGCTTCTCCTAGAATCAGCAATAAAGTTTTCTGAGGAACTTTTATAACCAGACTTGTAATTGCGATAATTGAGTTGAGCTTCTAAACCGACTTGTTCGGTAATGAAGTACACTGTTCCCAGACTTCCTCCAATTGAATTCCGGATATAGCCCACTGAATAGCTTTCATTCCTTTCACTCTTATTCCTTGCATAACCAATTCCGCCACTGCCTTCCGCAAATACTCTGAAGCGGGTTGGTTTCCCAAAATAATAACGCACAAAAGGTGCTAGATCTCCGGTGATGTATTTAAATCTTCCTCCTGAATGTGACCCAAAGTTTATTGGCGTCTTAATACCTACAGCTAAATCATCTAAAGGAAAGTACCCTATATTAGGGTTAAGGTTGGCGTAAAATGCATCGTCAAAAGAGAGGTATCCGTCCCCTCCAATCATTTTGGATCCTTTTAGGGTTTGGGCAAAACCAGTGCTTGCCAGGGGAATAGCTAATAAGAGAGTAAAGATGATTTTTTTCATTCTTCAAGCTTGTTAAGTTAAAATTATGAGATTTATGCTTTCTATTATATTAAAAAACCTAATCGCACATTTCATGCCATGACAGCAACTCTTAGATAATAAATAATTAAATATATAGTATAATCTATATGGCACCCTAGTTCCACAATAGATTATTCTATTTTTCTGTCTTTTTTAAGCTGTTCTGCCTGGTGAAATTCGTGTAAAACCAAGTTTTACATGTATCACCTCACCCTCAAGTACCAGGTCAAGAAAAGCTATAGGTCGTGCACCTGCAGGTGGCCAGCACTTGGATTGAGCTCACTAGGGAGCAGCTCCTGGAGATCATTCGGATCCAGTTCTCCTTCAAGCCGGACCACCTGCAGAAACTGCTCCTGCTCAAAACCTGCTGCAGGTCAGGTGGGCTATCCTGCACCAGTTCACCGGCGTGCAGCGCCTGAACCTGTATCCCCTGCTGGAATTCCTGGAGGATAGCACCCTCACCAAACAGCTGCTGCCCACCCTGAAACTGGGGTACCAGGTCATGCGCGGCCCAGCCGAGCGCTTCCGCAACATCACCTTCGCCGAGTTCATCTACGCCGACACGCTCTTTGGCTTCTTCTCTAAAACTCAGAAAGAGTTTACCTCAAAGGCGACATCCGAGAGGATTTCAACGAGCACCTGGGTTGTGGTCTAGAATGTATGATAGTTTCTATAGAAGAAAGTTAGTTTCATTGCATTTTCGTGATTTAGTTGTTTTTTAGAAAAACAGGCTGTTCTGCGTACTGCTCTTCTGTTTCTTGTTCTCA
>NZ_JBLIQL010000043.1:0-15978 GCF_047525655.1 Pontibacter sp. 13R65
AGGAGAGGTCAATAGCCATCCGTTTAAAGGAGGTATCAAATACACGTCGTTCCATCATAGTCAAATTTAAGTTATTAAATCAAATCTGCCCTAAATAGGTCTCCAGTCAAAGGTAGCAACTCCAAGCAGCCATCTTTACGGCTTTAGGAGAAAGCCTCAGGGAGCTCAACACCTGCAGTGAGTATGCCATTGACTCCTTTCCTGTTGCTGTGTGCAGAAACATTCGCATCAACAGGTGCAGGCTGCTTTGCCAGGTGCAAGTTGCTTCGCCACAGGGCCTACAGAGGGTACAATGCTTCCAAAAGGGAGTACTTCTACGGTTTTAAAGTTGAAGTCATCACCACAGTTGATGGCCTGCCGGTGCAATTTTTCATTGTGGCAGGTAGTGTGCATGCCAGCAGGGCTTTACAGGCCATGCAGTTGGAGCTGCCAGAAGGCAGCAAGCTCTTGACAGGCCTACACCAACTATGAGGTAGAAGACCCGCTACTAGAGCGCGAGCAGGTAGAGTTGCTGCCGGAGAGGAAAAACAACAGCAAGCGCAAAGACAATCAGGCTATGGCCCTCCTCAAAAGAGCGATGAGAAAGATAATCGAAACAACCTTTAGTGAAATACAGGCTGCTTTCCCGCGCGCTATTCATGCTGTTACCCCACAAGGATTTATCCTTAAACTAAAGCTATTCCTCCTGGCCTACACTTTCAACAGAGGTACATAATCGCAACTTGAGTTAGAATAATTGAGGGAGAGTTGCCTGGCTGTGGCTCCTGCTAACACAACAAAGGCTGCAGCAAGAGCCACAGCCTTTGTCATAAGATAACATCAAACCAATTTTTGAAGCTTTCTAAAACAGCGCTTCTGCTACTTTTCTTACAGAACCAGAGCGGCCCATAGAGTAATAGTGCAGGCACGGCACACCAAACGCCATCAGCTCCTTCGACTGCTTGATAGCCCACTCAACGCCTACTTCTGCTACTTGTTTGTTGTCTTTGCAGGCCTCTACGGCTTCGGCCAGCTCACATGGTATGTCGAGGTGGAAGAAGCTTGGCAGTACCGAAAGCTGCGACTTAGTGGTTAGGGGTTTCAGGCCTGGAATAATAGGCACATTAATACCTTCTTCGCGGCAGAGGTTTACAAAGTCGATGTACTTCTGCGTGTCGAAAAACATCTGCGTTACTACATAGTCTGCTCCCAGCTCTATTTTTCTCTTCAGCCATTGCAGATCGGCTTTCAGGTTAGGGGCCTCGGAGTGCTTTTCGGGGTAGCCAGCTACACCGATGCAAAAGTCGGTGCTGTTCTTAAAGGCTTGCTCATCGTCTAGGTAGCGGCCGTTGTTCATGTTCACTACCTGCCCTATCAGCTCGGTGGCATAGGCATGGCCTCCTGGCTCAGGCGTAAACCTAGATTCGTTTTTCACGCAATCGCCACGCAGCACCAGCACATTGTCGATGCCCAGAAAGTGCAGGTCGATAAGCGCATTTTCAGTTTCTTCTTTGTTAAAGCCGCCGCAGATCAGGTGGGGCACCGTGTCTACTTTGTAGTAGTTTTGGATGGCGGCACAAATACCTACTGTACCCGGGCGCTTGCGCGTGGTGATCTTTTCGAGCAAGCCGTTCTCCCGCTGCTTGTACACATACTCCTCGCGGTGATAAGTTACATCTATAAAAGGCGGCTTAAACTCCATCAGCGGGTCTATGTGGTCGAACAGGGTGCGCATGTTCTCGCCTTTCAGCGGAGGCAGTATCTCGAAGGTAAATAAAGTCTTTTCAGCGTTATTAAAATGTTCCGTTACTTTCATGTAATTATTTCGGGTGATGGCGTAGCGTGTATCACGTAGCACGATACACGACTTCTGTTCATAGAAACTGCTGCCAAAGAATATTTTTGTCGTAGTACGTGCTACGTGATTCGTGCTACGATAAAGTCAAATTAAGCTGGTTGCGATACTGGTTTTGGGTCGTAGTTCAGGTTTGGTGAGAGCCAGCGCTCCAGTTCCTCCTGTGGCATGCCTTTGCGACGGGCAATGTCGGCTACCTGGTCTTCGCCAATTTTGCCGAGGCCAAAGTAACGCGACTCCGGATGCGAGAAGTACAAACCGCTAACCGAAGAAGCGGGGTACATGGCCAGGTTCTCCGTCAGGATGATGCCGGTTTGCTCCTCTGCCTTGAGCAGGTTGAACAGCGTTATTTTCTCGGTGTGGTCAGGGCAGCCGGGGTATCCCGGTGCCGGACGAACGCCCTGATACTTTTCTTTTATCAGCTCATCGTTACCCAGTTGTTCGTCTGGAGCATAACCCCATAGCTCTTTTCGCACTTTGGCGTGCATGAGTTCGGCAAAGGCTTCAGCTAGGCGGTCGGCCAGGGCTTTCACCATAATGGAGCGGTAATCGTCGTGGTCGGCTTCGTATTTTTCTACTAGCTTCTCGATGCCAAAGCCTGCCGATACGGCAAAGCCACCAATATAGTCCTGCACACCCGTTTCTTTGGGAGCCACAAAATCGGAGAAGGCCATGTTCGGCACTTTGTCGCCTTTTTTGCCCTGCTGGCGCAGCGTGTGGAACTCTGTGAGCAGGTTTCCACGTGAATCATCAGTGTAGACTTCAATGGTATCGTCGGCCTCTACGTTAGCCGGGTAAAAACCTACTACGGCCCTTGCTTCCAGTAACTGCTCGTCTACGATCTGCTGCAGCATTTCCTGCGCATCGGCAAAGAGTTTGGTAGCCTCTGTTCCCAGTTCCGGGTCGTTAAGGATTTTTGGGTACTGGCGCTTGAGCTCCCAGGTATGGAAGAACGGAGTCCAGTCGATGTACGGCACGATCTCCGCCAGTGGGTAGTTTGTGAATACTTTGTTGCCCAGGAAGCTTGGTTTCACCGGCTGCCGTGCCTGCCAGTCTACTTTGTATTTATTGGCTCTGGCTTCTGCAATGGTGGCAAAAGAGCGGTCTTTGGTGCGGCCATGGTGGTCTTCGCGGAGTTTCTGGTACTCTGCTTTTATTTCGGCAATATAGGCATCGCGGTTGCTACTGAGCAGGCTGCTTACCACGGTTACGCTACGCGAGGCATCGTGTACGTGCACCACCGGCCCGCTGTACTGCGGCGCAATTTTTACGGCCGTGTGTATGCGTGAGGTGGTGGCACCGCCAATCAGCAGCGGAATTTTCATGCCACGGCGTTCCATCTCCTGTGCCACATACACCATCTCATCCAGAGAAGGCGTAATGAGGCCGCTCAGTCCGATAATGTCTACTTTCTGCGCTTCTGCCTCTGCCAGTATTTTGTCGAGCGGTACCATCACGCCCATGTCTATTACTTCGTAGTTGTTGCAGGCCAGCACGACGCCAACAATATTTTTGCCGATGTCGTGCACATCGCCTTTTACAGTGGCCATTAGAATAGTACCAGCCGTTGACTTAGACGTGTCGGATGCCAGCTTCTCCTTCTCCATAAAGGGCAGCAGGTAAGCCACCGACTTCTTCATTACACGGGCACTCTTCACTACCTGCGGCAGAAACATTTTGCCAGCTCCGAAGAGATCGCCTACTACTGTCATGCCGGCCATAAGCGGCCCTTCAATTACGTCGAGAGTTCTGGTGGCTTTCTGGCGGGCTTCTTCTGTGTCTTCGTCGATAAATTCCACAATACCTTTTACCAGCGAGTGCTTCAGGCGCTCCTCTACCGGCGCATCGCGCCAGGCGTTATCTGCTCCGGTGGCTGTTTTGCCTTTGCCTTTTACAGTTTCGGCGTAGTTTACCAGCTTCTCAGTAGCATCGGGGTGGCGGTTAAAGATTACATCTTCTATAAGGTTGCGCAGCTCCAGCGGTATTTCCTCGTAAATGCCCATCATACCAGCATTTACAATGCCCATGTCCATGCCGGCTTGTACAGCGTAGTACAGGAATACCGTGTGCATGGCCTCGCGTACCAGGTCGTTCCCTCTAAAAGAGAAGGAGAGGTTACTCACACCGCCGCTTACCAGCGCATGCGGCAAGTTCTCTTTGATCCAGCGAACCGAATCGAGGTACTCTACAGCATAGTTGTTATGCTCCTCTATGCCGGTGGCAATGGCTAATATGTTCGGGTCGAAAATAATATCTTGTGGCGGGAAGCCCAGTTCTTCAACCAGGATGCGGTAAGAGCGGCCGCAGATCTCTTTGCGTCGCTCCAGCGTATCGGCCTGCCCCTGCTCATCAAACGCCATCACGACCACAGCTGCTCCGTATTGGCGCACTTTGCGGGCCAGCCTACGGAAGCTGTCTTCGCCCTCTTTTAAGCTGATGGAGTTTACAATGGATTTGCCTTGCACACACTTCAAACCAGCCTCTATCACACTCCACTTAGAGGAGTCGATCATGATAGGTAGCTTGGAAATGTCTGGTTCGGAGGCGATGAGGTTGAGGAAGTTGGTCATGGCCTGCTCTGAGTCGAGCATGCCTTCGTCCATGTTCACATCTATAATCTGCGCTCCGCCCTCTACCTGCTGGCGGGCAACGGTCAGGGCATCTTCGAATTTGCCTTCTACAATTAAGCGGGCAAATTTGCGAGAGCCGGTTACGTTAGTGCGCTCGCCTACGTTTACGAACAGCAACTCCGGGGTAATGGTAAGTGGCTCCAAGCCGCTGTAGCGTGGCAGTGGCTCAATAACAGAAGGTTTGCGCGGGGTATGTTTGGCAGCCAGTTCGGCTATACGTTTGATGTGCGATGGCGTAGTGCCACAACAACCACCCAAAATGTTTACTAGCCCCTCCTGTAGGTACTCCTCCACAATAGCGCCCATTTCATCAGCGGTTTCGTCGTAGCCTCCGAAGGCATTTGGCAGACCAGCGTTGGGGTAAGCGCTAATGTAAATATCGGAGATACGCGATAGCTCCTGAATGTGCGTCTTGAGCTGGCGTGCACCCAGGGCGCAGTTAAAGCCAACGCTCACAATAGGCGCATGCGAGATCGAGTTCCAGAAAGCCTCTACCGTCTGCCCCGATAAGGTGCGGCCGCTGGCATCGGTAATGGTGCCGGACACCATGATCGGCAGTTTCTTGCCACCATCTATCACAAACTGTTCTGCCGCAAACAGCGCTGCCTTACAGTTCAGGGTATCAAAAACGGTTTCAATGAGCAGTACATCGCAGCCACCGTCGGCCAAGCCTTTTACCTGTTCGTAGTAGGCCTCTACCAATTGGTCGAAGGTGATGGCGCGGTAGCCGGGGTTGTTTACATCCGGAGAGAGAGACGCCGTGCGGTTGGTAGGGCCAATGGCTCCTGCTACCAAACGCGGTTTGTCCGGATTCTTAGCTGTTATTTCATCTGCTGCCTCACGTGCAATGCGGGCCGACTCGTAGTTGAGCTCATATACAATGTGCTCGAGGTGGTAATCGGCCATGGCAATGGTAGTGCCACTAAAGGTATTCGTCTCTATGATATCAGCGCCTGCCTCTAAGTAGTCGAGGTGAATTTGCTTAATAACATCGGGGCGGGTAAGCGAAAGCAGGTCGTTATTGCCTTTCAGGTCGCTGGGGTGGTCTTTAAAGCGATCGCCACGGAAGTCCTGCTCCTGTAGCTCATATCGCTGAATCATGGTACCCATGGCGCCATCTAGCACCAGCACGCGCTCCTGCAGCAGTTTATAAATAGGGTGGTCTTTCATGTATTGGTGTCTCTCTTCTCTTAAGTCTACAGCGGTTGTTGCTTATCAAGAAGGACACCTGGAGGTAGGATGCACAGTCTTATCTTCCCTGGCTATGGTTACCAGGAGGGAGTTAGCACCTCGGCATTACCCAGGTTGCTAAGACATCGACGGGCCCTGTCCCTCAGTCTTTCTTGATAAGAACCTGCAAGTTAAGTAGATATTTGCAGGAAATAAAATTTTGCTGTTAACAAATTATGTTCTCTGTTAGCTTTTGTGAGGCCTGTTACGTTTCGCTGTACCAGGTTTGGCAAGATGATGAGGTGAAAAGGGTGTTTGGGAGATGAATTATTCTAATGAAAATGGCCTTCCGGGGGGGGGGGGTAGAAATGCGAGATCTAAGGCTCTTTCCAAGGCTAGGTAAGAGTTAGGAGTTATAGGCTGCTGTTTGGTTAAAAATGCTGCCATTGCACCTGTAATGGGTTCCAACTCTCCTTGCAACTGCTTGATCCGGTGCCCTTATGCTTTCTTATTGCATTGTTGCGGCTCCAAGCGCTCGCGGCCGCGGGGCCTCGTCTTTAGGGATCGCGCTGCTGCATCTTTCCTGCCCTTGCGGGCCGCCGCTCCCGCGGCACCGGGAACCTGCAAAGGCGCTCAACCCAAGAACTGGAAATTTGTGCTAGTAGTTGATGCTCAAGATGCCTGCTTGTGATTAAGAGCTGCAACAGGAGTTATGAATAGGAGGTGATTTTAACCTTTATTCATTTGAAGCTCACCTTTCTCCATCTTCCCATTTTCAAATCTTCTCATCTTTAAGTTTTTAAATCAACCATTTAACAATTCAGCAACTAACAATCAGCAACCACCAATTATTCTAATGAAAATAGCCTTCCGGAGGCAAAATGGCTATTTTTTGCTTAGGGGTAGGTAAGTCGAGCTGGCGCTTTAAAACAGAAAAGGGATGCCGGCTGGCATCCCTTTTCTGTAGTTGTTGACTGCCGAAGCAGTTTATACTAAGCCTCAGCTTGTACTTTAGGAAGTACAGAAACGTAAGAACGATCTTTTCTTCCTTTTCTGAACTCAACTACGCCATCTACCAAAGCGAACAAAGTATGGTCTTTGCCAATACCTACGTTCTGGCCTGGGTGGTGCGCAGTGCCTCTTTGTCTTACAATGATGTTACCAGCGATGATATCCTGGCCACCATAAATCTTAACACCAAGTCGTTTAGAATGCGATTCGCGACCGTTGTTAGAACTACCAGCTCCTTTTTTGTGTGCCATTTTCTTTAACTATTTACTTCAGGCTGTTGCCAGACCTGAAAATTTTCAAAACGATTAAATTCTTCTTACTACTTGCTTACCCAATGCTTTCGATCAGGACCTTCGTGAAGTGCTGGCGGTGACCATTCTTCTTTCTGTATCCTTTTCTTCTCTTCTTTTTGAAAACGATAATTTTATCGCCTTTCACATCGCCAAGGATTTTGCCGGTTACTTTAACGCCATCTACAAAAGGAGCGCCTAAGGTAATAGTTCCGTTATCATCGGTAAGAAGAACATTGGTGAACTCAACGGCGTCACCATCGTTGCCGGAAAGCTTGCTAGCGTAGATAAACTTGCCGTTTTCTACTTTGGTCTGTTGACCTGCGATTTCTACAATTGCGTACATCAGCTTCAATGTATATTTAAAATTTTAGTCTGCAAAAGTACGGTTCTATTTTTTATTATGCAAACACTTGTGTCTTAATTTGTTTTATAAGCATTTTATACTGTTATGCACACCTGTGTGGATAACGATGTTGAAATCTGTGTGGTAAAAATTGCCGTGGTTTAAAACTTGGTATAATCATCTGAACAATAGGTGTATAGATCTATTTTTAGAGTTTTGAGTTGTCCACAAAATGAAGTTGGTAACCTGTAAAGAGTGGCAGAGGCAGGAATTGGGGGTGCAAATGTAATTTGTATTTTGATGGGGAATGTAACCGTAAAGTTAAGTTTGTGTTGCGCTTTTATATAACTTTTCTTAGCTGCTATGTCTGCCTCATTGTGCTGTTATGGCATTCATGCATGAATATATAAACAATTGTAGATGTTTATATGCCTGTTAATTTGATTGTAAACATCAGATAATGAGTACGTTGTAAAAGTGTGGAGAAATTGAAAAACTTTAGCCCCCGATTTCAAGTTCTATTCCATATATTTGAACTCCTGATATTGAAGGGTAGCGGAAAGAGCCACTACTCGTTCCTTTAAAAATCACTAGCGCCCCGAGGCAAGCCGCCTCATCAGGGTGCCTTAACTATAAAGCTTACGTGTTTATGGAGCCAATACTAAAAGAAAACCCAAACCGCTTCGTCTTGTTCCCGATACAGCACGATGCCGTTTGGAAGATGTATAAATTAGCGGAAGCCAGCTTCTGGACAGCAGAGGAGATTGATCTTTCGCAGGATATTAAGGACTGGGAGAACCTGAACGATGGCGAAAGACACTTTATAAGCCACGTACTGGCCTTTTTTGCAGCATCAGACGGAATTGTGAACGAGAACCTGGCTGTTAACTTCATGAATGAGGTGCAGATACCAGAGGCCCGCTGCTTCTACGGTTTCCAGATTATGATGGAGAACATTCACTCGGAGACTTATTCGTTGCTGATCGATACTTATGTAAAAAATCAGAAGGAGAAAGACCACTTATTTAACGCCTTAGAGACGGTGCCGGCAGTTGGTAAAAAAGGCGAGTGGGCGCTGCGCTGGATCGAGAGTGAGAATTTTGCAGAACGCCTGGTTGCTTTTGCGGCTGTAGAAGGTATCTTCTTCTCGGGGTCTTTCTGCTCTATTTTCTGGATGAAGAAGCGTGGCCTGATGCCTGGCCTTACTTTTTCGAACGAACTGATTAGCCGCGACGAAGGCCTGCACTGCGATTTTGCCTGCCTGCTGTACTCTATGTTGGTAAACAAGCTGCCTGAGGCGCGGGTGCAGGAAATTATCCGCGATGCGGTAACTATTGAGCAGGAGTTCGTTACAGATGCGCTTCCGGTAGACCTGATTGGCATGAACGCCAAGTTAATGAGCCAGTACATTGAGTTTGTAGCCGACCGCCTGCTGGGTGAGTTGGGCTGCAGCAAAATATACAACTCCACCAATCCATTCGACTTCATGGAAATGATCTCGCTGCAAGGCAAGACCAACTTCTTTGAAAAACGTGTGGGCGAATACCAGAAAGCTGGTGTGGGCGGAGACAAAGACAAGAAGATGTTCTCACTTGACGAAGATTTTTAAATATCAGTTCCTGCAGGCGCGCTGCTACAACATCTTTGTGTTTGCAGAGCGCCTGCCGTTTTATAACATGTTGTCACTCACCCTTAAGCTAAGCTCCAGGCTCTGGACACAAGGTGGCGCACCGCCTTTTGGCAGGCATCTGCATTCCAGTATATAGCAAAAGTATTTTTATTTGCCTATAAAACTTTGTACTCCAACGGCTTACGCTACTATTTGCGTATGGCATTGTGAAGCATACTTAGACTCCATCTTCTGCATTTGCAGAAGCACATATATACCTTGTATTTTTTGATAACCCGGGCCCTTTACCCCCGCTAAATGTATACGCTATGTTAGTAGTTAAAAGAGACGGCCGTCGCGAATCCGTTAAATTCGATAAAATTACCGCACGCATCGAGAAACTGTGCTATGCCCTGAACATGGACTATGTGTCGCCGATTGAGGTGGCCAAGAAAGTGATCGACGGCATTTACGACGGTGTAACCACTGTAGAGCTGGATAACTTGGCTGCTGAAACTGCGGCCTCGCTTACCACCAAGCACCCCGATTATGCGGTGCTGGCGGCACGCATTGCTATCTCTAACCTTCACAAGGTTACCAGCAAGTCGTTTTCGAACACAATGAAGCGCCTCTACACCTATGTAGATCCTAAAACTGGTGAAAACGCTTCGCTGATCGCGAAAGATGTGTATGAGATCATCCGCAAGCATGCTGCTACCCTCGACTCTACCATTATATACGACCGCGATTATAACTACGATTACTTTGGCTACAAAACGCTGGAACGCTCTTACCTGCTGCGCCTAGATGGAAGAATAGTTGAGCGTCCGCAGCACATGCTCATGCGCGTGGCTGTGGGTATCCACAAAGAGGACATCGAATCTGCCATCGAGACTTATAATCTCATGTCCGAAAAGTGGTTTACACACGCCACGCCAACGCTCTTTAACGCGGGTACTCCAAAACCACAGCTTTCTTCGTGCTTCTTGCTTTCTATGAAAGACGATAGCATACCAGGTATCTACGATACGTTGAAGCAATGCGCACAGATTTCGCAGAGTGCAGGCGGTATTGGCCTCAGCATTCATAATGTACGCGCTACAGGCTCTTATATTAAAGGCACAAACGGCACCAGCAACGGCATTATACCTATGCTAAAAGTGTTCAACGACACGGCCCGCTACGTAGATCAGGGCGGTGGCAAGCGAAAAGGAGCCTTTGCTATTTACCTGGAGCCTTGGCACGCCGATATCTTCGAGTTCCTGGACCTGAAGAAGAACCATGGTAAAGAAGAGAACCGCGCGCGCGACCTGTTCTACGCTCTCTGGACACCAGACCTGTTTATGAAGCGTGTAGAGCAAAACGGCGACTGGAGCCTGTTCTGCCCGCATGAAGCACCTGGCCTGGCCGACTGCTGGGGTGTAGAGTTTGAACGCCTGTATGAGAAATATGAGCGTGAAGGCCGCGCCCGCAAAACAGTGAAGGCGCAGGAATTATGGTTTGCGGTGCTGGAGTNCCCGCATGAAGCACCTGGCCTGGCCGACTGCTGGGGTGTAGAGTTTGAACGCCTGTATGAGAAATATGAGCGTGAAGGCCGCGCCCGCAAAACAGTGAAGGCGCAGGAATTATGGTTTGCGGTGCTGGAGTCTCAGATAGAAACAGGTACTCCGTATATGCTCTACAAAGATGCCGCCAACAGCAAGAGCAACCAACAGAACCTGGGTACTATTAAGAGTTCCAACCTCTGCACTGAAATAATGGAGTACACCGACGAAAACGAGGTTGCCGTGTGTAACCTGGCATCGTTGGCGCTGCCACGTTTCGTGAAAGAGGAAAATGGACATAAGGTGTTCGACCACCAGAAGCTGTTTGATGTAACGTACCATGTTACCAAAAACCTGAACAAGGTTATCGACATAAATTATTACCCAGTGCAGGAAGCGCGCAATTCTAACATGCGCCATCGGCCTATCGGGTTGGGTGTGCAAGGCCTGGCCGATACCTTTATTCACCTGCGCATGCCGTTCGAGAGCGAAGAGGCGCGTGGTCTGAACAAAGACATTTTCGAGACGCTTTACTTCGCTGCCATGACGGCCTCTAAAGACCTGGCCAAGAAGCAAGGTGCTTACGAGACTTTCAAAGGATCTCCGTTGTCAGAAGGCAAGTTCCAGTTCGATATGTGGGGTGTAACGCCTGAATCTGGCCGTTGGGATTGGGAAGAGCTGCGCAAAGAGGTAATGGAATATGGTGTACGCAACTCACTGTTGCTGGCACCGATGCCAACTGCTTCTACTGCACAGATTCTGGGTAACAACGAGTCGTTTGAGCCATACACTTCAAACATCTATGTACGCCGTGTGCTAAGTGGTGAGTTTATGGTGGTGAACAAGCACCTTCTCAAAGACCTGATCGGGCTTGGCATCTGGAACGACAAAATGAAGAATGCTATTATCGCGGCCAACGGCTCGGTACAAGACATTCCGAACATTCCGCAGAACATCAAAGACCTATACAAAACAGTTTGGGAGATCAGCCAACGTACGGTTATCGATATGAGTGCCGATCGTGGTGCTTTTATCTGCCAGAGCCAGTCGCTGAACCTGCACGTAATGAACGTGAACTTCGGCAAGCTGACTTCTATGCACTTCCATGCCTGGAAGAAAGGACTCAAAACTGGTATGTATTACCTGCGCACCAAAGCCGCTGTAGATGCCATTAAGTTTACGGTAGAGAAACAGGCAGCCGAAACGCTATCTCCGGTATACAGTAATCAGGATCAGAACCGCAGCGACATGGCCTGCTCTCTGGATGATCCGGATTCTTGTGAGGCTTGCGGTAGCTAAGGAATAAAGAATGGAGAATAACATTGAAGGGAGGCTATATAGCCTCCCTTTTTTTATTGCCAATATGGTGAAGATGAGACTATTCAGACAGAAAAAAATTAGAAATTGAATAATGTAATTCCGGGATTAACAGGAGCAAAATTGTATCTCCCAGACACTCGCAGGAGCTGCGCACGTTGCAAGGTCTTTGTATTATAGCTCGTCTTGTTCTAGGAACGGAGCATTAGTATTAAAGTTGGTGGTATGGTCTTTGCGCTGCTGTTGATGGCTTCACGGCTACCGAACCACGTTAGCACCTCTTCCTGCTGCAGGGCTATCTTGCTTTTCGAGAGCGTGCTGTGGTAAGACGAATAGGGCTAAACGCTAAAAACCTCAGCTACTCCCCCACCGGCACATAATCTACCACGAAGGCATCTTCCAGAATGCCCAGTTGCCCCAGCAGCTCGCCAAACTTCTTGTGTTCCGGGTGAGGCAGATACGTGTCGCGGGCGGCTGCATCTTCAAACGTCATCTGATAGACGTGGGTAAATCCGATGTTTTTGTTTTCAGGGCTGTCGTTAACACCATGCTCAAAGGCTACAATGCCCGGAATCTTATCCTTTAAATCGCTAAAGGCTTGAGTTACCTGCTCAATTTGCTCTGCGGTGGCAGCAGGCTTATACTTGAAAATAACAATGTGGCGCATTTGCTCTGGGGTAGTATTGTTACATCCTGAAAAAAGTAGTGTGGCTAAAAGCATTATGCCACCTATTGCAGAACCAATAAAGCTTCTCATGTCTGGTAACTATATTTGTTACAAAAACTATTGTTTGTTCTAGTTACTCATTATTCTGATGACGCACAACTCAGAGCAGGCAGAATCTGGATTTATTTTTGGAGCCGCGAGTTATCAAACAAGCACGAGTAAAAACAGTGTAGGCGCAACCCGTGTAGCAGTTCTTAGTTCCATAACCACCGCGGCGGAGTCAGGAGCAGTACAGCAGAAATTACGCTAATGAAAATGGCCTTCCGGAGGTGTTTTGGCTTTTTGGTGGCAAAGGGTGCCTTTAACAGCATAAAAGCAGTCCGGAATCGGCTGGAGGTTAATTTATCGGCGTTTGCTCCAGTAGCCACTTCAAGGCCTCCTGCTCGCTCGTAAAATCCTTAACAGTAAGATCGATGTAGTATGTATGGCCCCTGATGATCATTTCTCTTACGCCTTCGCGGTTTTCATCGGAGTGCGAAGGGAGGCGGGCCATCCGAACTAAGGAAGTTTTGACTAAGCGGGGCACAAATACCTCCAGGCTCCACTGCAGATCCTCAGGAGCAATAGTTAACATCAGGCGGTCGTCGGCCAGCCAGCTAGTTAAATAATGACGTTCAATTAAATCCAGACTTAAAAGGTACGCTTCTCGGAGTTCAGGACCTCTTAAATGCCCTTTCCAGATGGCTTTGCCAAGGCGGTGCTTA
The DNA here is from genome assembly GCF_047525655.1 of Pontibacter sp. 13R65. Taxonomy (NCBI): domain Bacteria; kingdom Pseudomonadati; phylum Bacteroidota; class Cytophagia; order Cytophagales; family Hymenobacteraceae; genus Pontibacter; species Pontibacter sp. 13R65. Next base: position 13,183 of record NZ_JBLIQL010000043.1, read on the forward strand.
ACGTCATACTGAAGACTTACAAAATTGTTCTGAAAATAAATTTGCATCATATCCACTCTAAAAAGTACAAATATATAAATAAATGAACATGATGCTAATTCCCATTTTCGCTGCTGTATTGCTTTATATAGAGGTGGATGAAATAAGTGTATTGAAAAAAGGAAAGTTCTATTTGAATAGAAACTATAAAAATTTATTATAAGAGATAATTACAGTATTTATACTTAGTCAAGACTACCTCATACACCAAAATGCAAAAATGAAATGATGAGCTGAGTTTTTTTCAAAATTGTAGAGCAGGTAGTTAATTATCAGACTGGTCCTAAAAATATGTTAATGAGAAGTAAGATCAGGAACAATGTTTCCGGGTGCTAAAAGTAACATCACCTCTCAGGCAAACTGGTGCTTTGGTTGCTAAAGAGGTGGCAAGAAGACGAGAAATGGCTACTCTGTAGCTGGTATTGAAATAGGTTGTTTTGGCCATGCCAATGCCAGAATCTTCTTGTCGAATTCTTTAATGATCATATTGTCTTTACCGGCTGCCCTTTTATGAATCTGCTCTACAGCTGTGCGATTGAAAAAGTCTTCGGATACAACAATGGCATTGCGGCGTATAGTAGAGTGCATAAGGCGGAGCAGGATTTTCTGTACAAACTACTCTTGGTCCGTAGGCCGATTAGCTTTCATTTTGCGGTTATCGCCAAGCCTTTTCATAGGCCAAAGCTCTTCTACCATGTGTAAATACACAGTAGCGGCTTCTCTAAAACCTTAACCGTTTAGAAACTCATCCCATCCCACATAGCCTTGCCTAGGTGTAATGCCTCATCGTAAGTAATGGTAACCTCTGATTTTTGAAAAAATATTTTTGCCATAAGTAAAATGTATTTTAAGGTAAAGCATCTCCTGATATTCGTTTGTCTTTACTATACGACGAGCAAAGGCAGCTGCTGTTGGTTGCGTTGCAATCTATGTAGGTAATATTGCTCTTACCACTACTTTAAAAAAGCCCTGTCTACTGCTGGTTTTGCTGTTAGATGATTAGCTAAAAATGCCTTTTCGTTGGCAAAAAAATCGCTCTTAATCTAGAAGCATTGTCCTACACAGGCTGCTGCAATGCTCAGTAGCCTGTGTAGGTTGGCTAAAGTTGATAATGCTTTGGTAGCCACCTTATGTTGAGGCCTGAAATGGCTAAAAATCTATTATTCTAATATACGCAGCCAAAATCTGATCGGTTAGTTCTACGGAATCGAAAACAGCCTATACTTGGCTTGGTATCTGGCCCGCACAAGTACCTGAGGCACCTATGTCGTTTAAATTATTCTAATGGAAATGGGCTTCCGGAGCCTGTTTAGATCCTCGTGGCTCATAAGCCGATGCTGAAATTTTCAGGTGAAGCGTTTATTTGCTGATAAGATTTTGCGCTTTATAATACTTGGGAGCAAGGTAAAATTGGCCAGCCGTTTGCATACATCAGGTGCCTACATTTTTACATGGTAAAAGCTTTCGCTTTCTAAAACAGATTTTCGCTAAAATTATCTTTTAGTTATTAAAATAAACAATGAAGATGAGGTCCTAACGTGTAAATCTGGCAAAAATTATAAGTAAGTGTATAAAATACTGACAGTATGGCTTTTAATCAACATTTTAGTTATAGTATATGAGTCAAGTTGTCTGAGTGATGATTTAGCATAAATAGCAGGAAGCAAACTGCAGATAAGTGGCACTTAATTTGCACTGTTCAGTCTGAACAAGATAAGAGGTGAAGACATGAAACTGATTAAAGATAAAGAATTTTTACGCAACATCGCACAACACATCAACCTGTTCAATACGATAGGAGGAGGCGTGAGCGAAACCTATGTAAATATCGAAAAATATAAAAAGGGCGCCGTTATAAAGGTTTGGGCTGCCGGTGTAGACTCTAATTCGTTTAAGATAGTTTTGCACAACAACCAGCTTACCGTATTATCGATGCTGCACAGCGATGGCGATGCCCAGGTAGCTATTCCGCTCTTTAACAGAACGTATATGCTGCCGCCACAGGTGGACCTTATGCGTATAGAGGCTGTGCATCAGGATGGGCAGCTGCAAATTAAGCTGCCTTACCACGACGCAGCTTCGCATCCGAAAGAAATTAAAATTCAGCAGTTATAGCAGAAAGGGCCACCGGTAAGGTGGCCCTTTCTGCTATAAATCAGTACAATTTAGTCCATAACCAGAAATTGTACTGAAAATTTTTAGACAATTAGTTTTACAATAGTTCTTACAAAAATCTGGCTTTTATGATGGTGGTAAGATAATCGTACACCTCCACCGTTTCCTTATCGAAGGAGAAAGTATTGTACATATCGGCGGTGGTCTTCATGACGCGGCAACCATTTTCAATCATCATAAAAATCAGCTCTCGCAAGCGATAAGGATGTCCTGCAATGTTGAGCACACATACTGCGTCGCTGCTTTCTACCTGCAGAAACATGTGCTCTACATAATTGGCATCTGTCATTATTTTTTCGTCAGACATAGGTATTTAGCTTTTTGCCAATTATAGAAGCAAAATTTTGCCTATAAAAGTGCCCTGCCACCACAGATAATTCTGTTTCCGCTCTCGCGTATAACCTCTTACTTTTCGAATTAAACTGTGCCTGAGTCTGAATAGGAGGTTATAATATTTTGGGTTGTGGTCTAGAATGTATGATGGTGGGATAAAAATGGCAGCAGAGGTGTTAGCTGAGAGTTATGTGCGAGATAACTATTCAGCTCAAGTGCCCCTACTGCCACAGTTTGAAGGTAGTAAAA
>NZ_JBLIQL010000044.1:0-15910 GCF_047525655.1 Pontibacter sp. 13R65
AAAGAGAAAATAAGGCTACGCGTACAGAATGCCCGTGACAGAATTATGATGGTCGCTTGTGGTTTACACAACCTGCGAACCTCCTTTAGGAAAATCAATAACAATTAATCAGAATACACTTTATTATCAAGCATCAATTTATCTAAGCAACCTTCAGATGATTATTTTCTTAAGAATGAAGACTTAGTCTTTGTTCGTTCAAATGGAAATAAAGAGTTAGTAGGACGATGTATGATAGTTTATCCTAATGATGAGAAAGTAACGTTTAGTGGATTCAGTATCAGATATAGGGCCACTGGCGATGAGATTAATCTAATATATTTGGTTCACTTATTTCGCGAACCAAACTTTAAAAAAGCAATGTTACAAAATGGTCGCGGGGCAAATATTAGTAATATCAGCCAACAATTACTGGAGGCATTAAAAATCCCTATACCACCAATTGAACTTCAACAAGAATTTGCCTCAAGGGTTGGTCAATTTGAATCGATTTTGGATAAAATTGAAAGGAGCGCTAGTTTAACACAGCTTTTACTTAAATCACTTTCTTCCCAAGTCTTAAATGAAAGGATAACTATTGATGTTGATGCTGAATTAGAAGCATTAATCAATGCTATTGATTTAGACAAGAAAGACGAAGAAAATAATATTGATTCTTTAAAGGGTGATGTCACATACATCCAAAGATTGATTGATAGGCTGGAAGATCAAGAATTTGAAGATATGGAGCAATATGATAAAGCTAAATACATACTTTTCAGAATAAAGAAAGAAGAGGTTAATTTAGTAAAGCAGATTTTTAAAAAAAATAAAGTTCAGCTTACATTACAAAATGAAACTGCTTAAACTCACAATAGAGAACAAAGAAGGTTTCAGAAGTTTGCAACAAGGTTTTGAGATACAATTTCATTCTTTGGCTGATACCGAATCCATGTCGGCTTTTCGTCCATTTTGTTTTGCTGGCTTAAATGGCAGTGGAAAGTCCAATGTGTTAGAAGCTTTAGCTAATATTTTCTATCATTTGGAAATTTGTGTTGCACGATATCTACCTGAGAGCATTCGGAATCCTAAAAACTTTCGACCTAATGAATGTACACCGGATGCATTTACATTAGAATACTTAATTGGGCGGCATAATCAGAAGATATATGTACTTCATAACTTTTATAAGGTAACTATAACTAAAGAAGAAGGTGAAGCCCCTATAATGAAAATAAAGGAGTTCCCTTTTGATAAAACTGTTACAGAGGTGGAAATTTCTCTTGAAGTGAATGAAGGAAGTGAACAAAGTGCACCTGGAAAAGCATATCTCCCTGATCATATCATTGGGTATTCTTCCGGAGAAAATGAAATTCTAAGCCTACCTTTTGTTAAAAGCCGGTTAATTCATTTAGATGAATACAAGCAAGCAACTAGAGATAACTACGAGCGATTTGATGAACCGGAAAATAGCCTGATTTATATTGATAACAATATGAGTCAAGCAGTTTTATTGACTTGTTTATTATTTGAGAGTGATGAAACGTTGGCTCCACTAAGGGAAGTAGATAACACGGGAATACTTGGCCTACGAAGCTTCCGGATGAACATCAATCTACATGATTTTGTTTTTGAGGATAAGAAATCAAAAGAACCAACCTACACACCAATTTTAAAGCTTATTGAACCGCATCAAATAGATGCCCTCAAAAAATGTGCTACTTGCTGGTTTTTAGATCATAAGACAAAAAAGCTCTGGTTGGATTTTTATGTAGATGAAGCTACTAAACTAGCTTTCAGGGAGCATTTTAACAAATCTTTAGAATGCTTCCAGTTTTTCAGGCTGCTCTATGAATTAAATAGTCATTTCGTAGACGAAAAAACTAAAGAAAAAATATATCAATCAAAAGGAGTATATACCGATTGGAAACTTCCAACTGGCACACCAGAACAAGATGTATTTCACTTTTTGGATTTCTATATTGCTAAACAACTTAAGCAATCTGGAGAGATTAAAGATTTATTGCTCAGAAGCTTTTCCGATGGTGAGCATCAATTTATTCATACCATGGGTATTTGCCTTCTTCTCAAAGATAAGCGTTCTATTCTACTCTTAGATGAACCCGAAACCCATTTTAATCCGAGCTGGCGTGCGAAGTTTATAAAAGTTTTAAATGATAGTATTACCTCAGGTAGTAATAGAGACTTACCTAATGGTAACTTCAATGTACACTTACTAAAAGATATTTTACTAACATCTCATTCGCCTTTTATCATCTCAGACTGTATGCCAAATAATGTGATATTCTTTAAAAAGGACGAAGAAACAAAACAGCTGGAGGCAAAAAGCGCTGTAGAATTGGGGTTAAATACTTATGGCTCAAGTGTTGACTATATTTTAAAAAACTTTTTCAAAACCAGTCTTATTTCTAACAAATCCTTTGAAGAGTTAAGACGCCTTATTGAACATGGCAATATTGATCAATTAAGGAGCGCTGTAGAACATTTTGGAGAGTCAAGTGAGAAGCAGTTTCTGTTCAAAAGGATTTATGAATTAATGCATCAGAATGATTACTAGTCTTAAAAAGCTGAGTACACGAATAGCCATTATTCATAATATTCCTAAAGTATTTTTCAAAAATATAGAAGATGCTACTTTTTTTGGAGACCATCTATTTCCTAAATGGGAGAAAAATGTTTTTGCTAGAACTGATCTTAGGAAGAAGTTTGAGTTGGTATATAATAAGTTTAAAGCATTAACCAATAAGCGAGATCGAGATAGGATAGTTCATACGTTCACTTCTGTCAACGAAATTGAAAAGCTATGTAATAATACCCCAGGGATTACTGTCTATGAATTAAAAGATCTACCTAGTAGTATACATGAAGAGTTAGATAAACTCTTTGAATACCTCTACAAAACAGCTATCAACTATCACGGATTTGAATCTTATGTAAAAGATTCTGTTCATGAATCCATTAATCGTTTTAATAAAAAAAATGAGCTCGAAGTTTGTCCATTTTGTGGATTGGAAGGTTTCTTAAACCTTGAAGGGCAAGCAAGGCTCGCACTTGATCATTGGTTATGTAGAGACTTATTTCCAATGTCAGCAGTCAATTTTAATAATCTTATTCCTATAGGACCAGCTTGTAATGCAAGACCAGCTAAAGGATCTAAAAATATTTTAATTGATAATCCAACTTCCAAAGCACGTGTAATTGCATATTACCCTTACCTCCAACACTCAGGAATAACTACACAATTTAAATTTGTAAATGAGCCTACCATATCGACTTTTGGTAAGATTCCTGATTCAGATTGGAATTTAACTTTAAGCCCAGTTGATCCAACAGAAAATGATATTTATACAAGTTGGATTTCTACAATGAACATCGAACCTCGATACCTTGATTATATAAGAATTAACATCTTAAACATGTGGGAAAGCCGTTATAAAAAGTTTATAGAAAAGCACCCAAGGCTTAAACATGCTCAAGATATCGATGAATTGAAGAACCATTTAACAGAATGGCAAGCTAGCTTCGATATTAAAAATGTACCTGGCTCAATCCTTTATGTATCATTCATTGATTTTCTAGTAAATCATGCTTCTGATGCTTATCTATTTGGGTTATGTGAAAACTTCAAAAGAAGATAAACAAAACGCTCAATAGTAAGCATGCAATTAGAAACGTAGCTTGCTTTCTATTAATGAGATTTCTAATATAATGTATCTAGGATATGCTCTAAATTATCAGTCTCAGAGGAGCTGTATATTAATGGTTAGTAACTAAAAGTATACTTATATTTTAACTTGTCCCTGTAAAGCATTTTTAAGAAACCCTCTGGGATTAACCATTGCAATCTGGTCAAAATCCTTATCAGATAAGTCCTGCAGCATGTCAGCCAGTATATTCTTTTCTAATTTATGGTTTCTAAAAACATAAAAGTCTGTTCCAAACAGCACCTTAGATCTTAGCTTCGGATTCTGCATGGTGTGTTTCAGCAATGGCTGTATCTCTGCCTTATGGAGTATATAACTTAAATCGGCGTATATATTAGGGAATCGATCATCCAGCATGATACTGCAGATGACGGTATACCAGTCTGCATATTTCCAGATCTGTTCCAGTTTACTCCTACTCGGCTTGCCATAACTAGTGGATGTTTAGAGAATAAATGACCAACTCAAAAGTTTTGGGTGCATTTATGCATGTATTACTAACATTTAAACTTCAAATATCCATTATTCTATATATATTTAGAAAGTAATGCATAAGGTGAATAGGCAATCCCTAAACCTTGAAAAATCCCTCAATTCTCCTTCAATATTTACTTGATGTTTCCCTTTAATAAGAATTAAATATAATTATTGATAGAACATGACAGATAAACTGATACTAAAAACAATAAACGAACTTTTAGGATATGATTTTTATATCCCTTTTTACCAAAGGGGTTACCGCTGGACCTCGCAGCAAGTAAATGACCTTTTAAACGACATCTGGGCATTTGCAGAAAAAAAAGACAAGAGCAGTGGTTTTTATTGTCTGCAGCCAATTGTAGTAAAACAAAAGCAATGGCAGGAAGCAGACCAGACTATGGACGGTTGGGAAGTGATAGATGGCCAACAGCGTCTTACTACAATCTATATCGTTCTTAGTTACTTGACCAAGGAATTTCTGAAAACTGACACTCTTCTAGAAGACTATGGAAAAGAAGCCTATACGCTTAGGTATGAGACTCGGCCGAAAAGTGAATTATTTTTAAAGAACATTACTGAAGATAATTCAAATATTGATTATCATCACATTTGGGCTGCCTATGATACCGTAAAGACATGGTTTACCAATGGCGAGAATACTAAAGACCGTACCGATAAAAATAAGTTTTTAGATACCCTGTTGGGAAAAAAAGACGACGAACGGTCTGTGCAGGTTATTTGGTACAAAGTAGAGCCGGCAGTAAACAGTATAGAACTCTTTACAAGGTTAAATATTGGTAAGATTCCTCTAACCAATGCAGAATTAATTAAAGCATTATTTCTGTCAACTTCCAGCTTTGAAAATGAAAGCCCAGAAGATTGCATTCGTCGAAAGATGGAAATTTCTCAGATATGGGATGATATAGAGCAAAAATTAAGCGATGAGCATTTTTGGTCTTTTATAACTAATGAGAAACAAAATAAATACTCCACTAAAATCGAGTTACTTTTCGATTCAATTGCTGGGAAAAAAGAGAGTGAAATTGATCCCTTATTTACTTTCCTATACTTCCTGAAGAAGTCTAAAGATAGGTCTCAATCACTTTGGGATTTATGGCTTTCCATTGAACAATATTACTTAACTCTTTGCCAATGGTACAAAGAGAAAAACCTGTATCACAAAATCGGATACCTGATTTCGGTAGGAGAGGATATGGGTGACTTAATTCAGCTATCTATGAATTTAATGAAAAACAAATTTGAGATAGAGCTAGATGAACGAATTAAAGCCCGAATAAACAAAGTAGCTATTGAGGATTTGAACTATGAAAACAAGAAACACTATAAACCGATAGAAAATTTGCTCCTTCTCTTCAATGTAGAGTCCATTAGAAGTAATGACAACATTATGGAATATTATCCTTTCAAGTTCCATAAAAACAGGCAATGGAGTTTAGAGCATATACATGCTCAGAATTCAGAATCTCTTGATAAAACCAAAAAAGAATCTTGGTTTAAGTGGCTAAACTATCATGCTACATTAATAGAAGAGTTAGTATCTGAAGAACAAAATGACCAGGTACGTGAAGATTGGGAAACCCTTCTGGAAGAAATAAAGCAAAGCAATAATGAGAAATTAACTTGGGATAGGTTCGCTGCAATTTCCAAAAAAATTATCGATAAATTTTCTGACAATTCAGAGAGTCACTCGGATGACCTTCATTCAATATCTAATCTGGCTTTATTGAGCCAGCCAGATAATGCCGCCCTTAATAATTCTGTTTTTGAAGTAAAGCGTCGGGAAATTATTAATATGGATAAAAATGGTAATTATATTCCTTTATGTACCAGGAGGGCATTTTTAAAATATTATAATAACAAACCTTCTACGCAGCAATATTATTTCTGGGGGAGTGAAGACAGAAATAATTACTTCAAGGAAATTAAAGATGTACTTAAAAATTACATTGAACAACCAACCCAAATTTTGAACTAGATATGGCTACAAGTTTATATAATTTACTGCAAGAACATAAAGTAGTTATTCCGATCGTACAGAGAGATTACGCCCAAGGACGGCAGATTGGGAAAGCTCCTGTAATCCGTAAAGTATTTTTAAATGCTCTAAGAAAGGCTCTAAAAGATAAAAGTAACCCCCCTTTAGAGCTTGACTTTGTGTACGGGTATATAAGGGTAAATAAAATTGATGAAGCTACTACTAAAAGCTTTATTCCGCTAGATGGGCAGCAACGATTAACCACTCTGTTTTTGTTGCATTGGTTTGTTGCAGTAAAGGAGAATAAGTTGGAGGAGGCCCAAGAGTGTCTTAAAAAGTTTACTTACGAAACACGACACAGTTCTAAGGTTTTTTGCGAAAAGCTAGTTGAGTTTTCACCTACTGACTTAAATAAATCTATCAAGTCAACCATTACTAATGAACCTTGGTTTTTCACTTCTTGGAAGAATGATCCTACGGTAAGCTCTATGCTGACCATGCTAGATGCTATACAAGAGAAGTTTATGGATGTTGATGATGTCTGGCCATTTTTGACTTCCGATGAGCCAAAGATTGTCTTCCATTTACTTCCAATGGAGAAGTTAGGTCTGCCTGATGATTTATATATAAAAATGAACTCAAGAGGAAAGGAGCTAACTGATTTCGAGCATTTTAAATCTCGCTTTTCAGAAATTCTAACCAAAGATAAAGCTGATATTTTCAACAATAAAATTGATAAAGATTGGTCAGACTTATTTTGGAATTTATATAAAGAACAGAATAGCAAAGATATTGCAAAGCTAGTTGATAGCGGCTTCCTGAGGTTCTTTAGTTATATAACTGATGTGTTAATCTTCAAAAACAACATTGTCATAGAGGACCATGACGATGAATTTGAAGTTTATAAGCGGGTATATGCGGAAATAGAAAACGTTAATTTTCTATTCTCCAGCCTGGATGTTTTTCAACAGATCAATCTTGAAAATCCATCATTCTTCGAAGAGTTGTTTTATGTCAACTCTGATGAATTTGATAAAAATAAAACAAGGCTCTTCTTTAGTAACCCTTCAGCAAATTTATTCAAGAAATGCGCAGATAGTTATGATTCATCAAACAGGACCAACTTGTTCTCTATTGGTGAGCAATTGATGCTATTTGCTTGCTTAGAGCACCTCATTAATGAATCAGCAGAGATTAATACTAGAGTAAGAACCCTAAGAAACTTAATTACTAATTCAGAAGACACGGTACGTAAAGAAAACATGCCGACTTTGCTTCATTCTGTGACACAAATCATTCTGAATAATTCTATTGATAATGATACCAAGTTTAACACTAGGCAGGCTGACGAAGAAAGAGCAAAACAAGAATTTATTAGAGTAAATGAAACTATCAAAGAAACTATTTATAGGCTAGAGGATCATCATCTATTACAAGGTTGTATAGCCATCTTCAAGATGGAAGAAGAGTTGTATAAATATGCGAAAGCTTTCTTGAAAATCTTTATTAATACATGCAATTATGATAAAATAAGCAGAGCCTTATTATGCTTCGGCGATTATTCTCAGAAGTACGATTGGCGTAAGAGATTAGGGAATCACACTCATTCAGTATGGAGAGAATTATTCACTCCTAGTCAAAGAAGAGGTGACTTTGATCAGACACATGCTGCCGTATATTCTTTATTATCATTCTTTATCCAAAATCCAACCACAGATCTAAAAGCCGTAATTTCTGATGCAATAGATACATTTACTCAACAAATAGATAAGCCTAAAGATTGGAAGTATTACTACATTAAGTATTCTGAATTCAGAAAAAATGAAGAAGGCTTTTATTATTGGCGTGATCCAAATAAACAATATGAAGCCATCATGATGCGGAGAACCACACTTGGTGGGTTTCATTGGTCACCTTTCTTATATGCCATTAAAAATAGAATAGGGGATAACCTGGTTTTAGAGAATTATGGCGCTCCACTTTTCCTAGTTAATGGGCACGCTTCTTTGAGGATTAAGAATTGGAATATCGGATTTAAAATTGAAGCAATAGATGAGGAAAGCCAAGGATTGCTTAATACACTGCGGCAGTTAAATCTTGTAGATTCAAATGATATAATCAGGGTTAAGCAAAATGATGAAGGATTTGATATAGAGGATAGAGTAGAGAAAGGAATTAATATAATTTCAGAAATTTTAGCTCTCGATGTACCTCCTCCAAATATTCCTGATTCAATGTCTGCAGATGTCTTGACCGAATAGTGTATGAAAAAGTAAGGGCTTACATCTAGTAAGCCCTTTATCACTTCTTTAGCTGGTTCCGAAACTTAAGGATAAGAGCCTAGCTTGATGTAATTTTGTAAGCATTTAGATATAACTAGAAAAAGCCACTTCAACATTGGACATTGAGTTTTTTGCCTCTGCCAATTGCCTATTTAGATATAACCTCGGCAAAACTACCCGATACTCTTTTCCATCATCCTCGCAATACCAAACAACAACAAACGCTATTTCGGCACTTTGCAGGGTATAGCCCTGCGTGAATAATTTCGTGAGCTCTTGCTTAAACTTCTGAGAGAAGGCTACGACAGGGGCAGCTGAGAACAACAAACCATCTGCAGGTTCTTTTGATAACTCCAGAGAGTTACCAGCCTTTAGTTGTTTAACTACTTCTTTAGTATGCGGCTGCTTGTAGAAACCGAGCACTACATCCTTCATGCTCGTTTCCAGTTGCAGCTCTTTCGGCGCCGGGTATAGGGTATGGTCTTCGGCTCTAGTCAGCTGATTAACTTTTATCTGGTCAAAATAAGACTGGTCGGTATGTATATGCAGGGATTGCTTGGCTCGGGTAATGGCCACATACACAACACGCTTATTTGACTCTTTCTCCAGCTTGTAATTTTTTAGTAGCAAAAACACGTGGTCAAATTCCTTTCCTTTGGCCTTGTGCATGGTAGATACCAACACCTTATTCGCCTCCGGGTAAATGAAATCCTCGGCGCGTGCCTCCTGTACATAAGCCAGCCAGTCAGACCAAAACTTTCGTTCGCCGCTTGTTCGCTCAAACTCCGCTAGCACATCTAAGCTCAGGCTTAAATTAGTTGAACCGGCAAACTCCTGCTCGATCCGGTTACGGCTTTGCTCCCAGTCCTCCTTCGAGATAAAACCAAGCTCGCTGCTGACTTTATCGTGGATGTACCAGCTTAAACACTTTAGCTCCAGCAATTGCCGCAAAGAGAAACCATCCTGCGCCATGATCAGGCGGGTAGGTATATTCTGTTGAAGCAACAGGTTTTGTACCAGCAGGGCTTCCTCGTTGGTGTGCGTCAGTACCGCTACGGTGCCAGTAAGCTTTTGCTTTACTACATCCTGCACCAAAGGAGTCACTAGGTCAGAACTAGGCTTGTAACGTGTCAGGCAAATATCACCAAAGGTCTGCTTATAGGCCATTAGGGGCAGGCCAGCTTTTACCCTGTCGGACTTGAAAAGTTCAAGGAACTGGTTAGAAAACTCTACCAGGTTAAAACAAGCCCGGTAGTTGGTGCTGAACAGGTATTTTGTTGCCTGCTTGTCCCGTACAAAGTCACGCATAAAGGACACGGAGGAACCTCTGAACTCATAGATGTTCTGATCATCGTCTCCCACTACGATCACCCGCACATCATCTGCCAACTCGATAATCTTGTTCAGGAAGTCGTACTCCTGCTGGCTGATGTCCTGGTACTCATCTACCACAATCACGCTCTTGCACTTGAGCCGGTCACTTGGAACATCGTCATTTGCCAAACCTTCCGTAGCCTGCTTGATCACATTGTCGGACTTCTTCAGATCGCCTACGCGGCCCAGCAGCTGAAAGGCAAAGCCGTGGTAGGTATAGATGTCAATGTGGTAGGCTGATTTTCCGATCAGCTTGTGCAGCCTTTCTTTAAACTCGGTGGCGGCAGGGCGGGAGAAAGTCAACATCAGGAACTGCTCCGGCTTAATGTCCTCCATCATCAGCAAAGCGGCCACCTTGTGCACCAGCACCCGCGTTTTACCGCTGCCAGGCCCGGCACCTACCAATATGTGCGGGCTCTTGTTGTCTTTGATGACTTGTGTTTGATCAGGGGAGAGGGCCGCAAAAATTTCCCGGTACTTCTTGTCTGTGATAGGCTGCTTCAGCTTACCTTTTTCATTTCGGAAATGCCGTTGCACAAAAGCTTCATAGCCCAGTCGGAAATAGTCATCAACGAAGCTAAGTGCTTCGATGTGGTTGCGGAGCTGCTTTTTGGCATACTCCCCAATGATATGGATCTGCTCTACCTTTTTCTCATAATGCCGCTCCAGCTTGCTGTAGTCTTCAATGGTGTACTGCTTTCGGTTATCCTCTATGAGCCGCTCAATGGTCATCGGGTTGTAGAGTACAAACAGACCTCCTTCCAGTTTGATGGACCCAATGATGTGCAGGTATAGCAGGTCAGCCTCATACTCCGTGAGCGAGGCTTTAGGAAGCATGATGTTGTTCCGCTCCACCTGCTTTTTCATCTCTACCATCGAGAACTCGAGGGCGGCTTCATCCTGCTTCTGTTTGTTTGCAATCTCGAGTGCGTTCTGCTGGCAGAGCCACTGCACCACGTCAGCTGCCCGGGTAAGGCGCTCATAGATTGCCTTTTTTATCTCCTGCTTTTCTTTGCGGTAACCTATGCGGTAAAGCAGGGTATGGGCATCGATCCGTTCTTTCTTGATGTAATGCTTGTGCTCCCAGAATTGCAGCAGGTTCCGGATTGCCTCAATGGAGCTGCTATCGCATCCTTTGTCGATCAGCTTTTCATTGATGTCCCGCAGGTGCATCTGGAAGACAGCCGGTGATTCCTCAGACGGTAGCAATACATCCAATAGCGCCTTCTCCAGATTCGCATAGCGCTGGTAACAACGCTCGGAGTTCTTCTCACTTCGGGCGGGATTAATGAGCGCTGTCAGGTCTCGGGTATCGCCAAGCAAACCGAGTTCCTTGAAGTGAAGCAGGATTCTGACTACTGTTTCTTTTTCAATGCCCAAATGATCAGACAGCGCATCGACCATCGTGTCTTCGCGGGAGATGAGGTACTGAAATATCCTGACAGCCTGTTGCAGTTGGTCGCCCGGAAATTTATCCTCATTGGCATGGATGATTTTATTGGCAGCCTCTACATTGCGCACCAGTATACTTTGGGCAAATATCCGGGGCGAGTTCATTTGCCGCTTTAGGTATCCTACATCCTCTAGGGCGGCTATGGCGGCCTTTACTTGCGTCTCCAGGTTCATCATGTCTGTGTCCCAACCCGCCTGCTTAGCCAGCTCTAGGGCAGATTTCGTGAACTTCAGCCGCTTAAAATCTTTTACCGCTTTCCAGATTTGCCCAACCTCTTTTTTGGAGAGCTTGGTTTGGTTAAGGAGGGCAAAGTGATCGTTCAGGTCGTTCTCGTCAAAGAGCAAATGACAGTCAGCCTGCAAGTCTGGTTTTCTGCCAGCACGCCCCGCCTCCTGCAAGTAGTTCTCCAGCGAGTCGGAGATATCATAATGCACAACCAGCTTTACGTTTTCCTTGTCAACGCCCATCCCGAAAGCGGAGGTGGACACAATCACGTTTATGTCGCCGGCCATAAAGCTGTCCTGAATTCTGATCTTCAGATCAGACTCCATTCTGCCATGAAAAGCCGCTGCTTTAATGCCTGATTTTTTAAGTTCTTCGGCAACGAATTCTGCCGTTTTGGTTCGGCTCACATACACAATGGCCGGCTCCGTCAGGTCCTGCAACAGGTCTTTTAGCTGCTGTAGCTTGGCTTCCTTACCCTCAGCTTTTGAGGCATTGTAGTTCAGGTTTTTACGGGCAGCATTGGTTTGGTACAGCTTTAGGTCCAGATTTGTCTGCTCCTTAAAATACTTGACAATGTCCTGCACCACCTCGGGCTTAGCCGTAGCGGTAAAGCAGGAGACAGGTATAGGGTGTTGCAGGTTTTTTGCTTCAGCCAGTTCCTTTAAGAAGCGACCGATATACAGGTAGTCTACCCGAAAGTCTTGTCCCCAGGAAGAAAAGCAGTGCGCCTCGTCGATCACAAAACGTTCGATCTGTCTGCCTTTGAGGAGGCGGTAAATGGTATTGGAGCGCAATGACTCAGGAGAAATATAGAGCAGCGTAGCGCCACCCTCCTGAACCGTCTGAATGGCATCGGCACGCTCCAACGGAGAAAGCAGTCCATTGATGGCAACGGCAGTGGTGATGTCGAAGCGGTTTCGGAGCACATCCACCTGGTCTTTCATGAGCGCCTGCAGGGGAGAAATGACGACGGTTAATCCACGGTTTGCCTCACCCTTCATGAGGGCAGGCAATTGGAACGTCAGCGATTTACCACCACCCGTTGGGAAAATAGCCACGAGTGATTCTCCCTTTAATCCGGCTTCAACTACCTGTTGCTGTAGGGGAGTTTGCTCGTTGGGAGTAAACTTTCGAAATCCTTCATAGCCAAAATACTTTTGTAAACCTGCTACAGGCGAAAGATACTTTTCGCAATAGTGGCAGGAGGGTTGCTGGCAGGAACTGCCTCTGAGCTGTTGTAGAACAGAGACAATCTCCGGAAAGCGGTGTAACAGCCAAGGCGGTATAATCGAACCCTGATCAGGAGCATTTAGGAGAACAAGCGCATAAGCTAAAGGTATAGTCTGCTGGTAGATGAGCGGTAAAAGCTCAGTGTTTGTACAGACTCTGTTATTAAAAAAAGATTGAATATCTTCTGCTAGTGATTCGCCTGCTTGCTCTGATCTTTCTTCATCTAGTAGGTCAAAAAAAGCGCTAAAAGCTTCCTGCTTGCAAAGCAGGCGGTGAATGATTTTTCTTAGTAGAGCAGGAAGATTGAAGTAAGCACTGATGCAGTCTTCCAGCAGATCAGCTGCTATTTTTGAGTCCTCTACGGGGTTATTGTAATGGTCACTCACCAATCTGTAATCCTTTATCAGCCGGTGATAAGGCCGGTTTGGGAAGAAAAGCGGTGAAAGGTATAGTGTATCAATAAATCTCTTTTGAAATATAGTTGCAGGAGCCCCAGCAGATTTTAGGATGGGTAAGTCATGCGCCAGGATGTTATGCCCGCAAAGGAATCGTGCATTCTGCTGCAACACCTCAAAATCGTGAACAGATGTGCTGTGTAAGGTGCCGCCTCTGAACCACGCTCCAATGCTTTGGATTCGTATTTTAGGCTGCTTACTAACTTCAAGATCAAAGAAGGCAACTTGCTCCATTTTTATACCCCCCCAGGGGTTTACTATAAGCTCTCTAATTGTGCATTAATAATTAACAATCAAAAGCGATGTTGTACTCAAATATTATTTTAGTGATACCAATGGTATTATTTTTTTACTAATATCTCAAAAAAAATTTACACTAACTCCATCGGAAGCTTAATATTATTTATTTTATATATTTGTTTCGTAGTTGCCTTCATTTGAAAGGTGATTTTAAATCATTAAAAGTAAAATTATATAATAAATCAAGTATAAGGAAAGCTTAAGCTATGGGTAAACAAAAGTTCTATGTTGTTTGGAAAGGAAGAGAAGTAGGAGTTTTTGAAAGTTGGGGTGACTGCAAAAAACAAATTGATGGAGTTAAAGGTGCACTTTACAAATCCTTTAGTTCGAAGGAGCTAGCGGAAGAAGCATTGCTGGGTTCTGGTAAAGATTATATAAATAAAAATAAACCAAAAAGTGAGCTAACAGTTGAGCAAAAAGCTTTGATTGGGGATCCAATTTTAGAGAGTATTTCTGTAGATGGTGCCTGGAATACAGCGACAGGTATAGTAGAGTATCAGGGCGTTGATACAGGTACAGGTAAATTGTTATTTCGACAGGGACCTTTCGAGGATGGGACAAATAATATTGTCGAGTTTTTGGCAATCGTGCACGGGCTGGCATATTGCAAGAAGAATGGATTAGTAATACCAATTTACTCAGATAGTAATATTGCTATTAGCTGGGTTAGAGACAAAGAAGTGGCTACTCATCAGAGCAGAAGCGAGAAAAATAAGAAGTTATTCGACTTGATTGATAGAGCATTAAAGTGGCTAAACATAAATGAATACCCCAACAATATATTAAAATGGGAAACTAAAGCATGGGGTGAAAACCCAGCAGATTTTGGGCGAAAATGATGTGATTCGTGTTGCTCTCAGGAAAAAATACAAGTGTGAGCCTATTACCGCACGTTCACTGATGGGCCCATGCTCCTGGAGTAGATATAAAGCAACCGGTCTGGTAGGGGCCTAAAGTATTTTAGTGGAGTACCTCTTCTGCCAGAAAGCAGCCTTACCGTGTTCTATTTAAGTAGAGGTACGTTGATTCGCCTGTATCTGAAATGAGATGACAGACAAGAAGACAGGGGAGGAGTTAAACACCTTCACCTTTACGTAGTCAAGTGAGCTAATATATTCCTGTTTGTCCATTGCTCCTGTAATGAAGTGCGGTGGTGAGAGTTCATCCTTTATTACGAGGCTGTAAAGTAAACTGTGTCAAAGGATTAAGAGTACTACCTTTAACACAGTCAACATGGAAGAGAACAACCAACTGGATCTGGAAAAGATCAAGCGCCAGTTTCTGGAAGAGTTCCGGAGCGGCAAACCCACCTTTGGCAAAGACGGCGCGCTTGGCCCCCTGCTGAAACACTTTTTAGAAGCCGCTTTGGACGCGGAGATGGACCTGCACCTGGATGAGGAGGAACGCCAAAAGGGCAATCGGCGCAACGGCAAGGTTTCCAAGCAGGTGCGCACTTCAGATGGGGTGATCGAAGTGGAAAGCTCCCGCGACCGTTCTTCCGGCTTTGAGCCGCAGATCATCAAGAAACGAGAAACGGTGCTGGCTGAAAACCTGGAGCCGCGCATTTTGAGCATGTACGGCCTGGGCATGAGCCTGCGCGACATCTCCTCGCACCTCAAGGAGATGTACGGCATGGACATCTCCCACGACACCTTAGCGGCCCTCACAGAGAAGATCGTGCCCCAGGTAAAGGAATGGCAGGCCCGGCCGCTGGATTCGCTCTACTGCATTGTCTGGCTGGATGCCATGCACTACAAGGTGCGCCAGGAGGGGCGCGTTGTCAGCAGAGCCGTCTACAACATCCTGGGCATTGACCGGCGCGGTTACAAGGAACTACTGGGCGTGTATGTCTCCGAAAGCGAGGGTGCCAATTTCTGGCTCTCGGTGCTGACTGACCTCCAGCAGCGGGGCGTGCGGGATGTGCTCATCGCCTGCATCGACAACCTCAAGGGCTTTGCCGAGGCCATTACCAGTGTCTTTCCGCAGGCCGAGGTGCAGAGCTGTATTATCCATCAGATCCGCAACAGCCTCAAATATGTGGCCTCCAAAGACCAGAAGGAGTTCATGCGGGACCTCAAGCCAGTCTACCGGGCAGAGAACAAGGAGCTGGCTGAGCTGCGGCTGCTGGAACTGGAGGAGAAGTGGGGAAAGAAGTACCCCAAGGTGCTCGAGAGCTGGCAGCGAAACTGGGAGAAGCTGAGCACGTACTTCAAGTACAGTGAGCCGATCAGGAAGCTTGTCTACACCACCAATGCCATTGAGGGCTTACACCGCCAGGTACGGAAGTGGAGTTGCTACCTTTGACTGGAGACCTATTTAGGGCAGATTTGATTTAATAACTTAAATTTGACTATGATGGAACGACGTGTATTTGATACCTCCTTTAAACGGATGGCTATTGACCTCTCCTA
>NZ_JBLIQL010000045.1:0-14429 GCF_047525655.1 Pontibacter sp. 13R65
CGCTCGAGAGGGAGCAAAGTTGCCGAAAGGAACAAGCCATAACACATCCATAACATGAGACACCTTTACTGGGCAATACTCTTCTTGGCCCTTGTTCCTTTTGCCGCGCGTGCCCAGTGGAACCCGACGGGCCACAATGCCACCACCGGCCACCTGGACGTGGGAGGGGTGTGGGTGAACGGAATCAACGACGGCTATAACGGCGGGTTCTTGAACCTGGTCAACAGCGGCACCGGCAATTACTGGCACCTGACGATGCGCTCCTCGGACCAGGACAAGTTCCAGCTGATGCGCTGGAACGCCCCGTCGGCCTCCTGGCTCACGCCGCTGACCGTCACCATGGACGGCCGGCTTGGCTTAGGTGTGACTTCGCCGGGGGCCAGGCTACAGGTGGGCGGAGGATCGGTTGCCGATGACAACGGCAACCCGGCCGAGGCCCTGGTGTGGGTGGGGGGCAAGGACAACGCCTTCGTGGGCCAGCTGGTTAACTTCCGCAACCCCGCTGCTTACGACTCTGACGGGATGCACTGGTGGTCTCCCGATATCCTCTTCGGACGCCACAAGAACACCGCAGTGTGGGCCTTCAAGGAGACACACGGCAGCGGTCTGGGGGAGGCCCAGAAGGACATCATCCGGGCGGAGCTGGTGGATGAGGGGGGCTACTCGCACCTGGGTTCCTTGGTGCTGGCCCCGGACAGAGGCAACGTGGGCATCGGCACCTCCTCTCCGGACGCCAAGCTGACGGTGGCTGGTGACATTCATGCTCGGGAGGTGAAGGTGACGGTGAACGCGGGGGCTGACTTCGTGTTCGAGCCGGACTATGCGCTGCCGAGTTTGGCGGAGACGGAGAGATTCGTCAAGGAGCACCGGCACCTGCCCGGAATAGCTCCTGCCGCTCAAATGGAGGAGCAGGGGGTGGATGTGGGTGCTTTCAACATCCTATTGCTGCAGAAGGTCGAGGAGCTCACGCTCCACCAGATCGAGCTGCTCAAGCGTCTTGAGGCGCTTGAGAAAAAGCAAGGAAAGCGGGCAGGCAGGAAAATTACCGAGACAAACAATCAACCATAGCACAACAATTACCAGGTAATCTATGAGCCAAACTTAATTTAGGCACACTAAATACCTATGTTACCCAAAGCACCATTTTGCCCTTACAGCTTTACAAATATTCATTATGAGATTTGGTTTTTTTGACAATTTGTTTTCTGCATTAGGAAGTAAAAAATTTATGTTTTTGCTCCTTTTACTGGTGATTTTGCGATTTGGGCAAAGTCAGGATTTAAAGCTTACCCCTTTGGTTCCTCCACCTCCTGATGTCAGCGCGCTGGGGAAGTTTGGTCTCGTTCCAGTTGATTACTTTACTGGTGTCGCTGATATCACTATTCCGATTTACACCATTGATGAAGGTAACCTGACGTGGCCTGTATCCATTAAATATCATTCAGGTGGAATCAAGGTAAAGGAAGACGCAAGCGAGGTAGGGCTTGGCTGGGCATTGTGCGGAGGGGGGACAATCGTAAGTGTTACACGGGGTAAGCCTGATTTCCCGGTTGGGTTTTTAAATGACCATACTAGCATGCCAGATCCCCCAAGCATGATCACTGGAAAAAAATCTCCTTTAATGAGTGTTAGCGAACGCTATTACCTGTGGGATAGCGACAAAAAAGTTTTCCCGTACAACTCCACAGAGAACCCTACAATAGTAACAGCAGTTACGGGTTTGAACCTTACCAAAAACGGAGCGGATAAAGAATATTATTTTTATTTCAATTTTGGGCAGGATCCGCATAATGCTGTTGCCCCTGATTTTTCTTCTGACTTGTACATTATTACTATTGGGGAGAAGAGTTATAAGTTTATTTTCGATAACTCCTTTAAACCAGTAGTTTTAGGGGATGGTAGCATCAAAATCGAGCTCATAGAGAATGGTAATTATCCAAATTGGAAAGTTACAGATGAACAAGGCATTCAATACTATTTTACTCAGGGACAGTTCTACTACGCAAGCAACAGCCCGATCAATGAAGCGAATCCTAATTATGGTCTGCAGAATCTCAATACATGGCACCTGACAAAAGTAAAGTCCCCAATCTATGGAGAGCTTAACTTTACGTACCAATATGAGAATAAGAAGTTTATAAAGCCGTTGCCAGCGCTCTCTGAGACTTACCTTGTAGGCATGATATCGCCTTACACACAGCAAATTACAGACAAGGTAACGCCTTCTTATTCCCTTTACGAGCAGGTGTATCTTGACAAGATTCACTTTAGCTCAGGCTATATGCGCTTTATTTATTCTTCTGATCGTCTTGACCTACAGGGTGCAAAGCGGCTTACTGCGGTAGAGGTGAGACAGAGGGGTGGAGACGACAAGCTTGTTAGAAAAGTAAAGTTTGACAACAGCTCCTATTTTGTGTCAACGTTAGGCACCTTGGGTAACATTGAGTTTCGGAATGCTCATCTTCAGATCAAGAATGCCTACCCTCAGTATGATGATAACATGACAAAGCGCTTGAGGCTAAACAGCGTTTCAGAGGTTGATCCCGCGGGCCTTGCGGTAGAGAGAAAACACACCTTCTCATACAATGACAAACTTGAACTTCCCTCGAAGCTGTCTTTGTCGATAGATCACTGGGGCTATTACAATGGGGCAAACAACAACATGTTGTTGCCTCCAAGCAATGTAAGACTCTCTATCTTCCCAACTAGCCAATACTATCCCGGAGCTAATAGGAATGCTAACCCTGCTAATATGCAGGCCTGTGTCCTCACTAGCATAAAATATCCTACTGGAGGAAGCTCAAGCTTTAAATATGAAACGAACCAATATAAGCGAATTGACGCTGAGATCATTTTCAAAGAAGAATACTCTAGCCTGTACAAAGCATGGGGTTCCAGTGAGATTAACATATCGCCAGGCTTTGTTGACGCAAGCGGGAACTTTACAGTAGGATCTGAGTGGAATGGGAAGAAGCTAGTAATAGAATCATTCAATAGCAGTAACATGCCTCGCCCTTACCCCAGTGGCTCTTTCTTGGAGATAGTCTTGAGGAGAAACAACTATGTCCTGAAGCGTATACCCCTCGCCTCCAACGGCAACTTGACAGAGAGGCTTGTCGATTCATCGTTCGTTCTTGAGCCAGGAAACTATAACATATCATATGAGTCTGCACCGTCGAGCTTCTTCAATAGCCTGCAGATCCGCCGGCAGCTGTATATCCCTAAGGCAAGCTGGACAAGCCAGCAGGTCGAAAAGACATATTATGTCGGTGGCTTGCGGATAAGCCAATCAGAGAGCTTTGACCCCGTTAGCGGTAAAAGCATGGTGAAGAACTATGCATATTTTGATGGAGTAAGGGATGCAGATCCTATCTATGAATCTAGCGAGGGAGACGGTAGCTGGGTTAATTATTGGGAAGGAATGATTAAGGAGCATAATAGTGCCCATATGTACAGGCATGGCCATTCCATATACAACTTCAGTGACGGGAGAAGCTCACCCTACTACGGCTATGAGAAAGTCCTGGTAACTGAGCAATCAAGCGAAGGGGAAAGTGGAGCAATGGAATATCTGTATCATGCAGAACCAAGTCTTAACATTAACACAATGTTGTTGAGAGGCGGATTGACGTCTATGGGAATAGCGAACCCGGTACCTGCTCCTATTCCTGAAATCCCTTCAGGCTTTCGAGGGAAACTCAAAGAGGAGAATTACTATAAATATGCTGGCAAGGATTATGGTGAGGAGAATTACTATAAATATGCTGGCAAGAATTATAGTCTGGTACGCAAAAAGAAATATCATTACACGGACGAAAACGTGGAGACAGTCTGGCAAATGCTATTTAACCAAGGACTATCAAAGTTACTAACACAGGCCTCTCAGCTATTTAATATTTACGCACACCATTTTGCCATTCCTATAAACCGTAATATGCTGAAGAAAGTTGAAGACTTCTCTTTAGATGACTCTGGTAACAGCATTGTGACTTCTCAGGAGTATCAATACGACAAAACCAACGGGCATTATCAGGTAATAAAGTTAAAGACGGAAACATCGAAAGGCGACATACTCATCACCAACTATAAATACCCTCAGGACTATACTCCTTTGGCAGACGTAGCAGGCTTAGACTCAAGATCACAGGGAATAAAGTTATTGCAACAAACCCATGTTGTTAAGCCTGTTGAAACTTATAAGGAAATGATGACAAAGGGCGGAAGCGGCAGCAAGTACTCAAGTGGGTTACTTTACACCTATAACACTGACTTGCCTACAGTAAAGGAGGTGCTAGCCTTAGAGCCGACTACTCCACTTGCATCTTTTAGTGCATCCAGTGTCAATGGAGGGGCATTTCTGTTTGACGACCTATACGATGTTCGCATTCAGTTCCATAAATATAAAGAAGGTAGATTATTAGAACAGTCGTTCAAGTCAGGCCCCGTTCGCTCCTATGTTTGGGGGTACTCCAATATTTTTCCTGTGGCGGAAGTGATAAATGCTAGACAGGAGCAAATCTACTATAACGGTTTTGAGGAGGATCCGAACAGTAGCAGTGATGTTAAGGCAAAGGCTGGTACTAAATATATAAATGGATTTGAGTTTGTACCACCTTCAGGGTTCACTCCTGCCCTGAACAGCAGGTTGTCATACTGGGGGCTAGAGAACGGGAAATGGGTCTACCATGAGCAAGAATACAGCGGTGGGGTAGTTACCCTTTCTGGTAATGTTGACGAGGTAAGGATACACCCGGCAGGTGCGCAAATGACGACCTATGCCTATGACCCTTTAGTAGGCATGACCTCTGCCACCGATACCAATGGTCAAACCACTTACTATGAGTATGACACATTTGGCCGGCTTTACTTGGTGAAGGATAGTGAGGGTAATATCCTTAAGAAGTATGAGTATCACTTTCAGGGGCAGTAACATTAAAAGAAAAATGAAACAGATCTGTTCATTGGCTTATAGAGCAGCGGTGGAATGCCTCGTAGGGTTTAATAAGAAACTCTCATACTTGTCATGCTCAATCTTGTTATTATTGCTGCTGTCAGTCTCTCTCTCTCCAGGCGCGTATGGTCAGGACCGGCCTTACTATGGCTATTGGCAGGAGAAAGCGGAGATGGAGAAGCTGTTCCTTCAAAAAGAGACAGAGGCAAATCAGGCCAGTGCCCCCACGAAAAAAACAAAAACCAGTTCCGGGGCAGGGATAAGTACCTTCTCGGTCACGGCCCTGTCAGGCTGCACGACCTCACCGGCGGGGGCCACGATGGCCAACCCGATCCAGATCGGCACGATGGGCGCCTGCAACGGGTCCTACAGCGACACGCGCTCGAATGCAGCCTCCAACTGCTACGGCAACAGCTACGGCTACCCGAGCGACGAGGTGTTCTACCGCCTCAGGCTGACGGCGGCCACGGAGCTGACAGCCTCCACCTGTGGCTCGACCTTCGACACATACCTCTACGTGCTGCGGGCGGACGGGAGCCTAGCGGCGAGCAACGACGACAACGGCCCCCTTTGCGGCGGCCCCAACGCCTCGCTTCGCACGAGCCTACCGGCCGGCGACTACTTTGTGGTGGTTGAGGGCTGGGACACCAACTCAGGTACATACGCCCTCTCGGTAGGCACGGGCCCCGCCCCTACGCTGTCGGTGAGCCGGCAGACGGCGACGGTGAACCCAGGGGAGCCTGTCGTGCTGACGGCCTCCGGGGCAAGCAGCTACAGCTGGTCCCCAGCGGACGGGCTCAGCGCCACTTCGGGGGCGCAGGTAATAGCCACCCCGAGCGCGACAACGGTTTACACCGTGACGGGGCAGCGGGGCAATGGCTGCTATGAGACGCGGACGGTGACGGTGGGGGTAAGGACCATGCCAACCGTCTCAGCCCCCCCTGTCAGCGTGCCGCTGGGGGAGACCGCCAGGCTGAGCGCCACGGCTAGGGCCGCGGGCAAGGGGCTTTACTTCGACGGGCTGGATGCCGTGGCCCGGGTAAGTGACGTGCGGCAGGAGGCCAGCCTGGAGGCCGGGCTCGTCAACAACTTCACGATGGAGGCCTGGGTGTATCCCACTGCCACGCATGAGGTGGATGCGGAGGCGACCAGCGGCATCGATGGGGTATATAATCAACGTTATGCCATCTTCCCTGTGCATGGGGTGCTGGCCTGGGAGGCCGGCCACGTGGGGGCTGGATTCTCGGTGGGCACTAACGGGGTGAGCGTCTATGAGCTCGGGGAAAACTTCATGCCGCCGGTGCTGGTGTGGCAGGGAACCCTCTCGGGCTGGACCCATGTGGCGGTGGTGTATCGCAACAAACAGCCCCACCTGTTCATCAACGGCTCCTTTGTAAGAGCAGGCCTAGTCACCAGCCAGCCCTATGTGCACCCCTCCACTTACATGGGCAACTCGTTCCAAGGCTACCTGGATGAGGTCAGGATCTGGCGGGGCGCGCTCTCTGATTGGGACCTCGCACAGCGCCACAACAAGGGGCTGACAGGCCGGGAGGCCGGCTTGGCCGCCTACTGGCGCCTGGACGAGGGCCTCGGGCTGCTGGCCCTGGATGAGGTGGGGGGAAGGCACCTGCAGCTCCGTGGGGGGGCGAGCTGGGTCGAGTCCGGCGCGTCCATCCTGCCGGAGCTACAGTGGGACGAGGGCCCCGGCCTAGCCCGGACGGCCGGGGCGGAGGTGAGCTTTATGCCTCCCGGCCCTCATGCCTACAAGGTGACGGCCACCACGGCCACCGGGGTGCAGGCCTGGGCCGAGGCCCAGGTGAGCATCTCGCGCGACATGGCAGAGAACCGCAACCGCATCGTCACCTGGACGGTGCAGAAGGCGGGGGAGAAGGACCCAGTCACTATCAACACGCTCGGCCCGGAGGATGCTGTCCGGGAGGCCGCCTATTTCGACGGGCTCGGACGGCAGGTGCAGACGGTGGTGACGCAGGGCTCGCCTACGCTGCGGGACGTGGTCACGCCGGTGACCTACGACGCCTTCGGGCGGGAGGACAAGCAGTACTTGCCCTACACCGCCGCTGCCACCGGCAGGTTCAGGGAAGCAGCTCCTACGGAGCAGACGGCTTTCTACAGCCCCTCTTCGCCGGCTTTTCCCAACGTGGCCAAGGACGCGGCCCCTTATGCCGTGCCCGTCTACGAGCCTTCACCCCTGAACCGGGTGGTGGAGCAGGGCGCGCCAGGAACTGCCTGGAAACCGGTGGCCGGCAGTGCTGTCGGCAACACCATAAAGAGTGCCTTCCGCACCAACATACTGGAGGAGGTGCGGCTCTGGGAAATGGACCCTGTCACGGGCGAGATTTTCAGCCGCAGGCACTATTGGCCTGGCACCCTGCATGTGACCGAGGTCAAGGACGAGCAGGGGGGCCTGACGGTGGAGTACAAGGACCTGCAAGGGCGGGTGGTGCTGCGCAAGGCGCAGGAGGCGAGCAGCGTGACAGGCACGCAGGTCCACGGCTACGCTGAGACACAGTATGTCTACGACGAGCTGGGCAACCTGCGGCTGGTGATCCCGCCTGCTGCAGTCTACCCGCCCAGCAACAGCAGCAGCGGCAGAATCTGGCGTGAGCATTGGGCCGATGTGCCTGGATCTCTGCTGCAAGACCTGGACCTGAGGCAAGTTCCTTCCAGCGTCTCAGCGGAGCTGAACTCCTTCGAGACGCTCACAAATGTTGGCCATAACTATGGGCAGCGAATCAGCGGCTATCTAGTGGCACCGACCACTGGTACCTACACTTTTTGGATTTCCGGTGACGACGAGTCGGAGCTGTGGCTGAGCACCTCAGACAACCCGGGCCAGAAGAGAAAAATAGCTTTTGTCAATGACTGGACATATCCGCGGGAGTGGGACAAGTCCCTGGCGCAGCAGTCAACACCCATCCAATTGGCGGCGGGCAAGCGCTACTACATCGAGGCGCTGCACAAGCAAGGGGAAGGGGGAGATAATCTAGCCGTTAAGTGGCGGCTGCCGGGCGGGGTGGAGGAGACGCCTATCCCAGCAAGCCGGTTCGCCTACACCTTCTTTAGATATATTCGGCTGACGGAAGACTTCATCTCCAAGTGGTGCTTTCGCTACGCCTACGACGGGCGAAAGCGGCTCATCGAAAAGCAGGTGCCGGGGGCCGGGCCGGTGGAGATCATCTACGACAGGCTTGACCAGCCGGTGCTCACGCAGGACGCGGCGCAGCGGGAAAGAAATGAGTGGGGGTACACCCGCTATGATGCCCTCGGGCGGGCGGTGGAGACGGGCATCTACCGTCCTGGGGAAATCCTGACGGGGGAGCAGATGCAGGCGGAGCTAGACAGCTTCCTTGATAGCAACGGCGGTAATGTGGCGGATGGGCCGATGGAGACGCGCACGGTCCGGCAGGGGGAGACCATTGAGTCAAGCGCTTATGACGGGTTTTCTGTCTATCAGGCCAGTCAGTCGATCACGCTGCTGCCGGGCTTCTCCTTCTCGCCGGAGGGGGGAAGCTCATTCACGGCCAAGATAGGTCCTGCGTCGGCCGTGAATGAGCTAAGAAGCTTCCCCTCGGACCCGAACCAATGCGAGCCCCTGACCCAGACCTTCTATGACCACTACGGCCATGACGTGCTCTCGGGCCACACCTTTGCGGCGGAGACGGCCATGGGGCAGGCACAGGAGGACCTGAACATCCGGGTGCGGGGCCAGGTGACCGGCACCCGCACCCGGATGGTGGGGACGGAGCGGTGGCTCACGGCGGTCACCTACTATGACAGCAAGTACCGACCCATCCAGACCATCGCCGACAACCACCTGGACGGCCTGGACCGGACCAGCACCGTGTACGACTTTGTGGGCAAGCCCCTGAAGACACGCCTGCAACACCGGGCAAACGGGGTGACGCGCACGGTGGCAAATGAAATGAAGTACGACCACATGGGCCGCCTAAAGGAGCAGTGGCAACGCATGGACAACGAGGCCGAGGTACTGCTGGCCCGCCACAGCTACAACGAGCTGGGGCAGCTGGTGGACAAGGAGCTGCATAGCCGGGATAATGGGGGCAGCTTCCTGCAGAGCGTGGATACCCGCTATAATATCCGGGGCTGGCTCACCAGCATCAACAACACAACCTTGAGCAACGACGGGGTCCGAAATGATGACACGGGGGACCTGTTCGGCCTGGAGCTGGGCTATGAGGCGGGCATGCGGCTAGGCGGCACCGCACAGTTTAACGGCAACATCGCCGAGATGCTCTGGGCCACCACGACCGACGGCGGCAAGCAGCGCGGCTACGCCTACACCTACGACAAGCTCAACCGGCTCAAGACAGCTAAGTACCGCGCCCTGAACGGCACGGAGGTGGACTGGTACACGGTGCAGGGCCTCAACTACGACCTCAACGGCAACATCCTGAGGCTGCAGCGGCGCGGCCTACGCACAGGCCAGGCCTACACCAACACGGGGCGCACCTACGGCATGGTGGACAACCTAACCTACGCCTACGAGGGCAACCGCCTGGCTACGGTTAACGACGGGGAGAGTACGGTGGTGGGCCCGGCGGGCGACTTCCGCGACAATGGAGTAAAGAAGACCTATGCGGCTGGCAACGCGACCACCTGGGAGTACGGCTATGACGCCAACGGCAACATGACCCGGGATGACAACAAGGGGATCGTCAGCGTCAGCTACAATCATCTGAACCTACCGCAGAAGGTTGACTTTGGCCCGGCCAAGGGCTATATTACCTTCGATTACACGGCCACAGGCCAGAAGATCCGGAAAACGGTGCAGGAGCCGGGCAAGGCGGCCGTGGTAACCAATTACAGCGGTCTATTCGTCTACAGCCCAGAAGCGCTCTTCGCCCATACGCCGGAGGGGCGGGCCCTCTACGAGCCGCTCGCTGACAACAAATGGCGCTATGAGTACCACCTCAAGGACCACCTGGGGAACCTGCGCGTATCCTTTGCAGAACCGCAAAACTTCTCCGGCTTCGCGACAATGGAGACGATGCGGGCCATGGTGGAGGAGGAGTCCTTCGAGAACGTAGGGGAGACGCGCCACCAGGACCGGGTGCATGCCCGCACCGGCAGCCATGCGGCACTCCTGGGCGTGGGGCGCGGCAAGCCGCTGGGCCCCCTGAAGCGGGTGTCCCTGCACAAAGGAGATAGCCTCAAGGCCGAGGTATTCGGGCTTTATGAGCAGGAGGCTAAGAAAGGTGTCGCCTTCAGCCTGGCCTCCTGGCTAGCCTCTAGTGCGGCAGGCGTGACCATCGGCGGGGAAGGTGGCAATAAAGCCAAGGCGCTGCCGCTGTTGGGGGCCGGGGTGGCCTTGGTGCCGCAGGCCGTACAGAAGGCAAAGGGTGCTCCTTTGGCGTATATTCGCTATATTGTCTACGATGCCGACTCTAACTATGTGGAGAGCGGCTATCAGCCCCTGGCGCGGGAGGCGCAAGGGGAGTGGCAACAGCTGGAGCTGATGTATGTGGCTGCGCAGAATGGTTATGCGGAAGTATATGTTGCCAATGAGAGCGCAGAGGATGTATGGATGGATGACATGCGCATCATGGTAGCTAGCCCGATGCTAGTCCAGGAGAACCACTACGACCCTTGGGGACAGAATCTCGTGGGGATAGAGCAGCAGGGCAGCCCTGATCACCTCTTCCAGTACAACGGAAAGGAGAAGCAGACCGAGCTGGGCCTCAACTGGCTGGATTATGGGGCCCGGATGTATGATGCCCAAATCGGAAGGTGGCATGTGGTGGACCCAATGGCAGAGCAACGAAGCTGGCTGTCTCCTTATAATTATGTACAGAATAACCCGATTCTTAGGATTGACCCGAATGGGATGTTGGATGATATTGTTATCAACGGGGAAAATAATTCCAGTGTAACCGTAAAAACTGACCTTGTTGATATATCCCTTCAATCAAATATTGATTTTAATGGAAATCACGTTGTTACAGATCTTTCAAATGTAGCGATCGGTTATCAATCCACTTTATCAACTACTGCTACAGCTGCAGTAGGAACAAATTATGATGCTTATATGATTTCTACAATGTTTTTAGGTGGTGATTATGCCGGTTATTGGTATGATTATGCTGGTGTTGAAGGACAACTCCAGGCTACAACCTCAGTAGAAGCCTCTATTGGTGCTGGGAGAAGCTGGTTTGTTGCTTTTAATAATAATCCGGAAACGAACAATCCAGATGGTTTTGCTGGTAATTATTTTGGTGGCGGGGCATCAGCATCGTTTCAACCTATTATAGGTGGAGCTACTATTGGTGGACAATATTCTGTTTCCCAAGATGGTACTTGGAGACAGTTCTCAGTGGGTTTATCTGTCTCTGTAGGACCACAAATAGGATTTTTAGGTGGAGGAAGTGTTACAGCAGAGGCACATATGGGATCCTTAAAACTTTTAACTAAACCAGTTCCAACTAATCAAAGGTCTATTATTGATAGAGCTAGTAACTTTCTTTCGCACTAACTATAAAACCATAAGATTTTGAAATTGTCATTACAAATTGTTGTTGGAGTAGTAATGTTTTTTATTGCTGCTTTTGTTATGGGTGTAGTGTTTCTTAGCCATCACTCTGATAATTTATCCTCAGAAGCGAGGAATTCTATAGAAGATGTTTATGGTAACATGAGCTACAAAGGTAGGATAATTGAAATACATAAAATACGTAGAGGAGGGAGAACTTATGCTATAGCTTGTATTGACCTAGACTACTCTAATGTAGAGGACTTTCATAGGTTTGATAAGATATCTGCCTTTAGAATTAAAAATAATGTTGCAAGCCTACCAGTTGGATTTATAGGAGAAACGCTTGTTGAGCCAGCAAAATCTATTCTTGAAAGTAATTATGTTGAGGTAAACTTGCAAAACAGTAGTAAAATGGTCTTTTATTCAAATAATAAGATCACTGCCTCAAAGGATTTATATTATAGAAGTAGCAATTTGCGTGAAGAGGATTTACTTGTGTGTGATAATAAATAAGTGTGCTCCTGCAATCGTAGGCTTGTAGCCTTACCTTATTCCATACTCCTTTAGTGCAAGTTTTCGCATAGCAGGACTTATGACTAATAATAGTAGTCAATCTTCAGACTGGCGACAGTTCGGCAAATTATCAGAAGCTCATCTTTTACGAACGGGCTTCTGATTTTTAGTAGTTTTCCTTTGGTAGTGAAAGCCGCTACCAAAGGAAAACTCATTGGCAGGAAAAGCGGGATTCGAACTGCTCGATATCATGGAGGAGCCTGAGAGTCAGGCTGTCAAAGCTGGCTGCTTTTTAAAATCTTTACATAAGAACCTTTTGTGTTAATTATGTAAAACATAAATTCTAATAGGCTGTAGAGGATAGTTAAGCATTGAAGAAAATCGGTATATTCATTTCCACCCTGCGACTAAGCCTTCGCCCCATAAATTCAATACCTGCATCAAAAGCACCCATAAAGAAACAGCAACTGCCATGAATGAGAGAACAGCCTTACGAACAGTAAGAGGGACAAGCTTGCTATGTCAAATACAAAGGAGCGTCTGCATCGGCACATTGCTCCTGTTGCTTTTTCCTTTTGCCGCCTCAGCCCAACAAAGGGATCTGCAGGAACGCCTACATAAGGGTATTGAAAAGGCAGAAAGGCTCCTGCAACAGTTGCGTCAGCAAAAGGATAGCCTACAGTCCCGCCAGGAGGCAATCCCGGATTCAATGGCCGTCTTGCAGGTAAAGCTGGACAGTCTGCAGTTCCAGTACCCGGACTCGGCCCTGCTGGCGCAGAAATCCGACAGCCTGCTGCAGGCCCTCCTAAAGCAGGAAGAGGTACAGGCACAGCTGCAGGAGGCAGAAAGCAAGCTGGAGCAGGAAATTGGGCAGGCAAAGGAACAACTCACAAAGCAGCTCAGGCAAGAACAAACACAGGAAGCGCTGGACAGGCTGGAGGCGGCAGGCAACAGTGCCGGAGGCAGCCTCGCCGACATGCAAAAAATGGCCCAGGTACCCGAGCTCCCGGAGCTGAGCCAGCTACAAAAGCTGCCGGATCTGGAGGAGCTACAAGAGAACCTGAAGCAGGAGGCCGGAAAAGTAGCCACGGATTACCTGACCACGCAGCAGGAGAGGCTAAGCCAAGAGGTGCCGGACCTGGAAGGATACAAAAGCCGGGTGGAGAAGTTGGGAAGCGTGAAGGACCTGCCGAGAGGCGCATTGAAGGTGCAGCCGATGGGGGACAAGCCCTGGCAGGAGCGGGTAGTGCTAGGCACGCTTTGGCAGCTGGGCAAACAGGAGGTATACTTCCTGGACCTGGGTCCTAACCTGGCTTGGCGCTTCACCGAAAGGCTCTCTGTAGGTGCCGGCTTCCAGTACCGCCTGAGCCTCGACGTGCAGCGGAAACCTTGGTCTGTGGGTACCCATGACAGGGTGCTGGGCTACTTCGCTTTCTCCGACTTCGAGGTGAAGCAGGGCTTCTTCGGTCGGCTGCATTACGAGGACCTAAGCTCCCCCGTCCCCCGCACAGACGCGACCACTCAGGCCGAGACCATAGGACAGGAGTGGGTGAAGGGCCTGTCAGTGGGAGTGGGCAAGAGCTACGCATTGTTCAAGCAGGTGCAGGGCTACGCGCTCGTGCAGTACAACGTGCTGCACCAACACGACCGCACGCCCTACCTGCACCCGCTGCAGGCCAAGGTCGGCCTCTACATCAACGGAAAGCACCTGCTGAGGAAGAAAAAGAAGTAGCTTGAGAGACTAGATACAACTTTCTTCCGGAGTAGCCAACACAGGCTGTGAATATCTTTAGGTCACCATATTCAATGCTATGGATCTGCAGTCCCGTGAAAGGGCTCTCTTAGCGCTACAGATTTAGGTGATATTCTGCTAAACGCAGAATACAGGGCCAACTCCATAATAAAGTCTGTGTCTGTGGCAACATTGAGCAACATACGGATCCTCAGGTACACCCTCTCCAAATAAGAGAGGAGAAAGGTCATGTTTTAATTCTTATTGGGAAGGAATATGCGCTTCCAATATGCTACTTTGGCTGATAACTGTCCGTTGCGGGGTTAAGGGCACTTTCCGGAGGGGTATTAAAAAGATGAGGGCAGCCACCGGCCATCCTATCATACCGACTAAAACTAATCTAGAACTATGAAAATCAACTTCGGCTAAAAATTACAAGACAGACACAGAGACGGCCGTATTGATTCCATTTTTAGCAGAATAATATAACTTATTTGTATTATAACACAGCATAATTGTTATAGTACAATCATGAAAGCTTCATTATGCTTCAGTGCCTGAGCTAAAAAGGAGCTAGTGGCAGAACAGCACGATTGTAGGTTTATAGTCCTTGGGCTTGGTCCCAGGAAGCCTAGATATAGTAGGATCGGTTAAATATTATTTTTATGGTCACGTCCTGTTGCTGTACCGTGGCAAAGTGCGCATACACTCTTGCCACGGTA
>NZ_JBLIQL010000046.1:0-14081 GCF_047525655.1 Pontibacter sp. 13R65
GCAGACCGGGCAGCACGGCGAGGACAGCGAACTCTCCAGGGGCGTCACCGACATCGTCGCCCCCATAGGCGATGAGCGCGCAGGCGTGGTCGCCGTCCTGGCCGTCTCCATCCTCACCACCGAGTTCAACGAGGACATCTCACCAGAGGAGACCAACAGCGTCGTCCGCGAGTGCGCACACAAGATCGCCACACGAATCGGCCTCCACTAAAATCCATCTAAAAAACCACCTCTTCTGACTTATAATGGCTTTTGATGACTGTTGATTGCTGGTTTTGAATGGCTAGTTGGGAGAATAAGGTAACTTTTAACTCTTAACACTTTGCTTTAAAATGTAGCTGTGTTTAAGGTGGCGAGAGGGATGCTGCGCTTTAAGCTCCTTTTTGCTGGAGATGCCTTGAAGGCTTAAATAGAAAAAGGCCTCTGGGAGGCCTTTTTCATTTGAAAAATTTAAGAAGTAGATGAGAGGCTATTTGTAAAGCCTTACTTAGCTCCCAAGTATAACTTTTTTACCACCGCTTCTCCCTTCCTGTTTATAAGTTTTACCAGATACACTCCGTCTGCCAAACCATCCAGCGTAACCTGTAAGGTGTTTTTAAGCTTCTTAACAGTTTTACCCGACAAGGTATAGACTTCTACATCAACCTTTTCAGACGAAATGACCTTACGGTTTTCTATGGTAACTAAAAAAGCAGGAACAGCATGGTCTTTAACAGTAGTAACTGTAGATTGGACTTTCAGTTCGCTTGAGTTTGGGCTCAAATTCCCGTTATCGGAAACTGCCCGCACAGAATAGGTATTTTCAATGGTAGGGTCAACCTGAACATCTGTAAAGTTGTTCGTTTCGGAAAAACCTACTACTGCCTCGTTTCTGGTAATGACATAACCTTTGGCCCCCTCTACAGTCCCCCAGGTGAGAGCATATAGATTACTGGTAAGGGCGGCAGGGGCAGCAAGGCCTTCAGCAGCCGAACGCGGGTTCCACACTACGTTATCCTTCTTCAGGAAATA
Organism: Pontibacter sp. 13R65; assembly: GCF_047525655.1. Classification (NCBI taxonomy): domain Bacteria; kingdom Pseudomonadati; phylum Bacteroidota; class Cytophagia; order Cytophagales; family Hymenobacteraceae; genus Pontibacter; species Pontibacter sp. 13R65. The sequence continues at coordinate 1,012 of NZ_JBLIQL010000046.1, forward strand.
ATCGAGGTTGTAGTAAGTTTCCACTGCTTCTGCTGTTAACTGCTCACTCCAGGCAACGCGCTGGCTCACATCGAGTAACTCACCGGCTAAATCTCTGCTCTGAAACTCTGCAAAGGTTCCATTTAAATGGTTGCTGTTATTCCATTCTGACCAGCCTTCGCTCCGGATATGGTTGCCCATTTTCGTATTGATGAAGGCCGTAGAACCAGGTGCTCCCCAAGGCCTTCCTAAGAAATACCTGTTGGCCGGCACCCCTTCGTTGGCTGTTACAGTACAATCGAGGAAAAGCAGGCCGTGGTAGAAATTCTTATCATCGGCAGTTTTAGAGATAAGCTTGGTATCGTTGTGAGCCGTGATATACTGGCCGCCCTCTACACAGTTTATTACAGAATTTTCAAACACGGTAGTGGCATCACCAAATATAAAGTCGGTGGCACCTTCTACATAACAATCGAGGTTATACTGGCGCTTGGAATGAGCATAGTAAGTATCCTGGAATCCTAGGAACTTACAGTTTTTATATATTTGCCTGTCGCCGGTGGTACGGATAGCTACTGCCTGCCCCACGTTGCCTGCTGTATTGCGCACAGTCATGTTTTCCATGTACAGGTCGTCTCCGGCTGCCCAAATGGTGTAAGAGGTGGCGGTTGAAATGTTTGTTCCAGNGTGGTACGGATAGCTACTGCCTGCCCCACGTTGCCTGCTGTATTGCGCACAGTCATGTTTTCCATGTACAGGTCGTCTCCGGCTGCCCAAATGGTGTAAGAGGTGGCGGTTGAAATGTTTGTTCCAGGCTTATCGCTGTAGTCGTCCCAACTTACAATAACGCCATCGCGGCTTTCGCCTATGAGGCTGATGTTGGAGAATGGAATGTGTATTTTCTCCTCGTAAATTCCGTTTTTGACAAAAATGAGTGTGCGGGTAGACCTATTTGTCAGCACAGCATCAACAGCACGTTTAATACTGGTGTGAGTGCCAGAGCCATCTTTAGCCACAACGTATCTAAATACTTGAGCCTGAACTGCTGGAGCTACCAACAGTAAAAAACACAGGCAAGTTAATATGCCTGTGTTTAGATGATTCTTTAATTTCATTGTTTAATTACCTTTCTTTCAGCAGTAGCACCATTTTGGAAGAATGCTTTCATAATATAAAATCCTGCTTTCAGATTACCGATAGTTAGATAATTGTCTTGAGTAGCACCTATGTCTTGTTTTGTCAAAATTACTTTTCCTGTCAGATCATAGAGTTCTACTTTAAGAATTCGTTGTGAGCTGTTAAAGTTGATCTTATCAGAAGTCGGGTTAGGATAAACTTCGTAATCTTCTGCGGCATGCTCCTGTTTTGAGCTGGTAACTGTGCCGGGCAATATGGCATGCAGGTAGGTTTCCAGATTAGAGTAGCCACTTTCTGTAATTGTTTTCCCATCCTCCGGGTTATTAGGGTCTAGACCATTAGCAACTTCCCAAGCATCTGGAATACCATCTTTATCAGTGTCTATAGGACCGTCAACCTGAGCAAATACCGGCCAACCGCCCACTTCCGAAGGATTGTCTATAATGCCAGTTCCTCTTTTTCCTCCTGGTACAAGCTCGCCTCTTGTTTCGGCTACAATTCGGGCATCTACAGCATCACGTTTAGGCAATAATGCACCGGCTTTCTCGAGCACTAATTCAAAAGCCTCCCGAGCCGAATGTGTTTCTACGCCTGCATAGTCGAATTCTGTTTCAGTCTTAATGTTTTCGATAGAGCCAACTTGGTCTACATTTACACCTAACCAATTGTCTTCGTTCATGCCTCCGGTTATACCGTCCATGTAATTGCCTGAAAAATACCATTGGCTATACCTTTTAAATGCATCTGGCAATGACTCATAAGATGGTCTTGCAAAAGCTAACGGTATTTGAGTAGCGGGCCCCGGCTTATAATAATTATTCACCATATTGGTAAAGCTACCAGCTATGTTCTCTTCCGGATTTTCCGGATTCGCATAAAATATCTCACTTTCGCCACCGTATACAGCTCCTCTACTTCCCCAGTTAAAAATTATATTATTCCTAAAGTCAACTAAAGCAATAATATCATTAGAGCGGCTCCCGTTAATGCGTGGCGAGCGGCTATTTTGGTGCGCAATCAGGTTATGGTGGTAAGAAGCATACTGGCCACCCCACTGCGACCCATATCCACGAACGCCTTTTCCATGACCGGCATCATACAAGCCCTCGCTCACAATACTCCATTGCACAGTAGAGTATTTGTTGTCGTACATGCCCATGGTTTCTTCTACAGCCCAGCTAAAGGAACAATGGTCGATGATAAAATTCTCAGCATTCTCAATGTTAAGCGCCGTAGTTTGTGTACCTAAGTCTCCGCCTGGCCTGAACCTCATATATCTGATAATCAAATTACTGCCAGATAATTTAACGGAGCTTCCTTTGATAGCAATTCCGTCTCCAGGAGCACTTTCTCCAGCAATAGTCATATTCGATCTGTTAGACTTAAGCTCAGTGTCTAAATTTATCAGCCCCGATACCCTAAATATTATTGTAATAGGGTCGTCTCCCTCCGTTGCCAGAGCGGCACGAAAACTGCCAGGAGTAGCACGTTGAGCGCGGTTTAGGTCAAGCAAATTTGTAACTTCTACAATCCGACCACCCCGACCACCCGAGGCATATCTTCCATACCCTTCTGCTCCTGGAAAAGCAAGCTGGCCTTCCTGCGCAAAACTTTCTGAAACTAAAATGGAAGTAAAAAACAGTACTAATCCTGTAAACAACTTCTTCATAAGATATATTTTAATTAAAAAAGCTCTGTACTATCAACCATGTAAATTGGTAATAGTACAGAGCTCTATTTTTACTCTTTAATTAATTTCACTGACTGCACTTTGCTACCAGAGTCAATTCTGGCAATGTACAGGCCTGATTTTAGCGCGGCAATATTGATTGAACCAATTCGGTTGATGGAGCCTTTCATAACCACACTTCCTGAGATGTTGTAAATAGTTACTTCTACTGCAGCAGGAGAGTTAATGTAGAGTATATCTTTAACCGGGTTAGGGTAAACTTCAATTTTAGCAACAGCTAATTCAGGATCAGTGCTGGTAACGTTTCCTGGGTTCCAACGTGGGTCGCCTATGAGGCCACCATCTGTACCGGCAGTAAGCAGAGCAGTACCAGCAGGCAGGGTAAAATCACCTTCTGCGGCATTGGCAAAGCCTGGATCATCAGTTTTAGGCTGGTTATCGGTGGTTACATTGGACAGTTTTCCTATCTCAACATAATTAAACTGCTTTTTACCCTCATCTGTAGCATCGAAGTTATGTATAACATTGTTAGTAAGTGTAAAGGTACCAGCTTCTGCATGCAGGTTAAACGGACGTGAGTTCTCTGGCTGCTTAATAGTGCTAACAATGTTATCTGTGAATGTAAGTGTTACAGAGCCATCACGGGAGTCGTTGATCTGAAACAAACCTCTATTGGCATTACCTAAGTCGTAGAAAGTATTGTGGCTTACTACAATCTTCTGTTGGATTACCTGAGGTCTATTATTGTTTGTAAAATATGGGTTGAAGATCCCCCCCCCAGCGTTGTAAAAGGTGGAATTAGTGATCATCACGTCCTTCACAGCGTTCATACGTGGATTGAACACCCAGTTGGTGATATCGTGCCATACTACGTTGTTGATTACAATTTTCTCATAAGTACGCCCCTGATTGAAATATAGCTCTACACCGTTGCTCAGGCCGTAGGCGTGCATATCCTCAATATGGATCAATTCTGCACCAAATGCGTTGTCCCGACCATAGTCAATGATCATTGCTCGCACCTCTTTGTTTTCAGCATCCATTGTCTTGCCGTTGATGTCAAAGCCTTTCAAAGTGATACTTAGTCCATCTGCCGCAGGTCTGAAACCACCGCCATGGAAGGTGATCAGCGGCCGAGAATCACCCTCACTGTCACCTACAATAGTGATATCTTGCGTAATGTTGATATAACCTATCTCAGTATAATCTCCTGATAGTACTATTATATCACCAGGATTCCAAAGTGATGTATTTTCAATGAACGTTTTAAGAGCATTCTCCTCCGCATTACTGATTCGGTGCTCTCTGGCTTCAACGGCAGGTAACCATTGTGGGTCGCCTCCTACTGCTATGGCCGGGGAGCCTGCTGCTAATGTAAAATCGCCTTTCTCAGGATCAGCAAAGCCTGGATCTTCTGTAACCGGGCTGGTGACTGTGACGTTAGTCTGTTCTTTATCAACTGCATCTAAATTAGTTTTTGAATTCGCTTCTGTAACAGTGTTGAACTCATGAAAAAGATTGTTGGTAAACTGGAATGTGCCTGCAAACGGGTCAATTCTAAATGGTCTGCCGGTATTAACATATAAAGTGCTTACAATGTTGTTGCGGAATGTCATCGTAACTGAGCCATCTTTTGGATCGTTAACTTGTATGAAAGAACCACTGTTATTAGAAATTTTATAAAAAGTGTTATTTTCAATCAAAAGAGTTTGCGGTACAACTAATGTTCTTGGTGTAGAAGCAGTTGCATCAGAAAAATATGGGTTGTTAATAAAACCTTGAGAGATATTATGGAAAGTGGAATTTGCTATTCTTAGGTTCTCAACAGCATTCTGATTTAAATTAACAGCATAAGCACCAATCATATCTGACCAGTCTACATTGTTTAGAACAAACTCTTTGCAACGCACCCTTAAACCATTATTATTCAACATAATTCCACCCTTAAATCCCCATGCTTTAGAGTCTTCAATTGAGATTTTGTCGAAAGTAGTAGCCAAACCTCCGGCAGGGTCTGTAACTGCTGTCGCAGCACCACGGAAAATATAATCTGTTCTGGAAGTATTGTTAGACTGGTAACCATTGAAATCCACTCCTTTGAACGAAACCAAAATATTATTCTCCAGTGCTCTAAAGCTACCACTTGTACCAGTAAACCGAATTACAGGTCGAGTGGCTAATGCCGGATCACCCATAATTGTAACAGATTGTGGAAGATCTACTGTTGTGGTAAGTTCATAAACACCCTCGCTCTCGAGCATCACAATGTCACCTGCTGCATAGAGGGTTTTATCTAGTAAGAAGGTCTTAAGTCCATCGATTTCTGCATTAGAAACCCGATGAGTAGCTTGCGCGTTGGCATTGTGTTGAAGGAAGACCAACAAAAATGCTAATAGACCAGCTCCTTTAAAAAAATTACAGTAATTTTTAATCATAATTTAAAGATTAAAGGTTTGAAATAATTCTTATATGATGTTCAGATTGTATTTGACTATTTATACAATGATTTGTTTATGAATAATATTAGGGTTCGTATTGATACCATTTGGCTGCATAAATACTATTGAAAGAATGATCAGCGCTGCATGAATAACTAGAATCATATAGGGTTGCCCAAAAAACTACCGTTCGTTATAACACCTACAATAGTTTATTTTCTGCCTAATGCTGCGGCCACTAATGAGGAATCCGAGAGCAAGCAGCAAAAGTTGACAATAAGTATATGTTCTTTACTTGTTGTTTTTACAACTGTTATTTCTACTTTACCACAATCACTAATAAGAAGTGTGCTGTAGTTTGTGCAGGATGAAAGCATGAGTATTCTACTGAAAATAGCTTTCAAAAGGAAAAACTGAATAAAACGTCTAGGTTAAGTAGCATGCAATACTACAGCAATAAAAGCATATTCATTAGCATTGTGTAATGCTTCGCTAACTGTAGCCGTACATTACGGCCTGTTATCTGTTTAACCTAATAATTCATTGGTAGGATTCAATGAATTGTACTTAAAGAAAAGAAATAGAGAAAGGAAAATAAATTCACAGCACGAGCAGAAACAATAGTTTGTACCTGCCCATGCTGTAAATAAAATATAATGTTATTGTAAGAAGACTTTTCTAGATAGGCCGTTTTCAGATCGAACGATGTAAAGTCCGCTTCCTGGAACAGTTACATTTTTACCAGCTCCTACTAAAGCTCCAACCATATTATACACTTTTAGTGCCTCTTTTTTGGCAATGAAAGAGTTCTTCTCAATTTCAAAGAAAGGCTCATTCTTAGCAATTTCTTCTCTGCTGGATGTAACAGCCTCAGTAGCAACAAGTTTCACACCATGAACTTTTAAACGCTGGCCTCTGTTATCTTGTGATAATGTACCTTTCCAAGGAATTATTCTAATCATGATGGGCTTTTCTTGCGACAAAGTGGCTATAGCATTAAAGTTTGGATTGTCTCCACCAGCTGTGTACTCATAGGTTCTTCCTCCCTGGTCTCTTAATATTTGCTGCATGTAATATTCCCATGTTTCACCACCATCTTCAGAAACTTCAACGCCAAATACAACGGATCTGTTAGCATTAATGCTCACATCACTTCCGGCAAGAATAGTTAAACTTTTTATATTGGTTACCTGTCCACTAGTAATATTACTAATAGTATATTCTCCTTCTATTTCATCTACATAAGCTTGCCATTCAGCAAACTCTCTTAATTGGATATATCCAGTTGGAAAACCAGGATCTGGAGTACCTTTACCGTTACAATTAGGAGTCATAATAGAAACATGCTCAAAGGTAAATCCTCCTTGAGCTCCATTTTCATTATGTATAGGCGCATTATGCTCTGTTCCATTACCATTATCACCTTCCCCACAACCTTTAAAAGTTTTACCATCCTTAACCACTCCAGTTAGCATATAACCCTGCTCTTGAGGTGGAATTTCTTTAGGATTTAAAAAAAACTCTTTCTCCTCATTCTGAGCAAAAGCAGCCCCAGAAAGCCCTAGCACTAATAAGAAGGAAGCAGCAATTTTTTTTGTAATTTTTAATTTCATAGTTAGAAAATTTAATTGTTAAAAATCTATTTAAACTCATTAATCAGGTACGAAAATAACAGACATACCGCTGTAATACCTTTAAATTTTTATATTATGGAATACTGCAAAATTATATTCTACCTTCACCTATACATAATAACCATTATGACTCTTAACAGATTATAACCAGTGCATCTGTCTTTTGCAATAATCATTTAAATATAAAAATTATTTTCATTAACAAAGCAGAACTACCATTAATTTGTTCTGCTTTGTTAATGAAATACTTTATGGAGCTAGAGGATCAAACCCTTCTTCTCCGGTTGTCCAGTTAATGGTTTGTTTAACTTTTGGATCTCTGTCTATGTTCGCTTGAGGCACAAAGTAAAAATTGTACTGTGGCTGCTTGTAGTTCAGGTCCATTTCGTCCAGATTCACATCAAACTCAAAACTGAAATAAAGATCATGATTGGTCTCGACACTCCAGTCTGTATTTGGCCTTATCTCCGATTCAAAAATAGTTCTTGCTCTAGCGCGCATAGAGGCAAGCCGTTGCTCCTCGCTCATATCTAATTCTGCTTCTGTTGGCTGAATATTAGCCGCAGTAATTACTTTATCAAGATCTAACACTGTTTGAATGCCTGTTCTTCTTGTACCGTTTAAGCGTTCCGCAAACCAGTTACGACGGCGTAAATCCCAGTGTCTCTTGTTCTCGAAGGCAAGTTCAATTTGTCTTTCTAACATTACAGCATCGCGCATGGCCTCTTTCGACATACCAGCTGCTAACCCAAAGTTGCCTTCACCAGCCTGTATGCCGGCACGTTGTCTTATTGCTCGCAGCTCAACATAAGCCTCATCTATGACACCCACTTCATTCGCTGCCTCTGCCAGGTTCAGTAACACCTCTGCGTACCGAAGCTCTATCCAATCGGTAGGCGTCCTATTCAGTTCATTTGTTGGAACATTTGGGTTGATCATTTTTCGCAGGTAAAAACCGGTATTCGTGTTTTGACCCTGCTCCACATTATTTGGCTGGCCAGTAGATGCCACATAGGTCCATTGGCGACGTTGCGCCGGAGTTGGATAAAACACATCCCCCGCAAGTGGGTATAAAGCACTATTATAAGCTACAGTAGCAGCAAGTCTTGGATCTCGGTTTTTCCAGAAGAATTTGGGGTCATACTCCGGATGACCTTCCGTTGGACGGCCATCTGCCATTGGGAAAGCCTTTACAAAGTTCCAGGTTGGATTGCCTGAGGAACCAGCACGTGGCTGTTTCACACTTGCCGGGCGAACAGAGTTCTCAAACCCGTGCGATCTTCGGGTAGCGTCAAACACCGTTACAATAATGGCTTCTCTGTTTGCTTCGTCCAGGAAAATACGGCTAAAGTTAGGGTGAAGCGCATGACCTGCCTCCATTGCTAATTGCTTGGCTTGTTTATTGGCCTCATAGGCTGCTGACCAACGCTCCGGAAGGTTGTTCGGGTTAAATTGTGGACTTGCGTAATGAAGCAGAATCCGACCTTTCAGGGCCGCTGCCGCTGCTTTTGTAAATCTACCAAATTCACTTGTTGGCCAGGTTACCGGCAGTTTTTCAATAGCTTCGTCCAAGTCTCTCACAATAGCTTCAATGGATCTAGCTGCAGACGCTCGCTCCATATATAAACCCTCTCCCATATTCGGGTCCTGCACTTCTAAAACCAAGGGAACACCACCATAAAGCTTTATGAGTTCCCAGTAGGTCCAGGCTCTTAGCATGAGCGCCTGACCGACAATCGGTCTTTTGTCATTTTCCGATATTGTTCCCGCCTCAATCTCAGTAAGCAAAATATTCATTCTGCGAATATGACCGTACACATCTACCCCCCAGTTACCGTATGCCGAGTTAGTGGACAGCATACCGTACATCATATTATCTACCCCCGTTCCCATTGCTTCGTCAGACAGGCCTGAGTTTCCATTGCCTCCAAAACCTGGAAGAGTACGGTTGTATAAATCATTCAAAAATAAATTGGCTAAATTGGCATTGTGCCAGACATCGGCATCGCTCACGCCATCCAGCTCACGCTTGTCAATAACTTCCTCACAGCTGGAAAAAAAGCAGATAAGAAATAAATATATGATATACTTTTTCATAAGAAATGTTATAAATACTTTACTAGAAGGTTACGTTTAGTCCAAGACTGGATGTAGTAACCATTGGGTAATCGTAGGCTCTGGAAACGCTAGGATCTTTATGATCGAATGGGCTAATTATGGTCCAGAGGTTTGTCCCTGTATAATAAATTCTGAATTGAGGGATCTTCCATTTCTCAACTAGGTTACTAGGCAGGTCGTAAGAAACATTAATGTTATTCATACGGAGTGTTTTTCCATCTCGCATCCAGAAGGTTGACATTTCGCCAGCGTAGCCATAATTATAAGGTCTTGGCATAGAAGCATTCGGGTTATCAGGTGTCCAATAGTCGTTCCAGAAAGAGAAGACGTTTGCAGTTGCAGTAGGTAAAGCCATTTCGTCTTTCTGAATAAATACCTTATGGCCAAATGCACCGCTAAACGTTGCGCTTGCTCTTAATCGTTTCCAGGATGCGCCCAGGGTGAAACCATATGTAAAAGGAGGGTTGGTACGTTTCGCAATTATGGTCTGGTCATACTGATCTATCACGCCATCAGGTCCATCTGAGTAATTTTCTCCACGTATGTCCTGGTAATAAATCATTCCCAAGTCAACAGGAACTTCATTTATATGCGTATACATAGCCCGCACACGATCTAAATCTTCTTGTGTTCTGATAATACCTAAGGCAATATAGCCCGGTTGGTTGCTTGGGTCGTTCAGCAACATATCGTCCCAACGGCCTACTACAGCAGGATTTTGCGGCAATTTGGTAGGGCGTCCATAGTTGTAAGAGATGTTACCACCAATGCTATAGCGAAAGTCGTTTCCTATGTTGTTGTCATGGCCTAAACTAAACTCAATACCTTTGGAATAAGCAGCGCCATAATTCTGTTGCGGCGGGTTAATGGCACCAAAAGATGTTGGTGCGTTTCTTACTGCCATCAGAATATCAAAGTTGTTACGCCGGAATGCATCAACTCCAACAGTAAGTTTATTATTAAGTAATCGCATATCCAGACCAACATTGTACATGTCACCTTTTTGCCACGTAAGGGTAGGAATGCTGATACCGTCGTTTTTGACTTCTATAGCACCTGTTTGAGTTGGGGTAGTGCCAGTGCCAAAGAGCGGACCTGTAATGTTTGTGCCGTAGCTCTGGCGCCACATAAACGCTCGACCTGCTTCTGTACCAACTCGACCATATGAGGCCCGGATTTTAAAGAAATCAATGAAAGAAATATTATCTCTGAAAAAGTTCTCTTCCGACAGAATCCAACCACCAGACACATTCGGGAAGAAGCCCCAGGCATGATCAGGGTGAAATCTCTGAGATGCTTCGTACCTAAAAGATGATTCAAATAAATACTTGCCCTTAAAATTATAGTTTACACGACCAATATACGCTAATCGACCAGTTTCCATAGCATTTCCCCCAGACACAATTCCTGCATCGCTAAAAGCCCATAAATGATCAAAGCCTTTGATGTTAGCAGTTTTTTTGGTGGTCTGATATGATCTAGATTCCCTCTCTTGTTGTTCATATACAAGCAGACCATCTATTTGGTGATCGCCAAACGTGCGGTTATAGGTAAGTGAAGTGTTTAACTGATAACTGTTAGAAGTCTCTGTACTTTCCATCAGGCTTTCACCGTTTGCTTGAATGCGCAAAGGATTATCGGCAAATTCTTCTGCATACAGATGTAGGCCTCCTCCTGTTCTCTTTAAAGCAAAAGTTTCCACATCCTGACCATAGCGTCTACCGCGGCCCTGCAGGTCGTTGTAAGAAAATTGAGCTTTGGCTTTTAATCCTTTTATAAACGGGACTCTATATTCAAATGCACCAGTGATGTTAGTATTACTTGATGTACTGTTTTTAAAGCTATTGGACTCTAGTACGGCATATGGGTTCCAGGCACCATCAACAGAAACAGGACGTCCATCTACTACAGCAGGAATCCACTTTGGAGCTGTTAATAACCTTGTAAAAGCCCCTCTCAGCAGGTTATTTTCACCGTCGAAAAAAGGCTCGTTGTTCGTTCCACGGTTAGTGCTAACCCCAAGCGAGAAGGTTACATCTTGGGTTACGTCAGCCTCAAGGTTAGTCCTTAAGGAATAGCGCTCAAATTTGAGGCTTTTGATATGGCCTGTCTCTGAATAATAGCCCCCTCCTACAAAGTACCTGATATTATCTGAGCCACCGCTCACGTTAAGGGTATGCCGAACGGTAGTGGCATCCTGGTACACTTCATCCATCCAGTTATAATTGAGTGTATCCATAGCAGCCAACTCATCCTCTGTAAAATAGCGGAAGTCTAAGCGTCTGTTTCTATCATAGCGTGGATCATTTCTATACTTTCCGTTTTCATGCTCATATATTTCGTTCAGCATATGAGCATGCTGCGAAGCCGTTAACATCTCTGGAAATTGGGTCGGTGTACCTATACCAATAGAGGTACTGTAATTCACCTTAGGCTTGCCTTTAGCACCGCGCTTTGTTTTAACTAGCACCACGCCACCACCGGCACGAGCTCCGTATACGGCAGCGGCACCGTCTTTCAGAATAGACACGCTTTCAACCTCCGAGGCATCCAGCATGTTAAACTGCGTACCTCCATCATCGAAAATAATACCGTCTATTACATACAGTATCATATCAGCGTTAGGCGACCTATCTGTTGTACGCCGAATTACCAAAGGGTTACCTGCCCCGGGCCTACCTGTAGACTGCCCAATTCTAACACCAGCCATCCGGCCAATAAGAGCCTGCGACAGGTTGGCCACCGGAAGATCTTCTATTTCTTTGGCATCGAGTGTTTCTACAGCACCGGTCAGGTTGGCTCTTTTTTGCTCACCGTACCCTACCACTACTACCTGATTCAGTGTAGAGGCCGCTAAGGCCAGAGAAACATTTATTTTGTTTCTGGTACCAACTGGTACCTCCTGCGCTTGGTAACCAATGTAACTAAACACCAGAACAGCTTCAGTGTTCGGCACTGCAATAGAGAAATTACCATCAATATCTGTAATGGCTCCATTTGTTGTATTTTTAACTAAGACGCTTACCCCTGGTAAGGCCTCGCCCGAATCTTTGTCTTTTACCTGACCTGTTACCGTTACCGCTTGCTGCGCCTTCGACAAAGGCACCGCTTTAACCGAAGGCTTCGCTTTTACTAAAAGCGTTGCACTATTGTCTGCCTTTGTACCCGATGTTAAAGCTGCATCTGCTAATTGTTGCGAGTAGCCCGGGTTCCAAACCAGCACAAAGCCCAAACCCAAAAGCCACTTTGGAGTACGTAATAGTTGATTCATATAGGAGATATTAATGATAATCTGATTTACAAGGTATTGGTTAATTTGCTACCCTTACATGCTCTTCATATTTACTATTAAATATTATTTGCCTGAAAGGAGAACTACAAAAACCTTCTCACTAACGTTTGTTGCTAATTCCTCACTAAAATCTTCGTCAACTGTAATTTTCGGTATCCGCAGGAGGAATTAAAAATGTAAAATTTGTGAAGAGCAGCAGGATGTTCAGCTGCAGCATACTAACAAACATTATTTTGATTCAAAAATAAATAAATTCTTTATATATAAAAATAATTTTTTGAATTATTTTAGATGACATTGCTCATCAAAGAGGGTAAATATGGCCTTTGCGGCTTCAGGGATAAACAATTGATTACTAGCGCTAAAAAAGAGCACTAGATGGAGAAGTTATAAATTATCTAAAATGAGACAAACTGTAAACATTTAGACAGGACCTCTATTAACTAACCAAACATTTGTTAACAATAGCCTTTCTTATCTTATTATTTTGCCAAAATATCTTACTGCTGTTCCCGTCCACTTGTAATTGTAACCACTATAAACAAAAGTTATTAAACTATAAATACAGATTTTTATACTAACTTGTATCTTATGCATTATAAGTTTGCCAGCATACGTGGCGCTGGCAACGTGCTAATTTAAATTATCCACCAAACATAACGCAATTGACCCATGACAGAAAAAGCTGTCAAGTACCAGGCGCCGGCCCTGGAGAAGGGCCTCGACATCCTCGAGTACCTGGCCCTGAAGGCCGTCCCCCTCTCCCAGACCGAGATCGCCGT
>NZ_JBLIQL010000047.1:0-4775 GCF_047525655.1 Pontibacter sp. 13R65
ATAAAGTGCATAAGGCTAAGGAGTTAGGTGAAACATCGGACAATATTTCTACCTAATCCTTAGCCTTTTTTGTTGCGCAAATGCCTGTCTTAAACCAAATTAATTCCCGAGTTCACGTTAATTAATAAGATGAGTTGGTGATACAGTAGAGCTGCTTTACTTCTAAAGCATGTCTCCCTGCATATATAAGGGGGGAGGCTAAGAGAGTAGGAGCAAGTAGCTATTAAAGTGCAGATGCATAAGCGCACATTAATAGTCAAATCTGCCTAATTATGGGGGCATGCGATAATAATGTGCAGCATTAGCGTCCGAATAGTGTCCGAAGCAAAATAAGAAAGGCCTTCAGCGTTAACTGAAGGCCTTTCTAGTAGACCGAAGGAGTGAATTATCGAACCTTATCCACAAAGATTTTATGAATATAAGAGATTTTTTAGCTACAGACTGTATTTAACAATGGGGTATAAATTAGCTTTATTGCTCATTTAGTACTTTTTAATATTCCACCTTTAATTTTACTATGTGTATAGGTTAAAATGTTACTGCTATTCATGCCTAAAAGAAGCATGCTTAACAGCAAGCTTCTCTTGAACAATAAGGAAAGCAAAATTGGTATTGCAATACCAATGAAAAGGTAAAGATAGGCAGAATTAAATGTATCCTTTAGTAACGCTTTGTAGATCAGATTAGCTGTTATATGTAAATACATAATCGGCAGGGTATTCTGTCCTATTATCAATAACGCTGCACTGGCTCTTGATCTAGCAATTAATAGAGATAACAGCAGAATTGTTGATGTGAATAAAGCAAATATGGGTAATACCATCCATGGATTAGAGATAACACCATACTTCAAGTCAACCTTTAATGAAAATAGGCCAATATAATTACAGTAAATAGCAACTGTGCATAATGCTAAAGAGGTAATAAAGAGAAAAAAGATTTCCAGTAGACTTAATCCTAGCGTCTTAAGCCACTCCAAAAGGTCTTTTGAGCAGTGACCAATTATATAGAAGGCAAGGGTAAGAGGAACGACATTGAGGTTCCAAGGGATAGGTACAGTCTGGTAAAACTCTATTCCAACTCCTGCTATCAAAGAAAAAATTGCAGTTAAAAATAAAGTAGTCTTCCTATTTACAAAACTGTTCAATAAAGAAAATAATATAACTGTCCATAAGAAGCAATTAATATACCAATATATAGAAAATCCTCCATTAAGCCTTTCTCCGCCCCAAACAAGTACCTTATATCCAGTGAATGCAAAGAAGCCGAGGATTTCGCTTATAGCCCATGTACTGCGGTCTGATAAGGTGTAACTTGTAATTCCTATAAGAAACGCATATGCAAAATATGGTAAAAGAAGGTTTATACTCTTCTTCTTGAGAAAAGATCTTAATAGCGCTTTCTCAGGCTGCCTGTGAAGTATTCCGCTTATATAAAAAAAAGCCGGCATGTGGAACCAATAGGCGTAGCTACTGAAGCCAAAGTCTGGTGTATGACCTAATACCACCAATATCATAAGCAGCCCTTTTGCAACATCTATGTAAGCGTCTCTATGTTTGCTGACAACCGAAGAGGATATTCTGTTTTCTAAGATGACCTGCATTGATTTTAGATATAGGTTTTGTTTAATTTTTGGTGGCGTATATCTCTCTTGCATCATGAGCGCGACATTCTTTTATGCTTCTTTTCAGCATCCTTATAATAGGTTCTTCGAATAGTATAGTAATAAGTGATGCACTACCAATAGAAACTGCTAGTGCAACTAATGCCGCAATCCAGAAGTTTATTTCCATTTGGTTAGTCAAAAGAGGAATTATTAAGCTTATACTTATGAATTGATGAATAAGATAAAGACTGTAAGATATTCTTCCTAAGAAAAGTGTGGCTTTAGAAACTATAAAATTTAGTTTATTTTTTATATAAAGTAGCCAGATGCAAAAATAGAAAGAAATGATAATGGTATACTCTGAGCGCTGAAGTATAAGCGAGCTTTTTAAATCATCGGCAAGTACTGCGGCTGCTGCTAAGCAGAAAGCCACCCCCAAGTACCTAGCTGCCGTCTCCTTTTCAAACTTTATTTTATAGAATAATATCCCAGCTAAGAACATAGGGAAGTGCTTCATGATGGGTAGCTTATGTTTTAGGAAATGATACAATGATAGATTAAACTGTTCTAGAAAGAGATCATGAACTAGAACAAAGGCAAGAAAAGCATACCCAATTATCTCAATCCGGTTCTTTTGTTTCACCAACCAGAGGAATAGTATTCCAATGTAAAAGAGCATCTCAATTATCAGAGTCCAGTATGGGCCATCTAAATCCTTGACCAAAAAGTAATATTGGAACATAGAAAGGTTTACTATATATTTTAAGAATAAGCCATCTATAGCTTTACCTTTAAGGAGGCTTGACAATAGGATTAACGAGGCAGTAACTGAAGCACAAAGCCAATAAGTTGGATATAGCCGTATGAGTCTATTTAAGACAAATTCTTTCCAACTAGAGGTTCTACTTATAGAAAGGAATATCACAAACCCGCTGATAATAAAAAAAAGATCGACGCCTGTGACCCCATAAGTAAACCTTACCCCAACATCATCACGATCCATTGTGTAGTGAAATAAAACCACTAGTACTGCGGCAATACCCCTGAGGGCATCCAATTCTTGTAACCTTTGCTTCATGAACTTATGTAATTAGCTTTTTTTGATTTGATAAAACTTAGCAAGATAAGAAGAATATTACCATATAAGTACAGGGACAAAATTACATTACATTAAAATTTATACTCAGAGAAGTTAATAAACAGGTTCTTTCCCACCGTAGCCAGCGCCATTTTCACAGCATAAAAGAGGCTGTCTGTGGTCCTATAATCCTGCGGCTTTAGCCACCTTGCTTTCAGCTCCTTCCATAGCCTTTCAGCAATGTTGAGGTGTGGGGAGTGGACTGGCAGGTAGAAGAGAAACAGCCCCCACTGCTGCCAATCATCCAGTTGCTTTCTCACCTTGGCTGCCGTGTGTACGCTGGCATTATCTAACACCACCACGGTCGGTTTTACCAGCTCGAGGGAGAGCCTGTCAAGCTGCTCTATTATGAAATCAGCGGTAATACTCTCCTCTCTGGTGGCATACAGCAGCCTGTTGTCCCTGGAGAGGAGGGCAAAGCAGTGGAGACCTTTGCCCTTAGCCGATTCTACACAGACGTCTTCATCTGCAAACTGCCAGTCGTAGGGCACATAGCCTTCAGGGGAAACCTGGCTTTCATCGCCATAGAACAAATCGATATGCCCCTGCCAGCTCTTCTCTTCCAGCAACCCCAGTGCCTCTTTTCGCACCTGATAAAGAGCTGCATCTGGCTTGCCCTTTACTCTTTTTCGTATCCGTTTGTAGCGGCACTTAACTTTTTTAGAAAACGCTTAAGCGTCTTGAGGCTGAACTCCTTGCCCAGCTGCTGCTCGAGCAAAAGCTTTGCCTGGCCCAGCCGCTGTCTTTCCCCCACTACTGCCTGGCGCACCTGCTCCAGGTCACGAGCTGCCTCAAACACTGGTTTGCGGCCCCTGCCAGGCTTGGTCTCCAGACCGGCTATGGTAGCGGGTAAGCCAGTTGTTTACCGTCACCGGATTCATCTTCAAGAGTTGGCCCACTTGTTCTGAGCTACGCCCTTCACTCTTCAGAAGCACTAGCTGGCAACGCTGACGAAAGGCGTGGCTCTTGCCCGAGCGATAACCCTGCTCCAACTCCTGACGTTCTGCTGAACTTAACTCGACTGTTCGTATTTTTCCCATAGCTAAGAAAGAGAACATACTTCAAACTAAATTTGTCCCAATACTTATTTAGATAAAATGCTAAAAGGTGTTCAGCTATGAATAAATATGTAAAAAGTAGTTAATAATGTTTTTATAGCGTGCTTTTGAGTACTAATAACATCCATAAAAGCAAGGACAAACACTCTTCACTACAAACTTCAAAATCATTTTCTATGATAAATGCCTTTGGTTCTACTGGTACTTTAAGACTCACTAATGGATCAGAATTAGCGTTCATGTAAAAAGTGGTGGAGAACGGCCATAGAACTAAACATCTTTGTTAGGTGGTGTAGTTACAGCTGAACCGAACCGAAGGGGAATTATATCGAACCAAAAAAGCCGCTCCATTTTACATGAAGCGGCTTTTTATTGTTGTAGTCCGTAGGGGAATCGAACCCCTGTTGCCAGAATGAAAATCTGAAGTCCTAACCCCTAGACGAACGGACCATATCAAAATCAAATACTTTTGTTTTTGATTGATGGTGCAAAGATAGGTTTTGGATTTAATATTCCAAAATAAATAGTTGTTATTTTTCTTTTAAAAGCTTAACGCATTCATAATCAGAAGATATAGTTATCTGAAAAAATATTGGTTTTCCTTAATGCTTCTTGTAAATTCGCACAGAAAATAACACCTTTCAAATCTAGATACCATGTCTAAAATTAAAGTTGCGATTAACGGCTTCGGCCGTATTGGCAGGCTGACCTTCAAGGCCCTGCTTGAGAAGGAGAACGTGGAAGTTGTAGCCATCAACGACCTTACCAATACAAAGACGCTGGCCCACCTGCTCAAGTACGACTCGGTGCACGGCCGGTTCAACGGCACGGTGGAGGCCACCGAGACGGGCATCATCGTCAACGGCCAGGAGATCCAGATCACGGCCGAGCGCGAGCCCAAGAACCTGCCCTGGGGCAAGCTCGGGGTGGACGTGGTGCTTGAGTCTACCGGCCGCTTCGTGGATGAGCAGGG
>NZ_JBLIQL010000048.1:0-3448 GCF_047525655.1 Pontibacter sp. 13R65
ACCGAAACCCCATCAACGCCCTGGTCCACATCCTCTCAGGTCTGACCGCCTACACCTTTCTCGACCACAAAAACAAAAAGTTTAACCTCGCCAGAACATTGGCTTAATTCCCGAGTTCACGTTAACCTATAAAATTTGAAGCAAAATATATGTTTCAGCACAGGGTTATTGACAAGTAACAGGTTTTAACTGCCAAATTGCTATTGTTCTTCTACCATACTCCGGTAAACACTTGCACAGTAATTATAAGAGGAGGGTCCGGTATTTCCTAGCTGCAGTAAAAATGCAGCTCTACCTCTTGCTGCCCAAAGCTCCTACTCCTACAGCACTTAAAAGAAATACCTTTATTTTCGGGAAGGGAGAAGTCGCTTATAGAGGTGTCAATCCTCCTTTGAACCTACAGATTGTACATATACTTAGAACCTCCAGCCCAAATGTACTGTGGGAAAAGGAGAGAAGGCAGATTGTGTGAAGGCTTTATCTGCCAATTTAACCGTCCTTGCATCTGGCACGTAAATAATTGCAATCCAAGGGTTAATGTAAAACCCGCTATATTCTTTTTCTCGCTTACCGAGCATAAACCGATAACCGGATCGTACACCAAAACTGAATCCCCATAAATCCATCTCTTCAGGAGTATCTTTCAGTCCTATACGATCTTTCCCGTACCCAACCTGTAATCCGGCATGCCAACCCTTGTGTTCACCAAAAAGATAATCTGTTTTAATATCAAATCCTTGGGAATAGACGGTAAAATTATCGTCAGATACAAAAAAATTAGGTTGTTGAATAGCAAATGCGCCAATACTCGACCGAAAATTTCCGTAGCATACTGCTGCGTGTATGGAATACCCCTTGAACAAGTAAGAGATAAGATCAGCCTCTACCTCCAATTTTAGAGGATTTGATTTGTCCTGGCCTATTACAGGATTTGCAAACAAGCCAAGGAAACTTAAAATAAAGAGTGCAGAATTTACAATCCAGCAGAATTTTATAGATTTCATGTTCAAAATTAACTTCCTGATGTCTAAAGGTTCTTAACAAAAGATAAGAAGTGTTACTTTTTGCTAATCCGATTCCTTATCCTGCTAAGAGAGACCGGAGTTATTCCCAAATAGGAGGCAATAATATGCTGGGGGACCCGGAGCAGTAACTGACTATGGTTTTGTTCAAACTGAAGGTAACGTTCCTCAGGTGTATGCATAATATGATTCATAAAAACCTGTTGCGCGTTAATGAATCGCTGGTCGGCAATTCTTCGGGTAAGGACGTTCATATTTATTGATGTTGCCTCCAAATTTATGAACTCCTCCTTCTTGATGGATAGTAAGGTGCATTCTTCTAGAGTCTGCAATCCTTGATCTGAAGGTTTGCTGGTTACAAAGCTGGAGTAACTACTTGCAAACTGGTTTTCACTAAATAAGAAAATAGTCGCCTCCTCTCCTTTGGAATCTATACAATATAATCGGAGCACACCTGTAACAACAAAATAAAGATGCTTCTCCCTTTCACCAATCTGGGTAAGATGCTGCCGGGCGGGAACCTGAATCACCTTAAACGTCCTAGAAATTTGCTCTAACTCAACCTCATTCACGTCTGCTATTCTCCGTAGCATATCAACAAATTTATCTTTCATGATTTGAACAGTTTTGACTTTGGATTAGGAAGGTAAAGCAGCATTGCCTGTGTTTAAATTTACTCGCTTTAGAATCCAGCAAAAATCTAAAGTTGCTACACTTATCTGATGGAAAAAGAAGCATTACCTTGTTATAAACCTTGTAGTTAGGTTGATGTTATAAGCTGACCAATATCTTACAGTAAGTCTAACTTGATAAATATCCTATAACAGGTCTAGTTGTACGAGTGAAGCAAGTTACAACATATTAGTTTTAAAAGGAGAAGGTATAATTCCCTTAGACCATTCGTATTAATCAGAGGAGCAGTGCAAATCCTTATTTTACTTTCAAAGACTAACCATCACCTTTTTAGCAAGTATAATTAAATAATATATCAATAAAACGATTGTTAGGTTAGATGAATGTAAAATATGAAAAGGAAACAATTGTTATTGCTCCTGTTTACACTCCTGATAATTTCATGCTCCAAGGAGGAACACAAAAGTTTAGGAAATAACCCAAGAAGAATTCCTGCTGAGGCCATACATAAGCTGGAGACAGAACAAGATCTAGACACTCTCATCGAAAGCATCGGTAATGCTCAAATTGTTTTACTTGGGGAGTCCTCGCATGGTACTGCTGAATTCTATACCTGGCGCACCAGCATAAGTCAGCGATTAATTAATGAAAAGAGGTTCAAAATAATAGCAATAGTAGGTGACTGGACTGATGCTTACCAAATAAATAAGTATATAAGAGGTAACAACAGCTATAGTTCGGCAAAAGTAGCTTTAAAGCAAGAATTTAATCGATGGCCAACATGGATGTGGGCGAATGAAGAGGTTGCGGAACTAACTGAATGGCTTCGTAGCTATAACACAGGTAGAGGTCTTAATGAACAAGTGGGCTTTTACGGTCTTGATGTTTATAGTATGTGGGAATCAATGGAAATAGTATTAGCATACTTAGAAAAAAATAATTCTTCAGCTGCTGAGGCAGCTCGTATGGCTTTACACTGTTTTGCTCCTTATAATAAGAATGAAAATGCTTATGCAAGAGCAACCTATATTTCAACGGATAATTGTGCTGATGAATTATCCACCTTGCTAGAAACTGTCCAAACAACCATTGCTTCTGAAACGCCAGAAAACGAGGAGGCGTTCAACGCACTACAGAATACCCTTGTAGCTGTGAACGCAGAAAATTACTATCGAACAGCTGCATTTAATAATGCCTTATCGTGGAATATACGCGACAGGCATATGACTGCGACTATTAAGAGGCTTCTGGAACAATCTGTGCCAAATACTAAAATAATCGTTTGGGAGCATAATTCTCATGTTGGAGATGCAAGGGCTACAGACATGGCAGATCAAGGTTTGGAAAATGTAGGGCAACAGGTAAGGGAACAGTACGGCGAGGAGAATACCTATATTATAGGCTTCGGCACCTACAGTGGCAAAGTGATCGCAGCACAAAGTTGGGGAAATAAAATGCAGGTGATGGATGTGCCTCAAGCAAGGTCTAACTCTTGGGAAGCCTTATTGCATAAACATGAGCCAGCTAATAAAATCATCTTCATGCATCCACTTTCAAAGGAGCAGACATTTCAGCAACGAATAGGACATAGAGCAATTGGGGTGGTGTATAATCCTGCCTCAGAAACCGGCAACTATGTCCCGACTGTAGTACCGGAACGTTATGATGCGTTTATTTTTCTAGATAGAACAACAGCCCTAACGCCACTCCAGTAGCTTAATGATTACTTGAAAAGATCAAAAAATTTGGTATTGATGGAAGATGCAACTTAAGTGTTCCTTCCTAATGCCCCC
>NZ_JBLIQL010000049.1:0-3233 GCF_047525655.1 Pontibacter sp. 13R65
CAACAACAACAACAACAACAAGGTTTATGCGGCAGGTATAAACCACTACTTAAGGAAAAGACAAGGGCATGGGTTAAGTTTTAACTCATCACTCCTCACTCTTACCTTAAAGAAGGTTCTTTGACATGATGGGAAAGAGAGAATAAAGTGACACACGCTTACCTGGTAAGCGTGAGGTAGAAAGAAGAAGCGGGCCGGCCCTAGCGATAGGGCCGGCGAGAACGCAGAGAAGGGCGCATGGGGAATGCCTAGGCTCTCAGAGGCGAGGAAGGACGCGACAAGCTGCGAAAAGCCGCGGGGATCGGCACATACGATGTGATCCGCGGATGTCCGAATGGGGCAACCCACTTGAATGAAGTTCAAGTATCCGCAAGGAGGCGAACCCGGGGAACTGAAACATCTAAGTACCCGGAGGAAGAGAAAATAACATATGATTCCGCAAGTAGTGGCGAGCGAACGCGGAAGAGCCCAAACCATTTCCGTCACGGCGGAAGTGGGGTTGTAGGACCACGCGGTGGGACCAAGTAGTGAAGCATAACATTCTGGGAAGAATGACCATAGAGGGTGAGAGTCCCGTTTGCGTAAGCTCCTTGGCCCTAGTGGTATCCTGAGTAGGGCGGGACCGGAGAAATCCCGCCTGAATCCGCCGGCACCATCCGGCAAGGCTAAATACTCCTGAGAGACCGATAGTGAACCAGTACCGTGAGGGAAAGGTGAAAAGTACCCTGAATAAGGGGGTGAAATAGAACCTGAAACCATGCGCCTACAAGCGGTCGGAGCCCCTTCGTGGGGTGACGGCGTGCCTTTTGCATAATGAGCCTACGAGTTACTCCTCCCTGGCAAGGTTAAGCCTCTTGAGAGGCGGAGCCGGAGCGAAAGCGAGTCTGAACAGGGCGCAGAGTCAGGGGGGGTAGACGCGAAACTTTGTGATCTACCCATGGGCAGGATGAAGCTGTGGTAACACACAGTGGAGGTCCGAACCAGTTTACGTTGAAAAGTATTTGGATGACCTGTGGGTAGGGGTGAAAGGCCAATCAAACTGAGAAATAGCTCGTACTCCCCGAAATGCCTTTAGGGGCAGCGTCGCGGTCGAGTCATCTGGAGGTAGAGCTACCGATAGGACTAGGGGGAGTCACATCCTACCGAATCCTGACGAACTCCGAATGCCAGTTGATATACGCGGCAGTGAGGCCTGGGGTGCTAAGGTCCCGGGCCGAGAGGGAAAGAACCCAGACCGCCAGCTAAGGTCCCAAAGTCCACGCTAAGTTGAACAAAGGGGGTCCACTTGCTCAGACAGCCAGGAGGTTGGCTTGGAAGCAGCCATTCCTTTAAAGAGTGCGTAACAGCTCACTGGTCGAGCGAGAGGGCATCGATAATAATCGGGCATCAAGCATGGCACCGAAGCTGCGGACTGTATTTATACAGTGGTAGGGGAGCATTCCAGCTGCGGCGAAGGTGCGCCGGCAAGGCGCGCTGGAGCGGCTGGAAAAGCAAATGTAGGCATAAGTAACGATAATGCGGGCGAGAAACCCGCACACCGAAAGACCAAGGTTTCCTGATCAACGCTAATCGGATCAGGGTTAGTCGGGTCCTAAGGCCGATGCGAAGGCTAAGGTCGATGGACAGCTGGTTAATATTCCAGCACCGGCTGCATATAGCGATGCGGTGACGGAGAAGTGAAAGGACCGCGCACTGACGGAATAGTGCGTTGAAGGCCGTAGGTATTGGACCGGTAGTCAAGCACGCCGGACTAGCTGAAAGCTGATAGTACCCCGCGGCCTCGGCCAAGGGGATAGCGTCCCTAATCAGGCTCCCTAGAAAACCCGCTAAGCGTTTAAATATGCAGCCGCCCGTACCGCAAACCGACACAGGTGGTCGAGGAGAGAATCCTAAGGTGCTCGAGTGAATCACGGCCAAGGAACTCGGCAAAATGACCCTGTAACTTCGGGAGAAGGGGTGCTTCCTCCAGCGATGGAGAAGCCGCAGTGAAGAGGCCCAGGCGACTGTTTAACAAAAACACATGGCTTTGCGAAATCGAGAGATGAAGTATAAGGCCTGACACCTGCCCGGTGCCGGAAGGTTAAGAGGGGGGGTTAGCCGCAAGGCGAAGCTCTGAATCGAAGCCCCGGTAAACGGCGGCCGTAACTATAACGGTCCTAAGGTAGCGAAATTCCTTGTCGGGTAAGTTCCGACCTGCACGAATGGTGTAACGATCTGGGCGCTGTCTCAGCCGTGAGCTCGGTGAAATTGTAGTCTCGGTGAAGATGCCGAGTACCCGCAACGGGACGGAAAGACCCCATGAACCTTTACTATAGCTTAGCATTGACGCTGGGTAACTCATGTGTAGGATAGGCCGGAGGCAGTGAAGCGGCGTCGCCAGGCGTCGCGGAGCCATCCTTGAAATACGGCCCTTGAGTTGCTTGGCGCCTAACCTCGCACTAGCGGGGGACATTGCTTGGTGGGTAGTTTGACTGGGGTGGTCGCCTCCAAAACAATAACGGAGGCTTTCAAAGGTACCCTCAGCACGCTTGGTAACCGTGCGCAGAGCGCAATAGCACAAGGGTGCTTGACTGTGAGGCCCACAAGCCGAGCAGGGCCGAAAGGCGGATATAGTGATCCGGTGGTTCCGCATGGAAGGGCCATCGCTCAAAGGATAAAAGGTACTCTGGGGATAACAGGCTGATCTCCCCCAAGAGCTCATATCGACGGGGAGGTTTGGCACCTCGATGTCGGCTCGTCACGTCCTGGGGCTGGAGAAGGTCCCAAGGGTTCGGCTGTTCGCCGATTAAAGTGGCACGCGAGCTGGGTTCAGAACGTCGTGAGACAGTTCGGTCCCTATCTGTTGTGGGCGTCGGAGATTTGAGGGGTTCTGACCTTAGTACGAGAGGACCGGGTTGGACGAGCCACTGGTGGACCTGTTGTATCGCCAGATGCAGCGCAGGGTAGCTACGCTCGGACGGGATAAGCGCTGAAAGCATCTAAGTGCGAAACCCGCCCCAAGATGAGATCTCCCTTAAGGGCCGTCAGAGACGATGACGTCGATAGGTGGCAGGTGTAAAGGCAGAGATGCCATAGCCGAGCCATACTAATTGCCCGAGCGCGTTCGGCCGGACACACACCGGCCCGCCTCCTCCAAAGCCGCGTCACCCCACGCTCTTTTTCCCAACTAGTCAACGAAGCTAACAAAGCACTGTAACACACACAAAGCATCAAGCACGGTAAAGGCCGTGCCA
>NZ_JBLIQL010000005.1:0-376318 GCF_047525655.1 Pontibacter sp. 13R65
GTGTGGCCTTTTTAAGCGCGCTGTGGCTCCTGTTTGAAATAATTTTTCGGAGCCATAGCCAAAGGATAAAAATCCTTGCCTCTCATGCGATATATCATCAAATTGCTATCTTTAGCTAAGAAACGCGCAAAGGTTTTTAGACAAACTGCCGTTGTGCAACATTTTAAGCTATTAAATCCAGCATCAAAATTGACTACTAGAAGACTTCATTACCTATCTGGCCTCATGTTAGCTTTTTTTACCGGGCTCCATTTACTCAACCACCTCTACAGTGTTGCAGGGACTGACCAGCATATAGAGGTTATGAAAAGCCTGCGCCTTGTATACCGCAACATTCTTGTGGAGACAATTCTTCTGATGGCCGTGCTTTTACAAATAGTGTCGGGCATAAAGCTCTTCAAGAAAAGCCGGAAGGCAGCTGTCAGCAACATTGATAAGCTGCATCGTTGGATAGGACTTTACTTAGCGGCTTTCTTTGTTATTCATGTAGGCTCTGTATTAGTGGGACGTACTATTCTGCACCTGGACACCAACTTTTATTATGGCGTAGCAGGATTGAACACTTTCCCATTCAACCTGTTCTTTATTCCCTATTACGGGCTTGCCACCATCTCCTTTTTTGGGCATATGGCAGCGATACACAGCAAGAAAATGAAACAGGATGTTTTTGGCTGGACACCACAAAGGCAGGCAAAAGCAATTTTGGGCTTAGGTATTATCCTGACAGCCTTTATGTTTTATGGCTTGACCAACCGTTTTAAAGGAGTGGAAGTCCCAACCGAATACAATGTTCTTATTGGAAAATAAAACGAACGCACAACACTGTAAGGCCACTATGCGCAGGGTCTGCTCTCCTTCTTAAGAAAATTGATAATTATCTGTAAAGGAAAGCAAGCATTTTGCAACACGGTTCATCCGCACACCGGCAATACCTCCCACCTTAGTAGCAATCAGATGACAAGAATAATAGACAAAGATGAGTTAACAAGTATAAACTCTAAGACTATTGTATCCTTTGATAAAAAAGGTGGTGGTACCTGGGAAATATGGAACAGATACATATCCATTGACGGAAAACCTGCATATGAGATAGGCAATATTTGTGGCACCTGTAGTTTCTACTTTGAAAGGCTTGATGGTGCTAATCAAAATATAAATCCTGTTGAGACTATTCAGTTGCTTAATGAAGGACTAACCTTACTTGATAAAAGTGTTTTAGAAAAAGTCGCGACAATTATTCCAGATGGCTAATATGAAGTTTTGCTTTTGACTGTTTTTCCTTAGCAAGTGTCACTTGGAAAAGACCAAGATTATTTTGCCAATGAAGAAGTAAAGCTTTGGGGGATTGACGGCTTTTGGGGCATGCCCCACCATCAGAAAGTCAATTATTACAGGGGAACGGACCAGAAGATAAAACAAGATGAAAAGGTTTTTAAGTTCTTGGTGCTGATTTTCCCTCAGACGTGGTTAGAGCCTGAACGGGTAAGTTTCTACAAGGAACAGATAGAGAGTGGAAAGACACCGACTGCCATAAGTTTATCAGTATTAGACATCAAAGCGCCAGCAGTTTGGACTGACGATATAAAGCCTGAATTTATTGGGCATTGGTGCTTAGCGCACTACATATTAGACGGACATCACAAGATGTTTGCAGCATCAGAAATTGGAAAACCTATAAATTAAATTTGTTTCCTTGCTACAGAAGAAGGGATTTATGAGTCATTGGACGATATAAAACTTCTTCTTGAAACGATATAAAATTAAAAATAACAGCTACAACCACACCCATAAGATAGCTACGCCGCCTTATGGCCAAGTAAGTTAGCGGTCATTGTAAAGCGTCACCCTACAAATGAATGAACTGAAGTTAAAACAATCTTTTGACAAATATTTCGATGCACCTGTTGAAGTGTGGAAATCATTCACTGACCTTTGCGAAGAGGTGAAATTTAAGAAAAATGAAGTTATAAAACCCAATGGACAAACTGAGAAAAACGCCTATTTTATCTTAGAAGGTGCTTGTGGAGTATTTCTTTGGAAGGAAAATAATTTTGTCTGTTTAGACATTGTGTTAGAGAATAATTTTTTTTCCGACCATATGTCTTTGATAACCGAACAACCTTCGCCCCTCGAAACAGTTGCTATTGAAAAAACCCTTGCCCTGAAAATCAGTGCAAATAATATTGCAAAACTTAAAAAAAGTCCTTTTGGAAACTTTTTATTTTTATTGGGAGCTGAAAATTCTTTTGTGGAAAAACAACAACAGCAAATTGACCTCTTAACAAAAACTGCGGAACAACGGTATATGGAATTAATCCAAAAAAGTCCAGAAACTATCAAAAGAATTGCTCAAAAACATATTGCCTCGTATTTGGGAATTACGACACAAAGTTTAAGCAGAATAAGAAGCAAATAGTATTATATTATTAACTTACGGTAACTTTTTCTAAAAGCATAGATTTTACCTTTACGGAATAATTAACTAAAAAAGGTAAAATGAAATCAACAACTTTATTCGCAATCTGTCTTTTGTTAAGTGTTTCGGTTTATGCCCAAACTAACACTGATATAACGAGAAAAGGATTTGTATTTGGATTTTCTTCGGGGATTGCAAATACGGTTTTGAGCTTTTCTAGTAAAAGCCAAAACAATACAAACCTAGCTTTAAACTGGAAAATAGGTTATATGCTAAATCCAAAGATTGCATTATTACTAAATGGTGCAGTTTCTATTTATGAATATAATCTGTCAGACAGAAAAAGGTTAAGGGATTTTGGTGGTGTTTTTGCTTCTACTCAATATTTTGTATCTAATAAACTGTGGATATTAGGTGGCCTTGGTGTTGGTACAGATGCACCAGTATTCTATGACCTAAAACCTGAAAATACTATTGAGACTAAATATTATTCAGGGATTGGAGCGATCTCAAGTATAGGTTATGAAATTTATCGAAAAAATAATTTTGCGCTAGATTTACAAGCTCGAATAAATTATAATGCTGTCAATTTACCCATTGGCAAGACTAATGGATTTACTAGCGCACTGCAAGTAGGGCTTAACTTTTACTAACACAATATTGATTTTAGTTTGAACAAAGCAATAAATCTATTTTTAGAGTTACTATTTGCCGTAGTCCTTTTTCCTATTTGTAGTATTCTGTGAATAATTCCATAAGATAACCTAAGGCGGAAGACTTAAAAAAACATTGGTGAGCTGTAAATATTGTTGAAAGTATTTCAATTCTCGTAAATATTTTTTGTCCGTCATTTTGTTAATGAAAGGCTATATTGTCAAATAAAAATTTTATTACACAGTTGTATATATAATTTTGTGGATATCCTTTGTTTTGTTCATCTGGAACACAATTGGAAATATATTTACCCAAACATTATTTGAAAACCTATTTTCCAATATAACAGGAAATTCATCAATATTATTTTGGGAAATCCTAATGAATAGAAAAACTCCGAACCGCTAACACAAGTTTGGCAAAAGTGGCGGTTCAGTGCTTGGTAAACACATTTGTGGTGAAAATTTCCAACTTCGCCAAGCCCGAAACCGTTGTACTTAACTTAATATCATGATTGAATTTCTTCTTGCATTATAGGGCTTTCCATACAACTTGTCTTCCTATACAAGAGAGAAATATTGACAGACAAAAAAATGAAATTTGGCTTTGGTTAGGTTCAGCATTCTTATTATTAGTTGGGATTACTTTAGGCAACATATATGGTTCTGAGATAAAAACTCTACCTCTTTTAATGGTCCCATTGATGGCTTATATTATTTTTAGATTGCTATTTTGGTCTTTCTTATCAGCTTTTAAAGAGGAACCTGTAGATACCTTTTGGTCAATGAACATTTAGCTGATGAGACCTGGTGTTTTTAACTTCCTGTTTTGGTGTTTGGCACTAGCAGTTCCTATATTAGTTACAACTTTCCACAAGCGAACCAATACCCTTGTCAAAAACACTTTGAATATCTAAAACAACACTCTATACTGGGGAATTGGAATAATGCCTAACTGGTATTCTGTTTCTAACCCGCCACTGCGGGCATTGTATCGTTGTATAAATACATTCTTTGTATTCATCAGATTCTGAATATCCAGAGCAATTTCGTGGGTAATACGGGGGCGGTTGATGCGGTAGGATAATTTCAGGTCCGTGCGGAAGTAGTTATTCAACTTTTGCGAATAGGCGGCATCATACTCATAAACACCGATTCCGGTTGCTTTAGATTTATCCAAATTGATGGGTGTGCGGTAGTTCCCCCCGGCAGAAGTTAATTTCCAGTCAATATTAATATTATTTCTTTGCCCAACTTTGAATTCTTTTCCCGCCAGTAAGTTTATTACATAGCGGCCGTTATAAGCAGTATTTCTTAGTATACCGTCGCTGCCTTTATATTTAGAGTTAAACAAAGAAGCGGTTAGCAGGTAATAATATCCCTTGGAGTAAAACTTTTCCAAAGTAAGTTCCACCCCAATATTACGGCCTGTTCCTTTGTTGGTTAAGCTGTCCGTAATTATGTTTTCCTGCTCTATGGCGGCATTCAAGATAGAAAACGAACTGCTTCTTTCTTCTACCGGTACATTCCGTAAATCCTGGTAATAAGCCTCTATTTTTAATCTTAAATCGGGCATAATCAGGTAATCATAGGCTAATACTATGTGGTGGCTCTGGGTAAAGTCAAGATTTTTATTAGTTAGGACGTTAGTCCCTCCTGGAACAGGCGTTTGGATAAAATAGGACGTTAGCAGTTGGATTTGCGAGTGCAGTCCGTACCCCAAATTAAGCGACTGACCGGGAGCGGGTTTGTATTTTAACCCTAATCTGGGTTCTACGGCATAGCTTTGGCTGATGGAAAAATAAAGAAAGCTTAAGCCGGAGTTCAACGTAAGTTTGTCGGTAAACTTGTTCTGGAATTGCGTGTAGCTTTGAACTAAAGTGCCATAACCCTTACTGTTCCGGAGATTGCGCCACTGTTCCGGGCTAGAAAAAAGCTTGGCATGCTTCAAGTTGTAACCGTATACATCCACAATTACACCCTTATGGAGCGATTTTTTAGCATCTATTTTCTTGTTTAATGATAGATGGGCGGAGTATTTGTTCTGCAGGTAGTTTACCTTTTCATTATAAATAGCACTATTATCTTCGATACTAATAGAATCTAAATTTTCTCTTTGCCCCACGGAGGAAGCTGCTAAGGTGATTTTGTAAGAAGTGGAGCTATTAAAATAATATTGATGCGAAAAACCAGCTACCCCGGTATAGTCATCGGTAAATATATTTTTATCCGTGGTTCCGGTAAGATTATTTCCCGTGGTGTCCAGTTCGCTGCCCAGTATATCAATGCTGCTTTTCCCGCCCATTCCCCAAAAACTAAACTGTCCGTATTTGGCGGAGGGTATATTCACTTTGTAAGTTAAATCCTGGTAGAGAGGGACGGCGGAACCGGTGCCAAAATTCATGCCTAGTGCTTTAAAAACGCCAAGCGTGGAATAGCGGTAGTTAACCAGATAAGAACTTTTACTATTTTTACGGAAAGGCCCTTCTGCTCCTAACTCAAAACCATTAAAGCCCATCTGCCCCAAATATTCCCTTTTTTCGCTGTTCCCCGACCGTAATTGTAAATCGAAAACACCAGCTATTGCATTGCCATATTGGGCGGGGAAAGCGGCCGTAAGAAAATCTGATTTATCCAGCACATTGTTATTGAGCATACTTACAGCTCCCCCCGTTGCTCCCAGCGGACCGTAATGGCTGGGGTTCGGAATATTAATACCATCCAATCGCCAAAGTACACCGGCCGGAGAATTACCTCTAATAACAATATCATTTCGGGCATCATTGGCACCACTTACGCCAGCAAAATTAGTGGCCATTCTGGCTACATCGTTACGACTGCCGGCATATCTTCTAGTTTCTTCCACATCGAAGGAACGGGCACTTACGGTTGCCATTTCATTGTTTACCGAAGCCTTCGTTTGTCTATCAGCCAGGATGAGCACTTCCGATGCATTGCTTGTACTTTCGTCCAGCTCAATGGTTAAGTATACTTCTTTGCCCGACGTAACCAAAATATTGGCTATTACTTTAGTTTCATAACCTATGTAAGATACAGCGAGCGTAGTTCGGCCAATAGCTACTCCGGATAGGCGGAACACACCATTTTCATCGGTAGCATCGCCTACCAGCGGATTAGTATCCGAAATGATGATACTGGCCCCAATTAAGGGAAATTTAGATTGGGCATCCACCACTTTCCCTCTGATGGTTTGGGTGATTTGCTGTGCATAAACAGAGATCGCTAGTAGCAGCAAAAAGCTAGTAAGCAGGATGTTTTTCATTGCTAATAAGAAGGGTTTAAGATGTTGGATATAAGAGTAATGGTTATAGAAGCTTGGTATTTACTCAATAAGGGATAGAAAATTTCCTTTATAGACGAGGATGAAATTCTACTTAAATAGAATTTTCTCTACCGGTAACCTGATCCAAACATACAGCAAGAAAAACTGAGATGGGAAGCATTGGGATGGCTGTCAAAAGAAATGGGAGGAAGGTAAAGCTTTGGGATAAATGACAAATAAGCCGGCAAATGGCAACACTTGCAGTTATTTATCCTTTAACAATTGCAGGATCTCAGCACTATATTTTCTGGATACTGGCACCAAAGTTTCGGTTTGGGCAAAATGCAGATTATATCCTTGCGCATTACCTGACACCCGTGTAACCTGGAAAAGATTAACAATATACGACCGATGGCAACGGCGGATAAGCTTCGTATTGATTTGTTGCTCCAATCTGGTTAGGCTTCCCCGGATAAGTTCTTTTTGTAGGTTGTCCGCCTTCATTAAGAATAAGGTAGAATAGTTATCGCTGGAAGTAATAAACAGCAAAGCATTGGCCGGGAAAATAATTTTATCTTTCCCGTTATCGGCGGTTAAATCTATTATTTCCGGTACATCCGCTGCTGTTGCCTCCGGCTGATCTAATGCTATGGCTGCCGCAACTTGGGTGTTTCTTTTTAATAATCTAACATAATTAGTGATGGTGATGATAAAAACCGGGAAAATACCAACGGCTAAGGTAATGGACTGAAAAAACAAAAAACTACCTATTGATAAATTAACCAATCCGATTAGAGTGCTAAACAGGAGATTGGTTATGCTAATAAATATAATCTGGTAGATAAACCAAGCTAGCTGTTTTTTTACGGTCCACTTCTCTTCCGAGAAGGCAGAAGAGAACATCTTTTTAATGCCAATATCATTAAAAAGCATACCAAAAGTAGTTATTAGCCCATAAGCAATAACGGCAAAAACTCTTTTTGCAACTGTTAGTTGGTTTAGTTGGAAAGGTTGGAAGACTAATAGAAATAATGCCACAAAGAATCCACAAACAAGTGCAAGTGTTATTTTTTCTGAGGTCTCAGTGGAAAGCGGATATGGTTGACAAAGTAGATTTAAAAACCTATTAATTCCTTTTCTAGCCATAAATATTAAGCTACTTTTAATTAACCCTTTGCCGAAGCACTAAGTTAAATTTTTCTGGTTTATGGCTGAAAATAACTTATTGTTTGTTTTGTTATAGTTTTAATAATTTGGTCTTTGTTATCATAAATAGCAGCCAACCTATTGCCTTCAATATCCTTTATCTGTCTGTATCAATTTAAAAAATACTTTTTAGTATTCCAGCGGCTGAGTAATATCCAAGCAACTTCGGATGATTTAGCCGCTATCGGCACCAGGAATTTCCTTTCTTTTCCCTTTCCAGAAGCATTACAAAGGGCAGAGATTACCTCTTATGTAACATAAAAGTAATATGCCGCAAATAGCCAGAGAGGCTGGAATTAAAGGGTCTGGTTTTGGCATTTTCAGGGGGCAGCAACTTTTAACTGGTGCTTTCTATTGTTCCGGATAAATACTATATTCAGTAGTCCGGTTCCGGCTACCAGTTGTTTTCGACAGTTAAGCCGAGTAAACTTCCATGTAGGCATGAAATGATAAGCTTATTTATTACAGCCTTAGTAATAATTTCATCCTTATCCACTGGGTTCTCACAGAGCAGATATTCTGGAAAGGTTGAGATTAGCTATTTATATTTTGGATTCAGAACAATAACCGTTGATGCTGCACCAAACTGGAGAGGTTATCATTTAGAGAATGCACAGAATGGGATAGGTATAAATTTGATAAGCGGTTTTACATTCAAAGAAAAGTTGTTTGCAGGAATCGGGATAGGATATTTGAATTTTGATTTAAATAATGAGGGTATAAACGGCATCTGCGTATTTTCCGATCTTGAGTTTACTCCGCCATCCTATAGAAAATTCAGTCCTTACCTAAACACGAAAAAAGGATATAGTCAGTTACACAGCCAGTTTTGGAATCGGAATGAAAACAGAACAGGAACGGCACTCGTTGAGTTGGGGGCAGGATTGAGGCACAGACTGACTGAAAAAATGGAAGTTTATTTACAATCAGGTATTTTGCTTTCCCAACAATCTGCTTTCTTTCCTATCAGGATAGGAGTACATTTTTAGTTGTTTGGTAAAAGCTTAATAGAAGTTGTAGAAGATAATGCTTCAAAAAGTCCAACAATAAATCTTATACCGTTCATCACGCCCGAGTACCAAAGTAATTAAACAACAAGTATAAAGATTAGGACATAGTATTGACATACGCCATACCTATAAGGTAGCCACGTCACCTAATAATCAAGTACTTTACTCTTGTTTATCATGAAAGGGCTAATCGGCCGATCTAAAGAGGCCTGAAGCCTAATTTGAATCCTCTAAAAGATAAACTCGGTCAGCTACTGCTGAATGAGTTTCTGTAAGGTAGGATGAGAAGTAGGTAAACCTACTCTGCTACTATTTGGTCACCATCAAGTCATAGTCCTTTTCAATTACATAGATGTAAATACCCGGCTTCAGGCCAGAAATTGGAATTTTGCCTCTGGAAGAGTATTTTCATTAGAATAATTCTTTTAGACAGCCTTCTTCAAAATAGAAATTAGAGGATGCTAACCGATAGCTCGGGAACTAAGGGGCTTGTACTTAAAGTCCTGTGGCTTATATTCAAGGAAAAGCCTCCGGAAGGCCTTTTTCATTCGAATAATTTGTTTTTGCGGTAGAAAAGAGCTTTTAACTTGCTTGTGCACCCTTTTAATCTAGACCTTATGAACCAGGTGATGTAACAGCTGCATCAAATTTGGAAAATCTACCGGTGAGGCCGTCGCAATCAAGGCATCTGGCCACTTACTTATATAAAGCTTCTATGCCTCATTACATAGTTTTGAGGCAGCTCCTAAAACAAAACGAAGAATCACTTTTGCAGTACAAGATTATTGTGAAAGCTTATTCTGCTTGACAATTTTTAGATACCTAAGAATAAATTAATTGCGAACATTCGTTTGAAATTGGTTTATTTGAATTTAAGTGTTAAACTTACATTTAAAATCTGCCGTGCTCCTGAAACGGTGTAAAAAGGCAATCATCAAATTACTGTTTTGCTAAAATTTATCTGATATGAAAAAAAGACTGCTCAGTTTTTTATTCTTTTTTGCAAGCCTTTCGGCCTATGCACAAAACACTGCTACTCTCTCTGCCCAGACCAATCCTGAGCGTGTGATTAGCCGACATATCTATGGCCACTTTGCAGAGCACCTGGGACGCAGCATCTACGGTGGCTTTTATGTAGGCGAAGACAATAAAAAAATTCCGAACACGGCCGGTGTGCGCAACGACGTGGTAGAGGCACTTAAAAGACTGAAAGTGCCGAACCTGCGCTGGCCCGGAGGCTGCTTTGCAGACACGTACCACTGGAAAGACGGTATAGGCCCGAAAGAAAACCGACCAACTATTGTAAATACCTGGTGGGGTGGTGTAACAGAAAACAACAGCTTCGGAACACATGATTTTCTGAACATGTGCGAACTGCTTGGCACAGAACCTTACCTGGCCGGTAACATGGCGAGCGGTACCGTGCAGGAGCTAATGGATTGGGTACAGTATGTGAACTTCGAAGGCGAAAGCCCTATGTCGAAGCTGCGCAAGGAGAACGGCCGTGAAAAACCTTGGAATGTGAAATTCTGGGGAGTTGGAAACGAAGCCTGGGGCTGCGGTGGTAACATGACACCAGACTATTATGCCAACGAGTATCGTAAATATGCTACTTTTATGGCCGGCTGGACAAACGAGAATAACCTTTTCAGAATTGCTTCAGGCGCTAACTCTGCCGATTATAACTGGACAGAGGTGCTCATGAAAAACATTCCGCACAACATGCTGGGCGGTGTGGCCCTGCACCATTACGCTGTAATCGACTGGAACAAAAAAGGCCCATCTAAAGATTTTACAGAGCAGCATTACTTTGCTACCATGAAGAGCGCACTCTTTATGGAGGAGCTGGTAAACAAGCACACCGCTATCATGGACAAATACGATCCTAAAAAGACGGTAGCTTTGGTGGTAGACGAGTGGGGGGGCTGGTATGAAGTGGATCCAGGCACCAATCCTGGTTTCCTGTATCAGCAGAACACTATGCGCGACGCCATGATTGCCGGTGTAACCCTGAACATCTTTAACAACCACAGCGACCGTATTCGTATGGCAAACCTGGCCCAGGCTATTAACGTGCTGCAAGCGGTTATTCTAACAGACGAAGAGAAAATGCTGTTGACTCCTACCTACCATGTGATGGAGATGTACAACGTGCACCAGGATGCGTTTTACCTGCCATTAACAGTTAAGAGCGCTGATTACACCATGGGTAACGACAAGTTGCCTGCTGTATCAGGATCAGCCTCTAAAGATAAGAACGGAGCCACCCACATTACCCTGGTAAACATCGACCCTAAAAAAGGACAAGACATTACGGTGAGTATAGACGGTGCTAAGTTTAAGTCGGTGAATGGCCGCGTGCTTACTTCTAAAAATATTCAGGACCATAACACCTTCGATAAGCCAGACAACATTAAGCCTGCCAACTTTAAAGGTGCTAACCTGAAAGGAAATAACCTCACCGTTAAGTTGCCAGCCTGTTCTGTTGTGGTGCTGGAGTTGAAGTAAGAGGTACTGCTTAATAGCACCTGAAGCTCAACAAGCTTGTATAAAGACAAAAGCCAAAAAAACCTTGAATAGAAAAATAAATAATGTATAGGCTTTGCAGGAGCATGTAGTAAACCAGTCTGTTTGCTCCATGCTCCTGTTTTTTTGCCTATTATTCCAGGTGTTGTTGGTCAGTAAGCATTTGTCTAGACCGGATGTGCAGAAGTGATAAGTAGCTGTGACAGAGCTTGCATCCAATGCTTTACCCCTCAGCCAACAAATGAGGGACTCTACGAAACCAGGAGTTCTAAACAAATGGCGACTTGAAGTGCCAATAAAGACTGATTACTTACGAAAAAGACCAATCGTTAATGGTGAACCTAAAGGCCCAAAATGCGAATGGAAAAGATAAGGCACCCGAAGCGAGCATAATGTTTGTACTACAGGTCTTAATTAAAATTGAAAATCTAAAATAAATCTACACATGAATCTACATTCTAAGCTAGGCAAAATAGCAGGAGGACTTGCCATGGCAGGACTATCTTTTGCAGCAACTCCAGCTATGGGCAATATGCCAGCCGATACGGTGGTAAAAGCAACAGGCAATCCCATTTTTACTCACAAGTATACCGCCGACCCGGCTGCTTTAGTACATAAAGGCAAAGTGTATATTTATGCTGGCCATGATGAGGCCCCAGCGCCACGTGAAGGTTATGTGATGAATGAATGGTTGGTTTTCTCATCAGAAGATATGGTAACCTGGACGGAGCACCCAGTGCCGTTGGCTGCGAAAGACTTTAAGTGGGCGAGTGGCGATGCATGGGCATCGCATGTGATCGAGCGTAACGGTAAGTTTTATTGGTACTCCACGGTAACGCATGCTACCAAACCAGGTAAGGCCATTGGTGTAGCGGTGGCAGATAACCCAATTGGCCCGTTCAAAGATGCTATCGGCTCCGCACTAATTACAAACGACATGACCACTGATACCAATATCAGTTGGGACGATATTGATCCGGCTGTCATAATAGACGACAAAGGCCAGGCCTATATGTTTTGGGGTAATACTATTCTGTATTACGCCAAGCTGAAAGAAAACATGATAGAACTAGATGGCCCGATTAAGAAAGTCTCTAACCTCCCGCATTTTACTGAGGCCCCGTGGGTGCACAAGCGCAAAGACTGGTACTACCTATCGTATGCCTATCAGTTTCCTGAGAAAACAGCATATGCCATGAGTAAGAGTCTGGATGGCCCTTGGGAGTACAAAGGCATATTGAATGAACTGGCCGGAAACTCAAACACGAACCACCAATCTATTATTGAGTTTAAAGGAAAGAGCTACTTTATTTACCACAATGGAGGAATTCAGACACAAGGCGGAAGCTTCCGCAGATCCGTTTGCATCGATTACCTGGAGTATAACAAGGATGGATCAATAAAGCGCGTGCAGATGACATCTGAAGGAGTAAAGCCTGCGAAATAAGTAATTGCCTAACTTAAATTTTAAAGCCGCCCTTATCAGCTAAAACTGGCAAGGGCGGCTTTTTGTAAGGGATAAGAACAGGTCGCTAAATTAGTCTCTGAGACTTTCCTGTTATTGCTTTTTACATGTTATTTGCCAGAAAACCTGAGAAGGTTTGTCTCCCATATTCTTTGCAGGTTCCTTTACTTCTTTGGCTTCCACTAATCCGTAAACTCTAAATTCTTTTTCTATGGAACCGGCATGGTAGAAGAAAAGCTTTACACCGTGCCTGGTTAAGAAATAGTTGTGACCTATTTTTTCTCCGTGTCCGTAAGTAGCGTCGTTTTTAGAAATTGCTACAAAAACCATATATCCACCTGGTTTCAGCTGATGGTAGCAATCACTAATTAGTTTCCCTCGTTCTTCTTCATTCAGTAAATGAATTAAAGCGTAACAGAAAATTCCGTCATAGAGCTCCTGGTCAAAAGGCATGGCACTAACAGAACCATGATGTACCTTTATGTGCTCTCCGTAATGCTGCTTAGCTAACTCAATAGCTGTCTCAGAAATTTCGATGCCGGTAACATCAAATCCCTTATCGGTAAAAGCCTTTGCATTTCTGCCATAACCAAACCCAGGTATCAAAATCTTATTCAGATCGTTTTTTGTAAATAACTCTAAGGCTGCCAAAGCGGAATCTGCAGGTTCAAATCCCCACATGGTCAGTTTGTTTTGAAAACTTGACTCCCAAAATTCGGTCATAATCTTTTCTGTTAAAGTAATGTACTTAGGTTTTGATGCTTCTGATTAACAGTTGCTGACGTGGAGTGGGTAGGGCAGAGGCTTAATCCGGAGGTTTAGTTAAATATGCAGTTAGCTTCTGTTAAGATGATAGGTTTGCCTTCAGTAATGACAATGGTATGTTCGTGCTGAGCCATATATCCGCCCTTATTGCCAACCATTGTCCAGCCATCGTTTTGTTCTACTGCATAAGTAGAAGATGTTGTTATAAAAGTCTCTATAGCAACAACAGCGTTTTTCTTAAATCTTCTTTTATCGGAGCGGTTTCTATAATTCAGCAATTCATCGGGCTGTTCGTGCAAGCTTCTGCCAATGCCATGTCCTCCAAGATTCTTAATTACTTTGTAGCCTCGCTTTTTTGCTTCTGTTTCCATCAGATGGCCGATATCAGCTATTTTTACACCACCTTTTATATTATTAATCGCTTTTTGCAAAATTTCTTTTGATGCATCCACCAGTTTCTGATGCTGATGAATATCTTTCCCAACTACAAAAGAGCCACCATTGTCTGCCCAAAAACCATTTAATTCAGCCGAAACATCTATATTAACTAAGTCACCTTCTTTAAATATGCGTTTGCTGGAAGGAATACCGTGGCAAAACTCATTGTCAACGCTAATACAAGTCCATCCGGGAAATCCATAGGTTTCGTAGGGTGCAGACTTAGCTCCAAAACCTGATAGTAATTTAGCTCCATACTCATCAAGTTCTTTGGTGCTCATTCCAACTTGTGCATACTTCGTCATTTCTCTTAAGGTATAAGCAACAGCTTCACTCGCCGCTTGCATACCTTCTAAGTCAGTTTCTTTTGTTATGGACATAATCTGGGTTTTAATGTTCTTTATTTAATTCAGCTGCGCTTTTCGTTTAAGCTATGTGCAGCAAAGACTGATCGCCTGCAAATGTGTGCTTTTGTTTTTTCTATTACTAGCTCAACGTTAATTTAGCTATACGACTTTTAATGCCTCCTTTATAATCTCTTCCGGGCAGGAGCAAAAAATGCTGAGACCTCTTTGTTGAACTTTAACGGTATTTTCTGCGGAGCATAATGTGAGGCTTAAGTTGCCATACCACTACCTCCTATAATTTGTACCCAGTTATATGTACCCAGTTTATTTGTACTGCAAATAGAGGTTACTAAATCTATTTTCCTTAACCTGTCAGAAGCCACGATGATATTGGTCAATACTAACAAAATGAAACCAGTAACCTGAGCGATACCACTGAACCAATATAGTATTATATTTCGACAGAGATAGATACGCTACTTTCAATCAAACAAAAAAGCCCTTCCCACCCGAGTGCTATTTCAGGAGCAAACTCGTCTGGAAGGGCTTTTTTATTAGAATAATTTGGTCAGCTGCTCAGGCTATAAGGTTTAGTTGCTGCTGTCTCTGCGTCGTATTTTAATTCTGATGGCATTTTCGATTGGCTTCTCTGATACCAAGGTAATGTAGCCACCGCCACCAGCACCACTCAATTTCCACCCAAGTGCCCGATCAGCATATAGCCCAATCTGGCTCATAATGCTTTCGTCTACCATATTGGGGAAGAGGCTAATTTGTGCCTCAAAAGATTTTCTGAAATTTTCGCCAAAGGCTTTGGCATCTTTCCTTTGAATGGCTTCCCAGCAACCTTCAGCAGCATCGGCAAGTGCTTTTGCGCCAGCTTCTGTTAAGTTGGTATTATCTACTACGGCATAGTCTGAGGTGCGCGGGCCAAGGGTTACCAGGTACAAGTGTGACTCCAGCCAATCCAGAATTTCGTCGTCGTGCACCGATTCAATGGTGTCTGGCCAGTAATTGTTGTTGTAATACAGGCGGTTCAGGCCTGGCAATACAATACCAAGAGCATCCTGCGAACCAGCTACCTCTTTGGTGCCAGGAGGGTTCTCGTACGTAAACAGTATTTTAGCCAGTTTCTCATGATCGCCAGCAGGTATGGCAGTACGCCATAATTCTATCGCTTTATGACGGGTACTCGAGGCCATGCCGCTTCTGTTGTTAAACTCAAGGGTTGGCTCTATCGAGATGGTGAGCACTGGCCCAGGGTGGTAAGCAGAAACAAAAGGCTGGTCGAGCCACCCGCCGGCTATATCTATCCGAAACGGGATGATGCACTCGGTACGCAGGCTGGTGGTGCTTCTGGCTGGTAAGTTTTCATGGGGAATCCGCTGGAGCACTCTGTACTCAATGTTGCGCTCCTTGCAAATTTCGGCTTTGGCAGGCGTGGCACCATCTTCATTTACAATAAAAATGTCGGGCTGAATTTCATCCATTTCCTTCATGAAATCCATAATGCCGTACCCCTTGTTTATGTGGCAGCGGGTGGTGCAGCCAAGTGCATCTATCATATAGCGCCGCTCATCCTGAGAGTTTACAGGGTAGCGACCTTTCAGTTGGTGTACATTTTCGTCGTTACCAATGCAAACGTGCAATTCGCCAAAGGCGGCAGCTTCTTTTAAAAAGGCTACGTGTCCGCTATGGAGCAGGTCAAAGCAACCGCTTACCATAACTTTTTTCTTTTTTTCCATTAAAACAATTTTCAGGTTGAGAAGGCAATCCGTTATGCAGGCTTATTATTAGTTGCGGGTACACAACCGGTAAGCATGCGTTGCTGTACTTCCTCTTATATACTTGGTTTCGAATTATACTAATAAAAACGGACTTCCGGAGCTATTTGCAATCCTTTAACTACCAGGCCCTGTTTAAGCGGTTTAGATCCGGCCTTAAACAGATACTGCCCAACTGCCTTTGGTAAGGGAGTCAGGCAGGCTCTTCAACTGTTTTTTTGCTATATAAGTTACACCTAATTTTCGCCGCTAAAGTCTTTAAAGGTTTTAGAGATGTTCTCGTTTGTTGCTTTCTGCTTGTTCTGCCAGCTGGCATCCAGCTCCAGCGCTACCAGACCCTTCAGGTTCATCACGGCTACAAAATCGTCTACATCTTTTAAGAACTCTTTGGAGTCGCCTCTGCGGCGGGCCGATTTCAAGGCATACTTCCTGGCAAAGATGTCACCTTTGGTTTGTAGCTCATTGCGCTTCTCCATAATGTAGTTGAGGCGGTCAATCAGGTCTTTGGTGTTGCGGCCAAGAACTTCTGTAGCTTCCAATGTGCCAATGGTCATCACCATGGTACCACCCACAGTGGTTATTTTCTTAGAGGTAGCTGCTTCTTCTACCACCACAGGGGCTACACCCGTTACGGCACCAAGCGACGCATTGGTTAGTGAGCGCCCTTTTTTGCCTTTTCGGGCACGATTGTATTTCTTCTTCAGGTCTTTTTCTGCTTCTTTCAGTTGCTCCATCAGGTCCCAGGCTTTCACTAGAGCTGCCCGGTACTCACTATACAGCTTCTGGTCCTTCTCAACCTCATTTACAGTATTTACAATCGAAAAAGTAATTTTCCGGTCGTCTCCTTTGTTCGATTTATCTACCACATAAAACGTGATGTCAAAGGTGAGGGTGTCTACTGGATCCTTCACAAAGTCATAGCCGGGCCTCCAGATAAACTCATACTGCGTGGGAGTGTTTTTTACCAGTGCCGACGACGGCACATTGGGGTTCTCAGAAATAAAGCTGAAGGAGGCTATATCGCTTTCGCCGTTCTCATCGGTCAACTGGAACTTCAGGTTAATGGTGGCATCTTCGTTATACACGAACTTAGACTGCGACGGAAACATCTGGATGCTGGGTGGGATGTCCTGCTGCGTTACCTCAATTTGAAACTGCCCTTTGGTACGAGCCTTGGCTGGCTGATCTTCTACATAAAACTCCAGCGTAATGGGCTTGTTTTGCAGCTGCCGGAATTGTGTGGTAGAGGGTTTCCAGGTAAACTCTCCCTGCTCCGACAGTTTTGAACCCTGCGGCATAGAGTTAGGGATAGGAATAAACACTATTGGATCGTTATCCTCATCTTTTATAGCAGCGGGGTCTATGCGGTAGGTGTTGGTGGTGTTGTAGCGCACATAAAACGGTTTTAGCTCGCCCACGATGGGTGGCCTGTTCACGTGCTCTACCACAAAGTCTATAACCTGGCTGGCTCGCTCATCTTTTTCGTTGGTAACCTCGAATTGCAATTGAACCGTGCGGGTTTTGTCTAGCCGGTCTACAATGTCATAGCTCGGAGTCCAGGAAAAATGGCCCAGAGAATCGAATATTATGCTAGGTATACGGCCCTGGTTCAGGGAGTAAATGTACTGGCTACCTGTACCGCCGGTCACTTTTACCTCAAATTCTAGTTTTTGCCCTTCTTTCAGCACATTCCAACCAGCCTTATCTGGAAAAACAAGCCGTAGCGACGAGCCCTTGCTATTTTTTGCCGTAGTCTCTGCCCCAATAATCTCCACCTGGGCATTTGTTTGAACTATAAAAAAGAGAACAGCGGAAAAAAGTAAAATGCACTTTTTCATAAAAAGAACGTGACGTAAAATTCAGAAGTTAAAGTTAGTAAGATCATGCAAATTTTCATCCATTACACTGCAAATTGCCTGGGATGTATACAAGCGTTAAGGCCTACCGGAAGCACAAATCGCTAACCCGTTGATTGGCCATAATTGTCTTCCTAAGCAGGTGTTGGCTGCAAAATCAAAACTGTAACATGATCTTGGGGAGGTTGGTGCGCCAATTGGCGACTGAAATTTAAATTTTGCTCTAGGTAACAAGGCAGTTTATTTTAGGATGATGGTACTGTGTAATTTGTAATGTTGGCCTACGTAAAAAATAGCAACCTGTCTGCCCTCTGCAGATATTTCGGAACTAGGCACACCCTGAGGCGATGCTGTTCGCACTCATCAGCCTGATACTGCTTTAGTCATGGTCTTTCCGTTAAGGGGAAGAATTGCTGAAAATGGCAGGTTGTTGCCACAGGCAATTATTTCTATCTCATCCGGCTGCAAAATTACAAAATAGTCCTCAAATAAAGGACCACACTTAATTGTTACAACGCTAAATTTATAGGAAGTGGTGCCATTTAATTTGTAAAGTTTGAGAGGCTGGCCTTCTTTACCAGTTAATAGAACGGAAACAGGTAAGAGAGGCAGATGTGCAGGGCTTGGTAGAAGGCACAGGAAATTGGGTAAAAATACCCCTGGAAGGCCATTGTAATTTAAATAATTAGAAAGCCAGCATTGTGTTAGCAACTTATTTTACCAATCCAGTCTGCGGCTGCCTTGTAAGTTGTGAACCTGTCAATTTCCAGCCTGGAGTTGTTAATTAAAATGGCTTCGTGCAGTGTTTCTTCAAAAAAGCTGATGATAACATTGTCTTTTGGCACAATGCGGGCAATTTTTCTTAATTCAGACTTTGCCATTACGTGCGCCATATATCGAAGCTTTTCTTTCTGATCATCAAGCGGCATAGCAGCCAGTTTGGTGGAATCCATAATCCAGAAGTGCACCGGGTTACTAATCAGCAGCTCCTCCGATTCCCGTACACCAGC
The DNA here is from genome assembly GCF_047525655.1 of Pontibacter sp. 13R65. NCBI lineage: Bacteria > Pseudomonadati > Bacteroidota > Cytophagia > Cytophagales > Hymenobacteraceae > Pontibacter > Pontibacter sp. 13R65. The sequence goes on from NZ_JBLIQL010000005.1 coordinate 18,760, forward strand.
TTCATATTCCTTCTTGCTGGGCAGTCGTAGCCATTCGGAGTACATTAGGTTGATGTCGGTGTCAACCCACATATCAAGATAGCTGCTTTCGTATGTGAACATGATTGGTGGTAAAAAAATATTGACAAAAGTACATAAACCCGGATATGATAACAACCCTCAAACACGTTATAAGCTTTTTGTGCAACTTCCAGGCTGAAATACGAAGCACTGTAACAAAGCTTTAGCCCAGCCAAGGAATATAACGCTGCTGCTATCTCAGTGGGTGCGGCTAAGTTAGCAGCAGCTTTTCGCCAACACTATAGAATTATTGTATATTTGCAGGAATGTGGCTAGCGCTCTACCTGTAAGTGTGGTAGGTATAGGAACCATCTGCCTGGGAGCAGATTCTGACTTATGTACGATAGCATAAGGAGTAGGAGTGGAGACAACAGAAGGGCGCGCAGGCTGTGGTAAGAAGCAAATGACGCTTTCTTTGCATTAAAAAGGCGGCAACTCAGGGCAGGCGCAGGATGTAGCACGAAAGATTTAACAGCTCTCCTGAAACCTAGGCTTTTGTGGCGGAAAGATTTAAGTTAGAACAATAGAAAAGTGTAGCAAAATACTTCAGTTAGAAGTAGCTTCGCTTTCTGATAAATAATAAATAATGGGATTTTTTGGATTTTCAGAACATGATATAGCCATAGATTTAGGAACGGCAAATATCTTGATTATTCACAATAATAAAGTAGTACTCGACGAGCCAGCCATTATTGCCATAGACCGCCGTACGAACAAGGTGGTGGCGGTAGGGGAGAAGGCCCGGCAAATGGAGGGCAAAACCCACGAAAACATTAAGACAATCCGGCCCCTTACTGCTGGTGTTATTGCCGATTTTAATGCTGCCGAACAAATGATCAGGGGCATGATTAAAATGGCAGCTTTGCGCAAAGGTTGGTTCCCAATTTCTTTGCGGATGGTGGTGTGCATTCCGGCCGGCATTACCGAGGTAGAAAAAAGAGCCATTCGTGACTCTGCTCAAACAGCTGGTGCCAAAGAAGTGTACATGATTTATGAGCCTATGGCAGCTGCTATGGGTATTGGCATAAACGTGGAGGAACCTGTGGGCAACATGATCGTGGACATAGGCGGTGGCACTACCGAGATAGCCGTTATCGCCATGAGTGGCATCGTGTGCGAGCAATCCATCCATACGGCAGGCCAAACCTTCGATTCTGAAATTGAATATTACATTCGGCAGCAGCACAACCTCCTGATCGGCATCCGGACGGCAGAAAAGATTAAGATAGAAATGGGCGCTGCCCATACCAAACTCAAAGATCCTCCCGCCGATTTAGCGGTCCTGGGCCGGGACCTGATGACCGGTATACCCAAAGAGATAAAAGTTACCTACATGGAGATTGCCGAATGCCTGGATAAATCGGTGGCCAAGATCGAAGATGCTGTGATGAATGCGCTGGAAATTACCCCACCAGAACTTTCGGGAGATATCTACGGTAACGGTATTTACTTAACCGGCGGTGGAGCCCTGCTCCGTGGGCTCGACAACAGGCTATCTGCCAGAACAGGTTTACCCGTGCACATAGCCGACGATCCCTTACGTTCAGTGGCAAGAGGCACAGCACTTGCCTTAAAAGGTCTGGGCCACTACACGTTCCTGATGCGCTAGGTCCAAAGTGTTGCGACCTAAATTTTTCTAATGAAAAGAGCCTTCCGGAGGCAATTTAAGCTCAGAAGACCTAGGGGGCTGTGGCTTTTAATTTTGGAGGCGAGGCCCAGTGCATGCTGTTGCTACACAAGTTCTATCGTTTGTTGAGCAGCACCAAAGGGAGTAGGGAACAATTAATCAAACTAAATGGAGCCAATACACATTCAGTGCAATACATCAAAGATCTTGCTGGGCAAAATAGCTCCAGGCTTCTTCGTTGCCATTAAAGGTGTTCCAGTCTACCCAGCCTTCTACACCTTCTAAGCGGGTATCGTGGGAGTGTTGCCAGAAAATCCAGCGGTCCGATTCTAATAGTGGTTCTTTTCTGAAAGTACAGATCCAGATCAGGCTACTGTCAAAATGGTCGGCAATGTAGCTGTTGTAGGAGCTTTCGTTGGTGTAGATTATTACAGCTCGGTTTGTCTTTTCTTCCACCTCGTTTATGAATTCCTTTATTTCCTGGGTAATCTGGGCCGGTGTTTTCTTATGATATTTGTTTCCCCAGTCCTCTACATCAATAACAGGCGGCAAATCGTCCTTCTCTAATACAGCGTGCTTCAGAAAATTGGCTGCCTGCTCTTTACCCGGCTTGTTAAACCTGAAGAAATGATAGGCTCCGGTTTTCAGCCCACTAGCTTTAGCACCCTGGTAGTTCACCTTATACTTTGGATCTAAGTAATTAACTCCTTCTGTGGCTTTAATGTAGGCAAAGTGTACCTGCTGCTGGCGTACTTTTTCCCAGTCTATGCGGCCAGTGTGTTTAGACACATCAATGCCTGTAATAGGGTACTTCCGCTTGTTGATGTTATAGAAAGTGGGGTTTAGCTTTTTATACCCTACATAAACACCTATAGCCAGCAAAGCTGAGGCTACCAGCAAAAAGTAAGGCCAGCGGATTGGCTTCTTCTTTTTTTTGCGGCTGCTTTTCCGGGGCATAGGAACCTTTTGTACGCGTTTTGTCTGTCCGGGGGGCATAGGTGGTCGTGCGGAGGTAATGAACCAAGCTTGTATATGTGGTATAAAGATAAGCGCAAAAAGACAATTGGACCAAATACAAATAGTTTATGCCATTGTAATTTTGAAAGTAGGGTGTGAGCCAATTTAACTACTTAAGTGGGTACGCGAGCCTCCCTGTAAAACAGGGGCAGCTAAAACAAAAACCGGAAAGAATAACTCTTTCCGGTTTTTGCGATCTACTACATTCTGCTCTTTACCTGAGCCGATCTTTTAGAAAGTAAAGTCAGCATGCCGTTAGTTATATCCTTCGTTCTGCTTAAATTCTTCTTTATTAGAAATTGCATCGAGCTGCACCTGTGAAATAGGTCTAACTCTATGGTGTGCCTTAATATTGTCCTTTGCATCCGGGTTATACTTCTGCACGTACTCTACCAGCTTGCCAGTTCGCTTCAGGTCGTACCAGCGAATCTGCTCACCGGCCAGCTCCCGTGCTCTTTCTTCCAGTATAAAGTCTATGTTAAGGTCGCTCTGGGTTACCAGCATTTCGGCTTCTTTGCCCGGAATGGCACGAGCCGTACGCAAGGTGTTTATTAATTGCAGAGATTCTCCAGGGTTTGTCTTCAGCATGGCTTCTGCAGCAATCAGGTACAATTCCGCAATTCTGATAACAAAGGCATCGCGTGAGCTCCACTCCTGGTTAGCAGTAAGGCGGGTAGGATCCATAAACTTTTTGAGCTGGATAAACTGCGATCGCAGGAGCGGAGAGCTATCCGGGCGGTACATTTCATTTACATCAAAAATCTTGTACCTGCCGGCGGCTCTGGCTTTTTGCGCAGGTGTGGCGGCTGTCTTCAGAAACACCATGGAAGTATCTCCGGTAACCATTTGCGGATAACCGTTTACACCACCCGGGGTTGCTTTTGAGGGGTCGTTGGCAAACCAAACCGTCTGGAAGCTGCCATGATAGCGTTGGTCTTTCGTTTCGTCGTACAGGTTAAGCAGGTGCAGCGAGGGCATAAACCGTTGGTAAGGACGACCGTAGTTAATAGACCGGATCATGCCAGGCTGCTTGTCGTACACCATAACAAAGTACAGGTGGCCGCTGTTGCCCTTACCTGCCGAAGCATCATAATCGCCGTTCATGGTGTCGTCGTTGGTATAGTTTACATAGTACACTACTTCAGAGTTGGTGCCGCCTTCGCTGTTTTTCATGTCCCAGAGTGCGTTATAATCGCTGAACAGAGCGTACCTGCCACTGCCGATAATCTCTTTTGCCAGCGTTGCCGCTTCGGCATAAAGGCCGGCATTGTCTGTCTGGCTGGCGCGTGTCAGGGCCATGCGGGCTTTAAATGCCTTTGCCACATCTTGGGTAATACGGCCATCAGTAGACTTTTTAGGCGCCAGGTTCTGAATAGCTACATCCAGGTCAGCGAATATTACTTTATAAAAATCTTCTTCAGAAGAGCGCTTGGCAGTGGTAACAGCACCTGCAGTAGGCTCAGTGTTCAACACCACACCACCCCAGGTTTCCACGATCAGCGACAGGTAAAGCGCCCGCAGAAACTTTACTTCGCCCATGTATTGCGTATTGAGGGCATCGCTCAGCAATGGGCTTGGAAGCAGTGCAATAGCCGTGTTAGTGGCGTTAAGGGCTTTGTATAAGTGAGCCCAGTAATCTTTCAGGTTGGTTTGCGCCCCGTTTAAGTCGACGGTGTAATCAGAAAGCTGGTTGGCTTTGTTGTCGCCGCCGCGCAGGAAAAGGTCGGTACCGGTTTCGCTGATGCCGAAAGGAGCTTCTTTTCCATACCACAGGCGTGTGCCGGAGTAGGCGGAATTTACGGCGCTGGTAATGCCCAGTTCCGTTTTATAAAAGGGATCTTCTGTTAAGCCACTCTTGTTGGTTTCTTCCAGAAAGTCCTGGCAGGAGGTTAAACCGAGGGCGGATGCCAGCAATACGGTTGCTATATATTTAAATTTCATCTTTTTCTTGCTAAAAATTCTCTTAAACAAACGAGGCTAGAAGCCAACGTTCACACCAAAAATAATCTGCTTGTTCAGTGGGAAGCTCAGGTCACCACCACGCTCCGGATCATAATCTTTCAGTTTGCTGAACACAAAGTAGTTTTGCATGGTGCTGTACACCCTGATGTTTCCGATTTTAGACGCACCCAACCAGGAAGTAGGCAGGTTATAGCCAAGCGAAATATCCCTGATTTTTATAAAAGAGCCATCTACATACCCAACAGTTGACTGCAACAGGTAGTTGTTGGTAGAGTAGGAGCTGTTAGGGCGAGGAAACGCATTGGTCGGATTCTCAGGAGTCCAGTAATCTACCATAGAAGAGTTCTCCAACGCATTGGGCTTGTAAGCTGTGTTGTACTCATAGTTAATAAATTGGCCCATACGGCCGTACACAAACACAGAAAGATCAAAGTTTTTGTACTCGAAGGTGTTGTTGAGGCCAAACGAAAACTTTGGAACCTGAGAGAAGGTAGTTCTGTCTCCTGTGTCGAAAATTCCGTTTCCGTTTCTGTCAGCTACTTTTATGTCGCCTGGTTTAAAGCCTCCGAAAGCAGTAGCTTCTTCTTCTTCGCCTAGCTGCCAGATGCCGATTTTCTCGTAGTCGTAGAATACTCTGGTAGGAGCGCCTACAAACCAGTTGTTGGCTTCGTTACGGGTAACTCCCTGGTTCAGGGCCAATATTTTCTCGCGGTTAAGGGAGTAAGTCCAGTCAGTAGTCCAGCGGAAGTTGGAGCTTTCGATGTTATGTGTTGTCAGCGTAAGCTCTATACCCTTGTTTTCGGTTTGGCCAATGTTCTCCAATCTGTCAGGAAATCCTGTAGAAGGTGGCAGCAGGCTGGGCAGTAGCAGGTCGGAGGTGCGAGACTGATAAAATTCCAGGCTACCTGTAACACGGTTGCTGAACAGGCCAAAGTCGACACCGGCGTTCCAGGTAGAAGTTGTTTCCCAGGTCAGGCTTTGGTTTATGATAGTACTTGGATAGTAGCCAAACGCTGCGTTGTTGCCAAACGCGTAACCAGATAGCGACAAGCCACCCAAGGTTGCATACGGATCGATGGCAGCGTTGCCGGATCTGCCCCAGCTTACACGCAGTTTCAGGTCGTTTACTACCGGCAGGTCTGCCATAAACGGCTCCTCAATTAAGCGCCAGGCAGCAGACACAGCCGGGAAATAACCCCATTTGCTGCCTTTAGCCAGTACAGAAGAACCGTCTGTGCGAAGGGATGCCTGAAAAATATAGCGGTCTTTAAACTTGTAGTTCACACGGCCAAAGAAAGAAGCAATTTGCGACTCACGCAGTCTGCTACCGATTACTTTGGTCGCTGTGTTTGAATTCAGGTCGTAGAAAGAGGTTAACTGGGAAGCCTGGTTGTCGCCTGAGCTTGTGAACTGCTCAGTGCTAAACCCTAATGTACTTGTTCCTAAAAGACCCTGGATGCTGTGCTCGCCAAAGGTTTTGTTGTAGTTCAGGGTATTCTCCCAGGTGTAGTTCAAGGTGTTTCTCAGTTCCACACCAGATATGGATTTACGGCCTACGTTGGCAATCGTGTTGTGCCCTTTGAAATACCCGTTGCGGAAATCGCGGATATCGAGGCCTACAGAAGTTTTAAATAACAAGGCATCGGAGAATTTAACGTCAAGGTAAGCAGAGGAGAACAGGCGCTTATCTACGATGTTGTTTACAAAAACCCCTGGTTGCTCATCGGCCAATGGGTTAAACTGAGCACTGTAGCCTGGGGCTGGGAACAGAATAATTTTACCGTCGTCTTCAAATGCTTTCGCGATTGGTAAAATCTTGTTGGCCATGTTCAGTGGGTTGTCACGCTTATCCTGGTTTTTGTAGGTGTAAATAGCCGAAACTCCTACCCGGAACATATCATTTAATTTGTGATCTACACTCACTTTGCCGTTTACTCTTGAGAACACGTCGTTCAAGAGCAAGCCTTTATCTTTTTGATAACCACTGGAAACAGAGAAGATGGTTTTTTCATTTCCGCCACTCAGGTTCAGCTCGTAGTTCTGCAGCATACCGGTATGGAAAATATAGTCTTGCCAGTTCTCAAATTGCTTGTTGTTGTAATACTCTAGTTCTGTTACCTGAAAAATATCCTGGTCGCGGCGGTATTCGCCATTGTTGGTGGTGCGGTAAGCTTCGCGTTTCAGGTTGTAATACTCTTCCCCATTCATCATGCGCGGGTACTTTCCTTTCTCGTAAGTAGAGACATAAGAATTAAAGGTGAGGCTGGTTTTGCCAGTGGCGCTGCCTTTTTTAGTCGTAATAATTATAACACCGTTCGCACCACGCGTACCATAAATAGCAGTAGAAGCCACATCTTTCAGTACCTCCACAGAAGCTATATCGCTTGGGTTAATGTCTACAAAAGAACCGTATTGGATTCCGTCTACCAGCACGAGCGGCTTGTTATCGGCTTTCAGAGAGCGGTTGCCACGTAATACGATGCCCAGATCAGAACCAGGCTGGCCATTGTTTTGCGTTATGTCCAGGCCAGATACCTTGCCTTGTAGTGCACGCAGGGCATTAGTGGTAGGTATGGCCAAAAGTTCTTCTGTTTTAACTGATGTGATGGCACCTGTTACATCACTTTTTTTCATGGTGCCGTAGCCTACCACCACAACTTCTTCGAGTACTTTGGAATTAGACTCAAGCTTTACCTGAATCATAGCCCGGTTATTTACCGGAACTTCCTGCGTAAGGTAGCCAACATAAGAGAAAACTAACGTGCCATCGCCAGATGGGAGCGAAAGAGAATAAACTCCATCCATGTCTGTGGCAGTACCAGTAGAGGTTCCTTTTAAAATAACCGTAACACCAGGCAAACCAATACCCTTATCATCGGTAACTTTACCTTTCACAAGTAAGGTCTGTTGCGCCATAGCACTTGCCATGGCTACGAAGAGAAGTGGCAGAATGAGCCAGAACCTCATCTTCTTTTGTAAGAAGTGCTTCATAAAAATTTTGGTTAAAAGTAGAAAGAGTTAAAATAAAGCATAAGCGGTCCTGCTAACGGAGCGAGTTTAAAAGGCACCTAGCAAGCAAGGAGAGGCGATACTGAAAGAAAAGCCAGACTTAGCTATTTGGAACAATAAGATCAATTTTGAGAAGCGGCTATTTTAATCTAAATCTGCGCAATCGATTGCACATAAATAGCCAAAAAAGCGTACTTATTTTGAAAGCAATAGCTATAAAATCTCTGTTCTTTTTTACTTACAGTAATTATTAAAATGGCATAGCTTATAATTATTTAAGCTATTTGCTTTTGAGATTCAGCGGGTCATAGTGGCTGTAGTGGTAAATAGTCCTTAGGAGTAAGATTATCTTCATAAGCTGCATATTTGTTAAATAAATTTAGAAACAGATAATATTTAGAGTTGTATAACTTGTTTATAGTAAGGATTATTTGAGAAATATAAATAACAAACATTAGTTAAACAAAATTATTTCAGAAATTTTTAATTAAATTTTAATGCCATCGATGCATAACTGAAGAAACAGAGACTGGAGCTGGTGCGAAAAAGATCTCCAATTAAATGTTGTAGAGGAGGAGTAATAGTAAGCAGCAGAGTATCAACAGGTAAATTGTAGCAGGGCCTCAAGGCATAGAAACAAATTAATGATATCTTTGCAACTTTATTTTTATTCGGAGATATATGATTTCAGTTGATGCAGTTGCTGTAGAATTTAACGGCAGGGCGCTGTTTAGTAATGTTGCCTTTAACATAAACGAAAACGATAAAATTGCCCTAATGGGTAAAAACGGGGCAGGCAAGTCGACACTGCTCAAAATTATTGCAGGAGTTAGCAAACCTACCCGCGGAAAAGTGTCGGCTCCTAAAGATGCTGTTATTGCTTACCTGCCGCAGCACCTGCTCACCGAAGACAAATGCACCGTTTTTGAGGAAGCCTCCAAAGCCTTTGCCAAAATTCTGGATATGAAGCACCAGATGGAGGACCTTAATGCGCAACTTGAGACACGCACCGACTACGAATCGGAGGAGTATTATGCCATTATTGAGCAGGTATCGGAACTGAGCGAAAAGTATTACTCTATAGAGGAAGTAAACTACGATGCCGAGGTAGAGAAAACGCTGATGGGGCTAGGCTTCCTGCGGTCAGACTTTACCAGACCAACCAGCGAGTTCAGTGGTGGCTGGCGCATGCGCATTGAGCTGGCTAAAATACTGCTCCAACAGCCCGACCTGATCCTGCTCGATGAGCCAACCAACCACATGGACATTGAATCGATTCAGTGGCTAGAAGATTTTCTGGTGAACAATGCCAAAGCCGTGATTGTGATATCGCACGACAAGACCTTTGTGGATAATATTACAAACCGCACCATTGAGGTGACCATGGGTCGCATTTACGATTACAAGGTAAACTACAGCCAATACCTGCAACTGCGCAAGGAGCGCCGCGAGCAGCAGCAAAAGCAGTTCGACGACCAGCAGAAAGAGATTGCCGACATACAGGCTTTTATAGACCGCTTTAAAGGTACCTATTCCAAAACCCTGCAGGTGCAGTCGCGGGTAAAGATGCTGGAGAAAATGGAATTGGTAGAAGTGGACGAAGTAGATACCTCTGCCCTGAACATTAAGTTTCCGCCTGCACCGCGCTCAGGCAATTACCCTGTTATTGTAGATGAACTCAGCAAAAAATACGGCGACCACACCGTGTTTAAAGATGCCTCCCTTACCATAGAACGCGGGCAGAAAGTGGCTTTTGTTGGTAAAAACGGCGAAGGAAAGTCTACGCTCGTGAAGGCCATAATGGGAGAAATAGACTACGATGGCAAATTGCAATTGGGCCATAACTGCATGATCGGTTATTTTGCGCAGAACCAGGCTTCCCTGCTCGATGGCGAACTTACCGTTTTCCAGACGATAGACGAAATAGCTGTGGGCGATATGCGGACCCGCATCAAAGATTTGCTGGGTGCCTTTATGTTTAGCGGCGACACCATCGAAAAAAAGGTAAAGGTATTGTCGGGAGGAGAGCGGACGCGTTTGGCTATGATTAAACTACTCCTGCAGCCCGTTAACCTCCTGATTCTGGATGAGCCGACTAACCACCTCGACATCAAAACCAAAGATATCCTAAAAGAAGCCCTTATTGCTTTCGACGGAACCCTGATCCTGGTATCGCATGACCGCGATTTCCTGGACGGTCTGGCTACTAAAGTTTTCGAGTTTGGTAACAAGCGCATCCGCGAGCATTTCGAAGATATAAATGGGTTCCTTAGAAACCGCAAGCTGGAAAACCTGCGCGAGATCGAAAGAAACACATCCAAATAAACAAAGAGCCCTAGACCATAAAAAACTAAAATCACCTCCGGAAGGCGATTTTGATTAGCAGAATTAAGTTGTTGGTGGTTAAATAGCTAGAGGGTTAAATGCTGAGATTAGAAGGAGCAGGAAGACTCTCGCAGCGGGCACAGCTCCTTCGAGCGTTTGGTAGAAGTAGACTTTATCAAAAACCAATTTTAGATAAAGTCTTACATCTAGTATCTAAAATCTCAAAAACGCCTGCGGAAGGGCAATTTCATTAGATTAATTCACTAGCCAGTCTGGTAGCAGTGCCCTAGACAATAGAAATTTAAATAAAGATAAGATGGAAGTTAAAGATAGCAACGGCAATATCCTGAACGAAGGAGACACCGTGACCCTTACCAAAGACCTGAAAGTAAAAGGATCTTCTATTACGCTGAAAAGAGGTAAAACAATCAAGAACATCCGCCTGACCAACAACGATCAGGAAATAGACTGCCGGGTAGACGGTAGCAATATTGTACTGAAGACCATGTTTTTGAAGAAAGCCTAAGCAGCCATTGCTTCTAAAAAGTAAAATCCTGCTCCGGTAATGGTCGAAGCAGGATTTTACTTTTTAGAAGTTTTCTTAAAGAACTATAAAGGGGATTTATTGCCCTTTTATCTCCAGCAGCTCCACATCGAATATAAGTGTGGCTCCGCCTGGTATGTCGCGGCCGGCACCACTATCCCCATAGGCTAGTTCGGAGGGTATATACAAACGCCATTTGCTGCCGGTGGGCATCAGCTGTACGGCCTCTGTCCAGCCGGCAATCACACCTGATACATTTATGGTAATCGGCTCACCGCGGGAGTAAGAAGAGTCGAACTCTTTCCCATCGAGGAGTTTACCGGCGTAATGCACCAAAATGCTGTTGTCGCGGGTGGGTTTAGGGCCGTTGCCAGCAGTAAGCACTTCGTATTGCAGGCCACTGGCTGTTTCTTTTACGCCTTCACGCTTTTTATTCTGCTCCAGAAACTGCTTTCCTTTGTCTTTTTCTGCCGTCAGCTTTCGCTGCATGCCTGCTCTGGCGTAGCGCTCCATTACGCCGTGTGCCTCGTTTATATCAAACAAAGTAGCTTCGTTATTGAGTGTCTGTGCAATGGCTCTGTTCAGCATCTCATAGTTGAGCTCTTCTACTCCCTGGGATTTCATGAACTGCCCTACCGAAATACCCATGGCATAGCTCAGGCTGTCGCTCTGGGTTTGGAGAGTAGTGGCAGCAGGAGCTGCTGCTTTGGCAGGCGTAGACGGTTTCTGAGCCGACTTTGCCTTTTTGGTTTGTGCCTGGGCCGTTAGAGAGCCCAATAAGAGACAGGAAATGATAAGTTTTTTTAACATGGATAAGGTAAATGATGCTAGATTAATTCCTGGTGTTGATCCTGTAAAATTAGGTTTATTTCTGAACAATTGACAGGCCCTTAATAATTCCGGACGCCCTAAAAGCCGTTCCAGCATTTGCAGCCATAGGAATGAGATAAGCCAGCCACCAGAGCGATCTGCATCATCAGAAAGACAAGCTTCCTGTGGTTCCTTTATATCAATACCTCCCACAACACAACCTATTGCCCAAGGCTAAACATAAACACTAAACCAACAAGCCAGGAGGCGATAATAGCGCTAAAAGAGAAGGCAGAAAAAAGCACATACCAAAGCTTTTAGATAGTCCATTCAGGCTGTAGGAAGTGGAAAGATTAGCGCAGCAAGCTTGTGCAGATATTTGCAGCGGCGGCAATCTACGGGAAGTGACTGTGGAAGACATTGAGCCGATTTTTGGAAAAGCATACGAGGTGGTGGAACTGGAACCGGCGTAAAGAACCATCAGCATTCGATTTTCGATTTAAAAAACCAATGGTTCTGCCGCTGTTATAGCAGACTATTGCTAGAGTTAAAGTATCGCAGGCAACAGTTTAGCTAAAAAAACAAATCCGGTGGGGAAGCTGAATCTACCCCACCGGATTTGTTTTTACCATACCTTTAATCTTTGGTAAGTATGAATTTTTAAAAGTGCTGATTATGGAAATTTCCTATTTATCCTTTGTGCACATGATGTCTCTTTAACTGCTCCAGCTCAAGCTCTAACTCCTGGTTACGGTTCATTTCTGTTTGGAGCTCGCGCTTGATTTTTATCTCTCGCTCGCGCGCAGTCTTTTTGTATTCAGTAAGTTCTAACTCTATGGCATTGTAACCATTTTGTTTTTCTATGGCAATAACGTTGTTGCGTTTGTACTGCTGCATTTTAATGGCAAGTAATATCAATAAAGCCAAGATGATAACAGCAGTAAGAATTACATAGAATTGCTTTTTCATGTCGATGCCTAGTACCGAAAGGCTGTTTACATCGTGCAGGCTCTGTTGTACCTGCTGCTCTTTTTCTTGGTTTTCAAGCTTTAAGGCTTCCAATTGTTTTTGTTGCTCCTGAATGGTAGCGCGGGCTTGGGCAAGGTTATCTTCTGCAGATTTTTTATCGTCTATAAGACCTTGCTCTGTTGCTTTAATGGTTTGCTGAACGCTTTTCCAGAATGCATCAAGGGCACTTACATTTACTACTTTGTACTCTTTGTTATTTTCGCGGTATGAGTTGGAAGCATCTTTCAGGTTATTAAACTGCCGTGCAAGAGGAGCAGGCCCAGCGGTTTCTTTAGTGGTATTTTGTTGTGCATTTGCTGTGGTTGCCGTAAAGAAAAACAAGCAAAGCAATGGGTATAAAAGAGTTTTCATACGTAGAATTATAAAGTTTGACTTATAGAAAACTGAGTAAAGTTAAAAAAATATTTTTTAGCGCAAGTCAGTAGAGCTGTCATTCTTCCAATTGCGCTTTATCTTCTGCTTAAAACACCAAATCAACCTAAATATTGTAATAATCTAAATGTATATAGTTAACCACTTCTACTTTATTATGTTTAGTGTGGTCATTATCAGGTGTATAGAATATTGTGGTATAGGTGGCGGTAAGGAAATTTGCAAAATGAAATGGCTAATATTTGTTAGTGGGCAGGTTGGGCTATGATAAAGACTGCATTATGGGAAAACGTAGCCTGTAGTTATAAGGAGCGAGTTTAGTCTTATTGGTGACAGCCATGCATTTGCGGTAAATTTCAGTTTAAAAGGTACTCATCACCTTCTGAGGTTTTGCAATTGCTGACGAAGCTTGTAAATTAATAAAGGCTTACTAGAAACTTCTGAACAGGGTGGGGGAGTGGCTGGGGCCGTAGCAGGCGCAGGAGATCGGGCGGGCACTGTGAACTAAATTCTACAAATAAAAATAGCCTTCCGGAGCTGTTTTATGCCTGATAACATATAGGGCAAGTGGCAACTCCGGAAGGTAAAATTAGGTTCTTAAATTATAGTAGCTGAATCTTATGCTTGGCACAGGTTTCTATTACCTCCTGTGGCCAGATGCTTGACTGCACTTCCCCGATATGAGCTTTGCGCAAAAAGAACATACACAACCTAGACTGGCCAATGCCCCCGCCTATGGTTAAAGGAAGTTCGTTGTTGAGGAGCATTTGATGCCACATGAGCTGAGCACGTTCTTCGCAGCGGGCAATGCTCAATTGTTTTTGCAAAGCCTCTTTGTTTACTCTGATCCCCATAGAAGAAAGCTCGAAGGATCGGTTCAGGATATTATTCCATACGACAATATCGCCGTTCAGACCTTTGTTATTGCCCTCGGAAGGGGTAGTCCAGTCGTCGTAGTCGGGGGCGCGGCCATCATGCTTTTCACCGCTTGCGAGGGCACAGCCTATTCCAATAATAAAAATGGCACCGTGCTCTTTGGCTGCTTTATCTTCTTTCTCTTTAGAGCTAAGGCCTGGATACTGGTCTTCGAGCTGCTGGGCGTGCAGGAACGTGATCTTGTCTGGAAGCTGCGGAGTAAGCTCCGGGTATTCTTCGTAAAGCAAATACTCTGTTCGCTTCATCACCGAGTAAATCTTTGATACAATGCGTTTCAGGAAAGCCAGGTTACGCTCCTCTTCGGTAATTACTCGTTCCCAATCCCACTGGTCAACATAAATGGAATGCACATTGTCCAGGTCCTCATCTGGGCGGATCGCATTCATGTCGGTGTAAAGTCCGTAACCTGCCGGAATTTGCAATTTTTTCAGGTTCCAACGCTTCCATTTAGCCAGGGAGTGCACAATTTCGGCGTGGGTCTCGTTCATGAACTTTATCGGAAAGCTAACCGGTCGTTCTATTCCATTCAGATCGTCGTTAATGCCAGTGCCTTTTAAAACAAAAAGCGGTGCAGTTACCCTGCGAAGCCGCAATTCTGCCGAAAGCTGGTGTTCAAAAAAGTCTTTGGTAAGTTTAATGGCCTTTTCAGTACGGGTCAGGTTAAGAATTGGGTCGTAATTGGAAGGTATAAACAAGTGTTTGTCCAGGTTCATGGTGTTTTTGTAAAAAGAATTTTGCTTTTCGGCTCTCACGCAATCGCTGCACCGGCTCCGGGTAAGCAAAAGACCGTATCTGTTACAGATCCTGTTTCCTGCTCGTCTGGTGGTTGCCTCTTATTTTGCGTGCTGTTTTAACGCTTATAATCAGGGTTACTCAAAAACTTCCGAAAGTTAGCAAAATTTTAGATTGTTGCGTCTTTTGTTTTGTTTTTTGCAATTAGTATCGGGTTGTACTGCATATATTATCAGTTTATTGGTTTTGTAGAAACTTATGACTGTTCTGGTTTTAGCCACAGCAAAGCTTACACCTGTTCCTGAAAATCAGGTCCTAGTTATTTTGATTTTGTTGCTTCTGTTCAGTTACGTGGCCTAAGCAAATTTGCGTGGAAAGTGCTCTGGAAGGTCATTTATATTAGAAGAATTTATGCTAATGATAATTTAATAAGCTTGGAGCAGCTGAGCGTGCAGATATAATGACTAAGGCTGGTAATCCTGGGGCGGGTGTAGCCAAAGCCATCTGAGGCAGGAGCCAATTAACATTCTGAAGACAACCTACGTTACACTTTCTAAATAGCTGCACATAAGGTAGATCTGTAAACAGTATTTGCCTTTCACACTTAACAATTGCATCGTTATGGAAAGATTCTTAGGTTCATTCAGCCCCTACTTTTATGCCTTGCTGCGGATAGTGGCAGGAGCCATGTTTGCCATGCACGGTAGCCAGAAACTATTTGGTATACCAGGCGATAAAGATCCGGTAGAGTTGGCTTCTTTGATGGGGGTAGCAGGAATTGTAGAACTTGTAGGCGGTATTTTGATAGCCATAGGCCTTTTTGCCAGCATTGCTGCATTTATTTGCAGCGGCCAAATGGCAGTAGCCTTTTTTATGTCTCATTTTCCGCAGGGCTGGAACCCCTTGTTGAACGGTGGAGAACTGTCGGTGCTGTACTGTTTCCTGTTCCTGTACATAGCCTCTGTGGGAGCTGGTATCTGGAGTTTAGATGCCCTGCGCACAACCGGCAAAAGAAAAGATGCCCACCGATTTGCCTAAGGCCAATTATAGTGTTGGGGGCGCAGCAAGTAAAAAGCCCTAGCTTCAGCTCTGAAGGCACGCATCTTGTTCGTAAGCGGACGGCAGTAGGAGGTGGGATTCCTCAACTTTTGCTTTTCAAGTCGCTTATCGGAAAAGCAATAAAGGCGCAATTCTCTCACTTAATCAAATTATTCTGATGAAAAAGCCTTTCAAGAGGTATTTAATGCTACTTTATGCCCTATTGGTTTTCGGCTGCCTTGCCCCATGTGGTTTCTTTATTTGGTGTTTGGCAGGAAAAATTATCTAACAAAACCTTATTTCACTGGTTATCTGAAAGAGTAGTATCTGTTTAGAACAAGCACTGCTAAGAGTGGCTGCCAATGCTGTAGCTGCCCCAGAAACTAAGCAGCTGACGCATGAAAATATTATTAACGGGAGCAAACGGGTACATCGGAAAAAGGCTGCTGCCCTCGCTCCTGGAGCAGGGGCACGAGGTAATTTGTTGTGTAAGAGACCAGAGCCGTTTTCCAACAGAAGGTATTTTCAGCCACCCGAACATTTCGGTAGTGGAAGTTGACTTTCTGAAGAAACCTGTGTTGCAGGCTCCAATGCAAGGCATAGCAGTGGCTTATTACCTGATCCATTCTATGAGCGACAATTCGCCTCACTTTGAGAAGCTGGAGGAGCAATCGGCGCAAAATTTTGTAGCACTTGTAGAGCAGACCGCGGCAAAACAAATAATATACTTAGGCGGCATTATCAACGACCAAAAACTTTCGAAGCACCTGGCATCCCGGAAGAAGGTGGAGGAGGTACTACGGTCTGGCACTGTGCCTGTCACAGCGTTGAAAGCTGGTATTATTGTAGGTTCCGGTAGCTCCTCTTTCGAAATCATAAGGGACCTGACCGAGAAGCTACCGGTGATGATTACTCCTAAATGGCTTAATACCAAAACGCAACCCATCGCTATCCGAAATGTGCTGGAGTACTTGGTTGGCATTTTGCTGAGGCCCGACACCTATGGTCAGTCCTACGATATTGGTGGCCCCAATGTGCTGACTTACAAGCAGATGCTGCTTCAGTTTGCGGAAGTAAGAGGGCTAAAACGATTTATATTTACCGTACCCGTCATGACGCCTCGCCTCTCCTCTTACTGGCTTTACTTTGTTACTTCCACCTCCTACAAGCTGGCAACAAACCTGGTCAATAGCATGAAAGTAGAGGTAATTGCCAAACCCAATCCATTAACAGAACTGGTGCCGCTGAAACTGCTCACCTACAAGGAAGCTGTAGCACTCGCTTTTCAAAGAATTGAGCAAGACAGTGTGATATCGAGTTGGAAAGACTCTTTGATATCGAGTTATAGGGGCAGTTCGTTGGTGGAGCACATACATGTGCCTACCAACGGTTGCTTTTTTGATAAGCGGCTCAAAATTATTTCGACTCAGGAGGAGCAGGTGCTCGACAATATCTGGTCGATAGGAGGGAAGCGGGGCTGGTACTATGGCAATTGGCTCTGGTCGATTAGAGGGTTTTTAGACAAAATGGTGGGCGGCGTTGGGCTAAGAAGAGGTCGAACTAACGTTAACAGCATACACTCCGGTGATACCCTGGACTTTTGGCGGGTATTGGTAGCAGACAGGAAAACAAAGCGGCTGCTCTTGTACGCTGAAATGAAGCTGCCTGGCGAAGCCTGGCTGGAGTTTAAAATCATTGAGAAAGGCAGCGATAAGTACTTGCAGCAAACCGCCACTTTCCGACCTAAAGGACTGCTGGGCCGATTGTATTGGTACGCGGTATGGCCCTTTCATCATTTTGTGTTTGATGGCATGTCAAATAACCTTATCAACTATAAAATTTAGTTTGAAATTCCGCCGGTGTGTGTTAGTCTCTTCTTAAATAATTTTCCTGTTTATATTCCGGAAGAGAAGGTGTAGCAGAATTAAGATAGTAGAGAGCTTACTCTTTTGTTTTGAGTTAGCCGCATCTTTATGAATGGCTTTTTAGTACACCTTTAAAATCGCTTATTTTGCAACATGAAAAAAATGAATTTTATCTATTGCCTTTTATTTTCTTTTCTACTTTTCATTCCGGCAGTGCATGCGCAAGAGGCGCAAAGTTTCGGGCTTAAAGCAGGTATTGCCATAGGCACACTGTCGCATCAGGCTAATTTAAATCCCCAGCCGGGGCTGCAAGCCGGTGCTTTTGCTAAACTTGGCGGGCGCGAAAGCCTATTTTTTAAAGGTGAGGCACTTATTACTCAAAAAGGCTCCCGCAACTGGGAAAGCGACCAGCCCAATAATTTCAGGCTTTATTATTTCGACCTGCCCCTGATGATCGGCACTGATCTTTATAAAGGAGTAACCCTTAATTTAGGCATCCAGCCGAGCCTCCTGCTGGCCGGTACCCACAAAACAGCAGAAAATGGCACCACCAGCTCCCGTGGCATCAGAAGCGACCTTCAGAAGTTTGATTATTCCCTGCTGATAGGTGCAGAGTATTTTATTACAGAGAATAAGCTGGTAGGGCTGCGTTACAACCATGGGTTTGTGCCGATCCAGTCGCTAAGAGGCGAGTTCACCAACAGGAACGGTGGCCGCACCCTGGCCAACCATGTGGTGTCGGTGTATCTGGGCTTTGTGCTGTAACACACGGCAATTTTTCTGGCAGGAGGAGAGGCTAGTGGGCTGCTTTGGCTACCTCATCGTTTCTCCATTCGCCCTGCACAATAATCTTACCTTCTTTGTCATATAGTGTGCCTTGGCCATTGCGGGCATCATTGGCCCAGCCACCCACGTATTTGTCGCCGTTGGGCCAGTAGTAAGTTCCTTCTCCTTCTCTTTTCTCATCTACAAAGTCACCTTCGTATATTTCGCCTTCCACCCACTTGTAAGTTCCTTTGCCGTGCTTCTTGTTGTTTTTCCATTCGCCATCGTACACACTGCCAGTGGCGTGGCTGCCAATACCCTGTCCGTTTGCTTTGCCGTTGCGCACCTCTCCGAAATAATTGATCTTAGTCCCATTTGCGTTGTAGAAAGTGAGTCTTTCGATGCGGGGTATAGCTGCCAGCTCCTGATCTTTTCTCTTCAGCTGGTTTTCAAGTGCCTCTATCCGGTTGCTTAGCACGGTCTGAAGCGAATCGCTGGTAGACTCGTGCTGTAATTCAAGGGAGGTGAGTTTTAAGCCCAGCATGTCTTCGCTGATTTCTGCTTTTTTCTCGGCCTGTTCTGCTTTATTGCGCAGCGACTGCCGGAATTCTGCCATTTGCTCTATGATCTTTTTCCTTTCGTTTACAAATTGAGCGCTATAGGCTCCGTTTGGAATGGCTTTGTAAACGGCCATGGCAGAATCGTACTGGCCATTTATAAAAAGCTCATCAGCCGTAGATTTCAGGATAACGGAATCTAACCTGCTTTTTAGACTTTCAACTACTACCTGAGTTTGGGCAATATTGGCATCCATACTTTTGTACGCCTTAAAGTATTTAAAAGAAAAACTTACAGAAGCGAGGCTGATAACCAGTAATATAACAATTAACAAAGTTTTTGATACTTGCTTTTTAGTACGCATTGTTGAAACAATTTAGAATTCTAAAAAGAGTTTGACTTTTATGCTTTTTAGAAATTAATTCATTTTTGCTTTTTTACCATTTCTACGAATGGATCTGCCTAAACCTTACACAGATTATGCTAAAATGGCTCCGGAAGGCTTATTTCATTAGAATAATTGGTGATGGGCCTATAATAGGTACTTATTACAGAGTCAGGTTAGGCAGTAAAATGGGCAATGCCTGCAGCCTTTGGTTAAGATGTTCCAAGCCCTTATTCTGCCATAAAGGACTAATCCAACAATCTGACAGAGTGAATTTTCTTCTCATCTTTTCTAAAGTCAAGCGAGATGTAGGCGCTTACGCGCATGACCCATCGCTGCCTGTATACGGTGCCATCGTTTAAGTTTTGGCCTGTCGCATACATCAAACCGGCAGAGTACGTAACGCGTGGGCTGCTGATATAGGCCAGGGAGGGGTACACCCTAAAATCTTCTACAGGGCTGTCAATTACCTGTTTTCCGGTTTGCAAAATAATCTCTACATCTGGGTTGAAATAGATAGTGCCAGGGGTG
This sequence comes from Pontibacter sp. 13R65, assembly GCF_047525655.1. Classification (NCBI taxonomy): domain Bacteria; kingdom Pseudomonadati; phylum Bacteroidota; class Cytophagia; order Cytophagales; family Hymenobacteraceae; genus Pontibacter; species Pontibacter sp. 13R65. The sequence goes on from NZ_JBLIQL010000005.1 coordinate 38,325, forward strand.
AGGGTTTTCTTGTTTAGCGGAAACTTCGCGTAAAATTTATAGCGCCAGCGGTTCCTGAAAATCCAGTCATCCTCGTAGCTGTTCGATTTACTCCACCTGTGCTCAATCCGGATTCTGTGGTAAGCCTGAAACCTGGGGAAGGGCATAACAAATAAATATTCATGCCAGATGCGGGGCTCATGCATCACCTCTTTGTAAGCATCATTACCTGGGCTAGGAGTGAAATTAAGCCGCAAAACTCCGCCAAACGACATGTTAAAAGTTGGTGAGAACAGGTAGGTGATGGCATGGCGATTATAAATCTGTTCCATTTTTCCAATAAATGGCTGCCCTTCGTAGTCACCGCGACGGTAATGCATTTCTGCGCGCCAGAAAAACTTTTCTGATAAGCGGAAATTGTTGTAGAAACCAACCCATAAATTGGTATTCCAATTATCGGAGTCTCTTGTGCGTTCTTCCTGTGCCGAAACCAGACTTGGAAAGGCCAAGCATGCCAGGAACAAGAGCAATAAACTATGTTTTCTCATAAAAGTTGAATGCTTAGAAAGTAAGATTGATGTTTAGAATTTCAGCTGCTTTTGCCGCTGTGTCTGCTCTCTTTATCCTTCTCTCTTCTCTTCGGGTGTTTCTATTTAAGACCTGTAGCATTCCTCCAAATAGGTTGTTGAAATTTTGGTTGTAAGCGGTAATGTTTTCGCAAGAAAGTTTATTTAAGTTGTTCCAAATGCCGGGCAACATTACCTCTGTAAAGGATTCATAAATGGGTTCCTTTACTTTTTCTTCCATGTCGGTAAAGGTGTATGGGTTAAAGACTTTGTTGGTGTATGCATCTCGAACCATGTATGTGTTCTCCGGTACGTTCTCCAGATTTCTGACCAGGCTTTCTACTTGGTGCAGGCAGTTCAGAGAAGACTCAATCTGTTGATTTTTCTCAGAAAGGGCAAGGCTGTTATAGTCTTTCAGAAGTTGCTGTGTAAAGCTCAGTAGCACTGCTTTTACATTAAAGCCTGCTAGCTTATCGTGCTGCTCATTTAAAAGCGAGTCGCTCAGTTTTACAAGGTCTTCCTGCCTTTTCAGGAGCACAGCTTCCGATTCTGCCAGGTGTTCTTCGCGTTTTACTTCCAGTACATAGGCGTCCAGGCTATCCTTGAGCAGGTTAATTTCTTTTATAATATTTTCTGATAGGGTTGTAAACTGTTGCAGGGGTTCCTGCTGGGGTGCTACCTGCACATGCACCAGGTTGTAGGCAAATTGGGTGGTATCCCTGTTAAAAGCAAAAGGGACCTGTATGGTCTTCGGTACAGTCAAATTGCTTTTCAGGAACCGATTCCTGTTCACATACTCCAGGTTGCCACTTTGGTAGTGATCTATAATGGCTTTACTTTTTTCCAGCAACTGGTTCTGTACTGCTTGCAAAGTAGAAAAGTACCAGGCAGCCTTCTCAATAGAAGTACTGGCTAACAGAACCTGGGGATCATCGTGAATGGCACGCATCAATTTATCGGCCTCCTGGGTGTTTTTCTGAGCAGTTTTTAAAAGGGAGAGTTCTGCTTGGGTATAAGGGAATTTATCTACTCTTGTTTTTATCCCAGGGGTTACCTTGAGCTTGGTAATAGGCACAAACAACGAATCAACTACTTGCAATTTGTCTACAACTTCAAATATCAGATCCCTGACTTTGTCTGTTCCTCTGTACTTTTCATATAATTCAGGGTTGTTTAGTGAGGCTTTAAGGTCGATGATCTTCATGAAATTGTCATCAAATGGTATCTCCTCAACCTGCTTTGGCTGGTTCGTTACTTCGCTGATGATGAGGTTTAGGGCCTGACCATTTTCATATAATCTTTTGCTGACCAATTGGTTGTTCTGAAATATCCACTCTTTCAACAATACTCTTTTGCCGTTTGCTTCTGTTAAGTAAAAAGACCATGTTCTGTCTGTGAACTGGTTGTTGTCTACAAAGCCATCCAGGTAGTCGCCCTCATGAAAGAGCTTCAGATTGCCTTGTAAGTGGTCGTTATGGAAAGGAAGCTGTGCAGAAAACAAGGTATCGTCTATGGTAGAGTTAACAATCTGCCATTCGTAAATTTCCCATGGAGAGTTTTTTTTGCCTTTATCCAGATTACCATTCGCTATAAACTCTGTTCCGTTTATTTTAAAGATGTAAGCATTATCTTGGTACACTCCCTTTCCGGAAGAAGAAAAAGTGCCTTGTCTGATGGCCCAATTCCCATCGGCTACATTCTGATTGAAGTTGCCATTGATAGCAGCATATTTATAGTTTTTGTTGCCAACTGCTTCTTCCACTTCTTTGGTCAAAGCAAACGGACCATGGTAAAGAGTGTCTTTCTTATTTACATAATAGTTGAAGTTGGCTTGGTACACATTGCCATTTAAATAAACTTGATCTTCGAAGACCTGCGTTTTTTGACCATGCGCCAGCTGACAAATCAGGGTCAGGATAAAAAATTGGTATAGTCTAATTTTTTGATTCATAGTTTCTTGCTTAAACTAATTAAAGTTAAGGGTTTTGTACAGGCGGTTCAATATTAAGAAAAGTGTAAATTGTTGGAGATAGAGCATGGGATTTGTTTGGTTTTCTTTTTTAAGTTTGTAAATTTCTAGTATCCAGTATTTTAAAAACTGTTTAAAACGTTTGATAAGTACTTGGGATCAAGTCTGATTTACCCCCTAAAGTTAGCATTGTTCGAAAGTGTAAGGTCTAATTATACTGCGCTTTTGAGGCGACGACTTTGAAAAATATAAAATGCCAGGTTTTTCGAAAGCTTTGAATAATTCAATTTCATAATTTAAAGTATAGAAGAAATACATTTTTTGATTTCAAACTTCCTGCCTTGTACGAAAATTTAGTTTTAAGGCTGATAAAAAGTTGTTAGTTGTATAGGTAAAGAGTTGCCCAACGAAGTGCTGTAAGGACGACTTGTGTAGTCAGAGGATGGGATACTAAAAAAGATCGCCCTATGCACCGGCTTTGCAACCGGTGCATAGGGCGATCCTATACTTATGTTAAATCTAAAATAGATTATTTGCTAAATTGGCCTGGTGCGAGTTTCTGAATTTTTATTGTACTTGCATTTCCTTGGCTGTCTAAAAGCCGGAGCACATAAAAGCCCGGTCGCAACTTGCTTTCTCTCAGGTTAACATGTAATTCTGATCCGAATACTTGAATTAAGCCGGTTTGTTGGTATACAAGTCTGCCCGTCATGTCATAAATCAGAACTGCCTGAACTTCTTCAGAGGCTTCGGTAAACCTAACCGTTAGCTGTTCCGAAAAAGGATTCGGATACAGCTGGATATTAGTTGGTGGAGATATAGCCTCCATTGTAACTAAGTTATTAACAAGCGCTAAGCCTCCTGCTTTGTAAGGCGATAGTCTGTTCCCTGGTATCGGGCGTTCCATCGTGCCTGCCGGTAGCTGCCATCCCACCGAGAGGTGGTCGCCACCGCCCTGCTCCTTGTGCAGCGCCTCGATGTAGTAGCGCCTGCCGGCCTCCAGCGTCACCTTCGCCGACTGCTGGCTGGGGTACTTGCTCCACTCGTTCTGCCCCGTCCACCGGTCCACCAGCGCGATCCTTGTCTTGAGGGCCGGGTTCTCCGAGGTGCTCAGCCACAGCTCGGCCACGTCGTCGGCGGCCAGCCAGAAGGTGTAGGCCCCGGTGGCGGGGGCCGTGACGTAGCCGCGCACCCGCTGGCCGTAGTTGTCGCCTATAAAGGCCGGCGATTGGAAGGAGGTGAGCTCGGTGACGGTGGTGGGCGTGCTGCTGAGCGGGATGCTCGCTACCGTGCTGCCATGGGCATTGGCCCAGTATTCTCTTGTAATGCTGCCTGCACTGGTTGGTCCACCTTTCACTGTAATATTTACAGGAGCCGACTCTACTATATGGCCTCCTGCATCTGTGGCCTTGGCAATAAGCGCATAAGCGCCAGCAGGCACATTCGTCCAGGTGCTAGTGTAGGGGCTGGTAGATGTTTCGGTTATTTTGATTCCGTTCTGATAGTACGCCACTTTCGTCCAGGCACGGGCCAGGTCTGTAAAGGTAACCCTTAAGGGGATATTGGTACCGGCATCGAATTTCTGCCCCTCGGTAGGTGCGGAAATAGACACAGGCTTATACACACCGCCACCACAATCTGGGTACAGGTCTACATGGTCTTCTCCACTCAGCCCTCCAGCGTCTGTTACTTTAAGAGAGATACGATAAAAGTATGTTTCCCCGTCGCAACCAATTGGAGAAATAGTGGTGGTAGTCGTAGGTTTATTGTCTATAGGTTCCGGGTGCGTGTGCTGGTTGTGGTGCAGAATAGTTTGCCAGGCATACTGCAATTGGCTCCCGCTGTGCTCTCTGTCGGTAACGGTAGCGGTCAGGTTATATACCTTTTGTTCCGTGAGCGGGTATAGTGTCCCTTCTGCAGGACTGGTAATGGTTACTACTGGGGCAGAGTTGTTCAGCGCAATAGTTAAAGTGGCGGTGGCAGAAAGTCCACCTGCATCTGTTACCTTTAACGTAACGGTAAACGATCTAACACTAGAAGAGGAAAAGGTATGTGTAGGACTTGCCTCTGAGGATACAGGGGTGCCATCGCCAAAGTTCCACTCGTACTTCAGTGCCTGCCCTTCGGGATCGGAGGAGCCACTGCTGCTAAACTTTACTGTAAGCGGGCTGCTCCCAGACAATTTATCGGCACTGGCCACCGCTTTGGGAGGCAGGTTTCCTGATTTATATGAAACCCGAATCACCTCCGTCGCATATTTTATATAATACAGCCCACCTGATACCGGATTGGTCGCAAAAGCTACTACAAAGGCATCATTGTCTTTAAAGTTGCTGATGCTTTTTGGCTGGTGTGCCGAATCAAAGCCAGCGCTCCTAATCCAGCCGGCTGCGTAGTCTCCAAAGAAATAGGTGTTTTTGTATTGCGCCGGAAAATCATCGCCAGTATACCAAATTCCTCCCGTGGCGGAACTCCCAGAGAACTGAGGCCCCGATACAGGCGAGGTGGAGGAGCCAATCATGGCAACAGTTGCATTCTCACCGTCGAAGGTGCCTGCTCTGGAACCGCCACCCCGGCTTTCGTGCTTCCATTCGAAAGCCGGGCGCGTGTGCACAAATAAACGGTATGTATTAGGTATGGGCTTGGTGTAGTCGCAGGGGTTACCGAAGTAGGCGGCCTGTGTTCTTTTTGGTTGCACCAGCATATTGCCATAGTAAAAGTATTGTTGTGTGCAGCCTCCCTGGCCGTATAATGGGTTTTGTGCAGCATGTTTGTTCGGAACCTGTTTGTGGTAATACCACTCATGTGGCTCCAGCCCCTCATAAATGGGCCAGCCAAAGTTCTGGCCGCTCCTGGTGGCCACGCTGATTTCTTCCCACACATGCCAGCCCACATCCCCAATATATAAAACGCCCGGAAAGCTGCTACTACCGCTACCTGGCTTCACAGTAAACCGAAACGGATTTCGGAGGCCAAGCGCCCAAACCCTGGATGCAGCAGAGCGGGGAGCAGTAGAATTATAGTAAGGGTTCGAAGGCAGTCCATTTCCTGTGGCAGGATCTATCCTCAATATCTTTCCGTTAATACTCTCAACCTGTTGCGACCGGTAGGCGCCAATATTATCTTTTTCTGTGATAATCCCATCTTTGATAGCCTGCGGAATATAGGTATCGTTTGGGTTTTGCGGGTCGTAGCCTGTATCTACATATCCGGCTGAGGCTGCATCGCCTACCGAAACCAGGAGAGAGCCATCTTCACCAAAAACCAGGGAGCCGACTCCATGTCCTAGATACAGTATAGGAATCCCTTGCGAAATGGTCTCTCCTATAAGCATTTTACGGCTGCTGAGATCGGTGCTTTTGCGGTTGTCGCTGGCACGGGCGGTGTAGCGGGTCAGGCGGCCAATGGTAGCATTAGAATACTCGTTGGCACTGGGGCTGTAGGTGCTTTTGCCGAAGTGGAGCAGGTGGTGCCTGTCTACAACATAAAGCAGGTAAAAGTACCCGTTACTATCAAAATTAGGGTCCAGCGCAAAACCCAGCATGCCGTGGTCGCGCCAATCGCCTACCTCTTCGCTTATGTCAATTAAAGGAGAGGGTAGTTTCTGTCCATTTTCCACTATCCAAACTTTTCCGGCTTTCTCCCAAACATACATCCGATTTCCATCTTTCGAAAAAGCCATTCCAACAGCGGCATTCCAGTTAGAGCCAATTTTCTCTGCAACAAATCCAGCCGGTTGTCCGGAGGCAGGTAGCGTAGAGAAGAATAGTAAAAGAAAGGTGCAGTAAAAGATCAGCCTGAGTGTTGCAATGCTACAAAAGGAATGAAATTGGCGTAACCGTAACTTACGGGCTGCCCTAAGTTTGATAAAAATAAACATAAGCCAATGAGTTGAAAAAGATGTAAGTAAACCCAATACAAAAATCACTGACAGGATCTTTTGGCTGTTTTAGATGATGCACACCAACTGACGCTGCAGACAAAAAGGCTACACAGTAAAACAAGCCAGGCAAATACCGCTTGTTACATGAGAAAGTAGGGAGAGGAGTATGAAGGCAGGTGCCTGCCTATACTGGCAGAACTGAACCTATGGTAGTAAATTTTACGATAATCTCTATAGTTAGTTGTTTTATTGTAAGAAAATATATGACTAATTAACCAGCTTTTAAGGGGAAATGAGGCACCTATAAGGTGAAATTTGTTGAAACAGCTTTTGTTATTTGGGAGAGGGAGTATCGTGTATTGGGGCAAGAACCATGGTATGCACTTTACAGGTGATGAAAACCGAAGGTTATCCTGAACACAAAATGGCGGGCCCCCTTACCCAAGAAGTACTTCTTGATTAAGGGGGCCCGCAAATGAACTGAGGGTAGATAGTGAGTTTCTAGAGGCCGTTTGATGAATGAAGGTATAGCTCCTCGATCTTGCCATGTTCATCTTTTACCGTATTACCGAGGCGGATAGTACTGCTGCTGTCTGCCTTCAGGAGCATGTCGATAATTTCGTTGACTGTAAAAACACCGACCACATTTCCTTTAGCGGAGTAAGTGATAATAGCCTCAGGGGTAAAATATCTTTGAATATCGGCGCTCCATCGTTGTCGTACAGCCAGAGGCACATCCTGGTTTTGCAGTTGCTGGAAGTAACCTGTTAAGGTTGCAGGTTTCCGGATACCTGTTCTGGGGCCAGTGGTTTTAGCAGGAGTTGAACTTCTGGTACTGTTGCCAACTGCTTTTTTTGCAGAAGCCGTTGGCGGGGCAGTTTTAGGCGCCTCGATAGTAGCTGTAACTGGCTTTTTTTCTGTTATCGGTGCAGTAGTATTGTTGGCCCCAGCTTTTGAATTACCTGTATCTTCGGGTGCATTGGTTGCCGGTGAAGAAAGATCTCCGTTCTTAACCACAATAGCTGTAGGTTCGGAAGATGTTAGATTGCGCCAGGAATCAGGGGCAAAGAAATAGAAATAAGAAAATGCGAGCAGCACCAACAGCAGGATTGCACTGATAAGAATTGGTTTCCAGGGAGAACGTTTCTCGTACTGTACCATCTTTACTGTCACCGTGCCAAAGCGTCCGAAGCTTTTCCAGGTTCCGTGTTCTAAATAGTATGCGCCTTCTTCTTCAAGTTCTGCCGCAGAGGGCCTTTTTTCCCAATCCGGATCCAGGCAGGCTTTCACCATTTGCTGTAGCTCCCGGGAGTAGCGGAAGGGCAGTTGCGGTATAGAAGCACCCTGCAACAAAGCAATGCCGCCATTGCCGAGCCAAGGCACTTCGCCGCTGCAGGCTTCGTACAAAATTACACCGAACGAAAATATATCGCTGGCAGCCGTGCTTCTGGGCTTAGACGAAAACATTTCAGGGGGTGCATATTCGGCCGGGGAGGCTACTCCCAGGCCTACCACCTTGCGTATGGCGCTACGGGTACGGCTGCTAATGCCAAAATCCGTTAGCACAAAATCGCCCTTGTCTGAGATCAGGATATTGTCGGGAGTCAGGTTTTTGTGTAGCGTTGGAATTTCATTCGCATGCAGGTAAAACAGTGCGCTGCCTGCTTGCTTCAGTAGTTGTGCCACCTCCGGCTCTGTAAGGGTACCCTGGTCGTGTAGCTTTTGCCTGAGGGAGCCGTTGTGCATAAAGGGCAAAACCTGGTAGGGTACTCCCTCTTGCAAGCCTGTTTCAAAGGGTTGTAGTAAGTTAGGGTGTGCAAGTGTATTAGCCTTTTCCAGGTCCTGCATTAGCTGAGCCAAGCTTTGCTCATCTAATCTACTCTGTGGTGCAAATATCTTTATTCCTACAACCACTCCATTCTCCAATAGGTCTTCCGCCTTCCAAAGCTCCGTAATACCCCTGGAGCCAATCAACTCTTTTAACAAAAAGCGATCTGCAAAAACATTGTCTCTATGAAGTGTAGGCATAAGTAACGTGGTATGCATCTATTGTTTCGTTTAGCAGCATCGTGTGCTGGATCCTTCAATATTTTACGTACGGTTTGCTGAAAGGCAACCAATTCAAAACTTTTATTAAGTTATTATTACGAAAAAGAGCAGGAGAGAGTGTATAAGAAGCGGCATCTGCAGCAGAAAAAGCATAGCAAGAGCGGGAATTTAGGTGATTTTGTTTGTCCTAGAAAGCTTTAAGGTTTCAACATTGAACATTGCCGAATTTGATTTTTACATGGGCTTGTATAATGAAAGCTTACCGGGACCATAGCTGAAAGCTTTTAAAAACGAAACTTCTTGGTGCAGTGATAATTGATAGACTATGCTGTTCCTGTCGCCATACTTTAAGTAGTTTAGCCACTTTGTAATTAAAATTCTTCTAATGAAGTTGGCCTTTCTGAGGCCTTTATGAGATTTAAGGCCTTGGGCTTCTTGGCGCTTTACTGCTGCCTCTGGAGACATCTTTGATTTTCAATAAAAATAAGCGCAGCTCTCAATTCTTCTAATTAAAATAGGCTTGCGAAGTTTTTCTGGCTGTAAATTGCAAAGGGGCTTCTGCATTGTTAAATCCTCCTTTGCCAAACCTATGCAGTTTTATATTTAGGTGCACTCGGAAATATGGAGTAGTCAATCGCTACCGCAACAACTGATCCGGTGCCCTCTTGCCACCTGTTATAGAGCTGCCTTCTGCGCTCCTCGGCCGAGAGGCCGCGTTTTCCCTTCCGGCGCTGTTTATTTGAATCTGCCCTCGCTCCGCTGCAGGCTGCTGAGCGAGGCTCAGCACCGGAAAAAATGTAAGGCACCTGCAGGAAAACTGGAGAAGCTGCACACGATCGGCCCTAAAAAGCTTAAAACATAAAAGTAAAGTGTTTTTAATCAACACAGGGAGCAATTGTTAATTCTCGAGTTCACGTTATAATAAAGGCATTTGCATCCATTTACTTTAAACCGGTAGGTGGTGGAGTAAAGCCTTTGGCTGATTAAATAAATACCCGCACCCCGGAGTAGTTCTGACGAAATTCGGAGGGGGTACAGCCGTTTTTCTTTCTAAAAATGCGGTTAAAGTACGAGAGGTTGTTAAACCCGCATTTATAGGATATTTCTGATATAGTTTCTGTAGTGTCGATGAGCATGCGGGAGGCATGGCCCAGACGTATCTCGTTCAGGCTATCAATAAAAGTCTTGCCAGTACATTTTTTTATGAATCGGCTAAACGACACCTCTGGCATACTAACCACTTTGGACACATCTGCTAGCGACACATTTTTGTCGTAATAGGTCTGCATATACTCAAAAGCCTTTTCTATCCGACGGCTATGGTAATTAATCTGGTCGGATGTAAAGGTGCTGTTGGACAGTGTGCGCATATTACGGGAAGTAGACAGGTCGTGAAGAATTGAGATAAGTTCTAACACAGAATCGAATCCACTCTTTTGGGTTAGCTGAACCAACCTTGGTCTGAAAGCTTCCTTCGTCTCTCTCGAAAAAGAAATTCCTTTAGAGGCTCGCTCCAGCAACGACCTAATAAAATTAAGCTGATTTCTGCGAAGGAATTTCTCATCAAATAAATCGCGGTGAAACTGAAGGGTGATTTCATAGATTTCTTTGCTCTTGCACTCATGAGTAAACCAACCATGTGGCAGGTTACTACCCACTAGAACTAGTTCTAGGTCATCAATTACTTCTATATGGTCTCCTACTATGCGCTTAGTGCCAGCCGCATTGGCTATAAAATTCAGCTCAAATTCCTCATGGTTATGGAGCGGGAAATCAAATCCCTGTTTTACCCTCGAAAATATTGTAAAACAATCGTTTTGAGTGAGGGGTGTAATCTCTCTATATATGGTGCTCATGAAAAATTAAAATAAGGTATCATATAAATTTTAGATGCAGATCAATTTTTAAAAAATACTAACTATCGATAGTGTGGTTAAACTCAAATTTAGGAGAGTTTCATTTAAATCAAACTTAGGGTCAATGTAAAAAAGAATTTAGATTTTATAAGAATGGATTTAACAAATAGATAAAATAGGTTGTGCCTTATTTCGATTTCTAGTTACAGCTGTTGAAGCAAATTTGATTATCTATACTTTCCAGGAAAGTGATATCTATCTGCATTTTATTTGATTAATCTTCCGCAAACTGGGAAAAGTGTTTATGAAAGTAGTTTACCGTTCCTTTATTTAAGTTAAAGTAAAGATAAATAATTTGATAAAATAGTACTATGCCTTTGGTAAAGGAAAGCTTTAGATTTGCTAACGAATATTTGTAAAGCGTTTTGCCAATATTTGTCATATATATTAAGATGCCATTAGAATCATTTAGTTTAAAGTCTCCACAGAAAGACTGCTCAAGCCAATTTCAACAGGAAAAGTCCTCCTCCAGAAAGGGGTAAAAAGCTTCTTGGTAATAATGTTATGTAATCAAAGCACTCATTTACATAGATATAGTAGGAGATTGAAAAAGAGTTTACACCTCATAAACCAGAAAATCAATGGAAGAGCCCACAGCAAAAATACCATTTCAGGTCTATCTGGAGGACGTGGAGCAGGAGCTATCCCACATTCTAAACTTCTGGATGCTTAAGAGCCTTGACAATGTGAACGGTGGCTTTGTGGCAAAAATGGCTGATAACGGAACAGTAGATGAGAGCGCACCGAAAGGCAGCGTATTGAATGCCAGGGTTTTATGGTCGTTTTCAGCTGCCTATCTTCAAGCATCCACTGCACAATACCTTATGGTAGCTGATAGGGCTTACAATTATATAGTAGGTCATTTTTTAGATAAAGCATGTGGAGGAGTGTTCTGGTCTGTAGACGCTGCCGGCAAACCACTCGACACCCGTAAGCAAATTTACGCACTGGCTTATATGATTTATGGCCTGAGTGAGTATTACAAAGCCACACAGAAGGCGCAGGCGCTGCAACTATGCCAGCAATTGTTTCTATGGATTGAGAAGTTTAGTTTAGATCCGGTTCAGGGTGGATATTTGGAGGCATTTAGCAGAGATGGGCAGCTACTCGATGACCTTCGTCTTAGCCCCAAAGACCGAAACAACCCCAAAACAATGAATACGCACCTGCATGTACTGGAGGCATATGCTAACTTGTACCGTGTTTGGCCGGATCAGCATCTGAGGGTGCAGTTAAAGAAGCTGCTAATCATCTTTCTAAAGCGCATTGTTAACCCTAGCACAAGTCACCTCAACTTGTTTTTTGATCGCAACTGGAACTCTGTCGCTGATATGGTATCGTATGGGCATGATATAGAAGCATCCTGGCTTTTAGTAGAGGCTGCGCGGACTCTAGGTGAAAAGGAACTGCTTGATGAAACAGAAAGGGTAGCGGTGGCCTTGGCAAATGCAAGCACAGAGGGGCTTCAAACAGATGGCAGCCTGTACCATGAGGTAGATAATGAAAGCCTGCATTACGACAAGCATCGTGAATGGTGGGTAAGCGCCGAGGCTATGGTGGGCTTCATGAACGCCTTTCAGATTACACAGGATTATAAATATCTGGAGTATTCATGGAATGCATGGCAGTTTGCCAAAAAACACCTGCTGGACAAAGAGCAAGGAGAGTGGTACTGGGGTGTGAACGATGATTACAGTTTGATGGTAAGCTACGATAAAATAGGTTTCTGGAAATGCCCTTACCACAATACCCGCGCCTGTCTGGAAGTGCTGCAACGTTGCCGTACCCTGCATGAGGGAGAAATAGTTTTCAATAAAAATCAAATCACTACAAATTAAATACCTTGGCTGCTTTTGCAGGCATGCTTACCCACGTCAATCATGAAATTAAAAACTATCCTTGCCACTTTGCTTTTTGTTGCTGCAGGTATTGCCGCTAATGCTCAATCCGTTAAAAAGCATGGGCAGTTGCAGGTGGAGGGCAAACAGCTGCAAGACCAGCACGGAAACCCTGTTGTACTGCGCGGAATGAGCTTCGGCTGGCATAACTTCTGGCCCCGTTTTTATAATGCAGGTACCGTACAATGGTTGCGAAAAGACTGGAACTGTGGTGTGGTGCGGGCGGCCATAGGTGTAGGACCTAAAGACAGCTACCTGGAGAAGCCGGAGTGGTCTATTGGAAAGGCAAAAGCTGTTATAGATGCGGCCATTAAGGAAGATATGTATGTGATAATTGACTGGCACAGCCACGACATACACCTGGAAGAGGCGAAGAAGTTTTTTACCCTTATGGCGCAAACCTACGGAAAGAACCCGCATATAATTTATGAGATTTTTAATGAGCCCGATCAGGAGAGTTGGGAGGAGGTAAAATCTTACGCTATAGAAGTAATTAAAGCCATTAGGGCCATAGACCCCGATAATATTATTTTAGTAGGTACGCCGCACTGGGACCAGGATGTGCATCTGGCAGCTGATAACCCCATAACGGGCTATGGGAACCTCATGTACACGCTCCACTTTTATGCTGCCACGCATAAACAAGAACTCCGGAACAGAGGCGATTATGCGCTAAGCAAAGGGCTTCCACTTTTCATCTCAGAGTCAGCGGGCATGGAGGCTTCCGGTGATGGGCCACTTAACGAAGAGGAGTGGAAGAAGTGGATAGACTGGGCAGAAAAAAACAAAATTAGCTGGGTCACCTGGTCTGTTTCCGATAAAGATGAAACCTGCTCTGTGTTATTGCCTAGTGCCAGTTCAACGGGTGGCTGGAAGGAAAAAGATCTAAAAAAATCGGGGGTACTGTCGCGTGCCATGCTCAGAGAGTTTGCCGGGAAAAAGAAGTAGTTAGTATCAAAGCTCAGATCTGAAGGTGTAATTAAAACTGGACAATAAACTGCGAAAAACATTTAATTAAGACACTTTCAGAAATCGGTGTGCTGAAAGTTGTTTATCGACTGCTATAAGTAAAAAGTGTAGCCTGCAATTTCATTTATTCTGCTGCTATAGTATTGCAGGCTACAATACTTCTATTTTAGAGTGTATTTGATCGGGATGTTGTACCGCACCGGCACTGTTCTGCCATTTTGCTTGCCCGGCGACCAGCTAGGCATGCTTTTAATTACACGTATGGCCTCTTCGTCGCAACCTGCCCCTAATCCACGCAGCACCTCAATATCGCTTATTTCACCGGTTTTGCTAACCACAAATGAAACATAAACTGTACCTTCTATCTGTGCTCGTATGGCTTGCTGTGGATATTTAATGTTTTTGCCGATGTAGGCAAACATGGCAGCCTCTCCACCTGTGAAAGAAGGCATCTGTTCTGCAAAAAGTACTGGCTGCTCTACTACTACATCTGTTATGCCTGTTGCAGTGCCTGCGCCGTCCGGAACGCCAATATCTGGCAGGCCGCCTGCTACGCCTTCTACAGTTTTGGTGCCGGCGTCGATGGTGCGGAGTTCATCCACTTCCGGCAAGTCTTCGTTGGTGGCAACGTCTTGGTTAGCCTTTACAACTGGAGTGGTATATTTCAGTTGAGCCCTGATGGCAGGCTGCTGAGCCGGAGGCGGAGGTGTTGGCGGCGTAACATCCGGTAAGGGAGGTGGTGGCGGAATGTCGGGGATAGTTTCAAAAGGTATAACTCTGGTGTCCGGACCAGCTACCACTGTTACTGTGTCGCCGGCAATAAGGCGGCTGATTAGGGGCATGCTAACCAGCAGCAGAAAGAGGGTGCAGGCCATAAGGGCAGCTTTGGTGATATGCTCGCTGTATAGCTTGCGGAGCAGGTATGCGCCGTAGGCTTTGTTTCGCCCGTCGAACACAATGTCGTCAAGGCTTACTGCGGTAGTTAAGTGGTTTTGGTTCATGGTTATCCTCCTATTTTAGTTTTTAAAAGTTCTTTATCTTCGCCCTGCAGCTCTGCCAGGGCGTATCGTTTAGTAGCTGTTATCCGCACTTCATCCAGTATATCTACCAGGTTCTTGTAGCGTGACTCTTGAGTGGCTTTTATGAGCACAACCATTTTGTGGTTGTTGCGCACCCGGCCGGAGCCTAATACTTTCCGGATACCGTTGGCAGAGAAATCTGTGGTGGCTACTGGCGGCTCATCTCCCGGAAAGCCGAAGAAATAATGGACTTTATCTTCGGCACCAAGTACAACCGTTAAGGCATTTTCTTCTCTAACCGCTGTTTCACCATCCGGCACCGGCATTTGTAGCCCCATAAAGTGGAGTTTACTGAAGGTGGTGGTGAGCATAAAGAAAGTAAGCAGCAGAAACGCCAGGTCTACCATGGGTGTCATGTCGAGCTGGGTCTGCATTTTTTTGACTCTTCTTTTGCCGCCTTTCGTTGGGCTGGCGTTTTCCTGGATTTGTGCCATATGGGTCTCCTTTCTGTTTTGAATGCAATGCTAAGGTTCATTATCTGAATAGGGTAGGAGCAGGTACTGCTGCTTATTTACCCGGTAAAGTCGAACATGATAGTTTCCTGATTGTAACAGGTTGGGGCTGCCACTTCTGTTGCTTTGTTTCTTTCAAGATGCCAGAGCAACTCTAATTGCATAAATAGGGAAGAAAATATTTTTGGAGGTTGGAAAGCAAGAGGACGTACTTCTGCAGAAAGAGGAAAAGAGTATTTATGTGAAAAAGAAATGTAATCCGTTTAAATTCAGCTTGTTGTGATCTGTAGCCCTTATGCCGGATGAGGCTTGAAATGTAGAGGAAGGCTGTTTTTATTAGAAGAATTTATTTTGAAGTAATCTGCAATCAGATACCGGCATGCCAGGTGGAATAGTCCCGGCATTGAGGTGTGAGGCGGATAAGGTATTTTGTGCGGTAGCAGTTAATCAGACAAGCAATAACAAACAAGCCCTTCCAGAGATACAAAAAGTTGCTCTGGAAGGGCTTGTTTGTTACACAATGAACATTAGGCAAGAATGGTTGGCGGATAATTACTTTAAGTATTCCGCAGTTTCTGGTGGGCTTACACCTCGCCAACGGTGTGCGTTACAACGGCATTGCTCCATTCTTTATGACCGCAGGCTTCACATTTCCACTGAGAGTGTTTTTCATCGCTAACCAGGTAACCGCAGATGTTGCAGGAATAGTAATTATCAGCTTTTTCCTGCCTGTCGCGCATTTCTTCGTCCCATTCCGGAATTAGGGAAAGTCCAGGACTTGGGTCTTCGTGGAGGTAAAAAGTAAAATCGCCGGAGGTCTCGAGGTAGGCACGTTTTACCTGTCCCAGGTTCGATACGCCATTGCTTCTGAGTTCTGCCTGTAGTCTCTCCCGCGTTACCCTGTTTTTTTTCATGATGTCTAAAAGCATCTGGCCATCCTCAATCAGTACGCTGAGATCACCAAACGTTACGGATTCAAATTTTTCGCTTTTGGAGGCGTAATGTGAGATAATGCGCTGAATAACCACCACCACCAGGGCGATGATAACAGCCGGTAGCAAGCCTCGTTCAGGTGCCAGTATTGGAACCCCCACTGCCGCCGCCAAAGATACTAGGGCAGACATTTCAAGATTGCTTAACTGAGAAGCCATACGCTTGCCCATCAGACGCATACACAGCATAATGAGCAAATAAATGAAAAACACGCGCAGCACTACCTCTAGCAAAAATAGCCAAGGCAACTCCTTGCCTACCAATATGCGCATGATGTCGGTTATCTGATAATCCTGAGATTCCATTTTATAACTTCGTTTTCTTTATAATTAGGTGATTTAGCCCTGGGCATAGACGAGATCTTCTGCCTCTGGAAGGCCAGTTTCATTAGAATAATTTGGAAATGTTTTGCCTGGAGACAGGTGACGGGTCTGCAACAGGTCTTACTTTTTTCAGGGTGCCAACTTGAAAGCATGTTGAAGTTAATCGAATTGCTTTTCTTTTACATCCATAGAGGCAACCCAGTGATTATCGGCGCAATTATCGCATTCTTCATCCGGGTCCTGATCTGCTTGTATGGTGTTGCCGCATCTAAAGCAGGAGTAGTAATCGTCGCATTTTGGTTGCTCGTCCCAGAGCATTTTGTCTTGCTGTGGCAAAATGCTTAAACCCGGCCTTGTGTCTTGTCTTTTAAAAATGCTGAAATGGCCACAGGCCTCGAAATATACCCGCTCAATCTGCCCCAGGTGCTGCACCTTTTGCTTGCGCAACTGACTAAAAACCTGCTCGCGGGTAGCATTCGATTTATCAAAGGCATCCATAACCAAACAGCCGTCTTTTACTATTACACTTACCTTGCCTTGTGTTAGCGCCTCCACTTTGCTGTTGTTGAAGGCCCATAGATTGAGACCACGCTGAAATGCAATGGTGCAAAGGAGGGCTACAAAGGTGGGTAGTATTCCTCTTTCGGTTATCTGCATAGGAACAGATACAATGGCACCCAAAGTAATCATAACCGCCATTTCTGTTATAGTCATCTGGGCGTTCATTCGCTTGCCGAGTAGGCGCAACACAGCGTAAAGCAAAAGGTAAATTAGTATCGTCCGTACAAAAACCTCTACCAGGAAGAGCCAGGGATTTTCACCTGTTAAAATCCGTTCCCAGTCCGAAATGTTAATGTCATCTTTTTCCATGTAAACTAAAGTAATTTCAAACGATTGTATTTTTTATTCCGCTGTAGCAGCCTTACAACACAGGCAAAATGACCTGAAGCGTAAGAATTACTTAAAGCCCCAACCTGGTAAATTGCTACTGTTAAGGTTCAACTGCCATTAGCAAAAGCTGCCCTAACAAGGCTCTTTATACGGAAAATTGAGCATCAGAAGGAACAGTAAAAAAATTTAAGTATAAACACAGACTTAACTCCGTATTCCTTGCAATAGCACAAAAAATACAGACTGATTAAACGGTGCAAGCAAATAGCCACTGCCAGAAGTACATTTTTGTAATTTGCCAGACACAGTTGATAAACAGGTTCAGCATACCTATGGTTTTGCGCTTCTGGTTATAAATTCAAAAAAAGAAGCACCTGGCGTGGGCGAGGTGCTTCTGAAAAGAAGTTATAATACAAAATTATCTATTTGCTCTGCCTGGCAGGTATATTTGAAAGCCAAGCCCTAACGATAAGCCAGAAAGGCTGTTACCTGTGTTAATGTCAGCATTAGTTCTGGTATAACCCAGAATGGCTTCGAGGGCTACGTTGCTGGCAACAAAGTGGGAGTAACCTCCTCTTAAACCAAATACACTCGAAAAAATGGCATCGTCGTTACTGTCTTTCAAAGAGCTACCGCCAACACCTACTATGGCTTCTCCAAACCAGCGATGCGTGGGGGCTGCGCCTTCCGGAAAGTAATAGCGTATGAAGGGGGTAAGGCCATATCTAAAAACTTCTCCACCATCATATATCTGCAACCCTAGCTGAGCTTCGGCACCAACGGCTGCATTGTCGCTT
The DNA here is from genome assembly GCF_047525655.1 of Pontibacter sp. 13R65. Classification (NCBI taxonomy): domain Bacteria; kingdom Pseudomonadati; phylum Bacteroidota; class Cytophagia; order Cytophagales; family Hymenobacteraceae; genus Pontibacter; species Pontibacter sp. 13R65. The sequence continues at coordinate 56,089 of NZ_JBLIQL010000005.1, forward strand.
ATAAAATAGCCTGCCCGTGGATTAAGATCAATCTGGAAATTGTCTGATTTAAAGTTGAAGCCTATATTGCCCACATTGGCTCCCACCATCCAGTTGCCTTTTTGAATAGCCTCTGCAGCTACCGGAGCTGTAGTTTGAGGTCGGGGCAAATCCTGTGCAATTACAGAGCCTGCAAAAAATAGGATTGATGAAGTTAGTACAAGTAGTCGTTTCATAGTTTTATTGGTTTAGATGCTACACAAAATAAGATGATCTATCTAAGAAGATGACTATTTTTTTAACGCTGAAGTTGCAGGAAGGGTTATTGAAATAGATAAAATTAAATTACTGGTTTATAATTAGTTATTGATTTTTATGTTGTTTTTTGCTTTGCTATTTTATTCAGCTTCAGCAAAATAAGCCAATTTTAGATGACTGAAATCAAGGATTTTTAAAAGACGGACTTCACAGAATTTTATGCTTGCAGGAGCAGAGGAGGCTGCTTAAAATGATAATTATCCTATAAATTATTAAGTACCACTAGATGCTTAACAGTATAGATTCTGTATTTTTCCAATAAGGTAACTTGAGTAGTAATTAGGATTATTTTAAAATCTAGTGAAATTTTTATAGAAATGGCCTGCGGAATAAATTGCTGGTCCTGCATTACCTAAATTTGTACGGAGAAAGCTATGTTGTTCTCCCCGCACAAGTTAGATAGTTGTTAATTCAACTCTAAAATCCTGCTTTTCTACTGCGTTAGCACTATGCAAACCAGAATAGCAGCGGAAACAGGAAAGTAACTAATATAATCCATAAACTGTAGAGGGGGAGGAAAGCTGCAATGGTGTTACCTACTTCGCCAATTTCTCCTCTTTTGGTCAATACCCTAAATAGTTTTAACATCACAAATAGCAGGTTAATCAGGATAAGGATATTGCCCCCGAGTACCGCTATTCTGTTGGGTGTAATTCCCCACTCAGAAATCCGGAACAGAATGGCAGACAGGGCAATGCCATTTATAATAACAGTGACTGCAGATAGCAGGAACAGAATGGTTGTTGTCGCTTTGTTTTCTGTTACTCTGGATGTTTCGGCAACGGAAAAGAGGATAATGGCCATTACTCCGATCAGCAGCAAATTGAATAGAAGCAAAAATTCCCGGTCGTTGTATGGGTCTTTGCCAGAGTAAATGATAGCTATCAGGTAAACAACCAGCGTGACGAGCACAAGCGGGCTGAACAACCTGGCGATGACCGGCGATACCTTATTTACTAGTTGCGGATTGGTCTGGGTAAGGTAAGTGCCTACTATGGGAATGGCAGCCAGCCCACTAATCACAACGTACTCAAAATAGAGCTGCTCTATCTGGAGCCCGATCAGGGAGAAGAGCCCAATTGTTATTCCGGTTAAAATAACTCCTGAAATAATTAGCAAGGCAGCCATTACAACCAAGTCGCCATTGTATCTTAAATAGGCAAGTCGTGTTTCGTAGTTGCGCACATTATTGCCAATATAAGCCAGCCCTAATACAGACCACAAAAACAAAACCATGTGAATGCAGGACAAAACCAAGGTGTCGCTTTTGCCCTGGTGCGGAAGCGAATTAATAAAAACCAGCGCCAGCAAAATTGTAACTCCAAGAAAAGCGACAAGCCTGAACGGAAGCTTGTTTTTCCATGCAAAGTAGCTTGTAAGGAAAGGGAAAACGATGAAACCAATGTTCCTCTGGTAAAAAAGGTCTTCCTCCAATTGGAAAATGGAAGGAAACTTTGCCACCAAACCTGCCACCAAAGAAGCTATGATAACAAACAGCAACTCTTTTCTGGATCCCCAGGATATGTCTTCGGTCATGTAATTCAATCGTTCGTGCCAGAACTCCAGTAGGGGGCTGGCGTTGTGCTGGAGGTCCGGGTACAGCCCATTAAAAGCTTTTCTGAAGCTGTGTTTGTTATCCCGGTACAGCTTTTCTAGCTGACCTGGGTTATTAATGTTGGCTATAATGTGATCTTTCATAGTGGAATCGATTTTGTCATTCATGATTTTTTATGAAAAGTACTTTGTGTTTCAAAGTAAAAGGATAAAAAAATTAATCGTTGTTTCTGTTATTTAGAATAAGCTGCTCCAGGGCATCCAGGTGTTCTTTAAAGGCAGTTTTGCCCTCGTTAGTGGCCTGGTAGTTGGTGTTGGGTTTCCTGCCTACAAACTGCTTCTCTACCCGCAGGTAGCTTGCTTCCTCCAGGGCTCGTAAGTGGCTGGCCAGGTTGCCATCAGTTAGCTGTAGCGTTTCCTTCAGGGTGTTAAAATTTACCCGGTCCTCTACCATGAGTACCGACATAATGCCGAGTCTGGCCTTGCTTTCGAAGGCCTTGTTTATATTTTCAAGATACTCTCTCACCCTGTCAGCTTTTTTAGCGCTCGTACTTGTAGTACATAATGGTGCCGTACAAAACATGGAGCACGCCAAAACCGATTGTCCACGAGAGCAATCCATACCCAATAAAGAAACAAGCCAACAGCCCCAATGCAATTTCGCAGAGGCCCAGGTAACGTATGTCGCTGAGGGTGTATTTGCTGCCGTTGATCAGGGCAAGGCCATAAAACAGGAGCATGGCCGGGGCTACTAAGTACACAATGCCATGGTAGAGCAGCACGGCGCAAAACAGACCTCCGGTAGCCAACGGAATGGCCATGTTCAGGAGCAGGCGCCGTACTTTACTGTCCCAGATCGGCTGCTGTCTTTGGCGGGCATTACGGGTGGTAAAATAAATGGCAACTGCAATGGCCAGTACCATAACCCCCAATGCCACCGACAAGAGAAAAACCAGTACCTCAAAGTCCAGGCCTCTCGCGATGGCAGTACGATAGTTAATGTTGTTTGTGCTCAGGTACCATTTCACCACAGCTGCACCGGCCAGTGCAACTACACCTGCAAATACTCCGGAAAGGCCGCTCAACGAAATAAAGCGGCTAGACCGATCCATAATGTTGCGGATCTCCTGCAAGGTGGCAAGTTGCTCGTGTTGTTGATTCATATAAAGTACTTTGTGTTTCAAAGTTAAAATTTGTTTTTGAAATTCCAAGTAAAGGAGCGGGAGATTTTTGTACCTGGCACCGCAGGTAGAATACTTCTGTGTTCAAAGCTTCTGAGAGCTACCTGTACCCTAAGCTAAAATGTCTTCTGCTTACCTCCGGAAGGCCAATTTTATTAGAAGAATTGTGCTTTAGAGTATGTGGGTTCTGGATGATTAAAAAGCTCTGTATGCAAATAAGTAATTTTCTAAATCAGCTTGGCAGATAAAAATTACTATCGTATTATTGCAATGATACGATAGAAGAGCGACACAACATGGGCATTTCCAAGACCGATTTATTTACGGAGCGGCAAAACGAATTGGCAAAGGTAGCCAAGGTGCTGGCACACCCGGCCCGCATTGCTATCGTCGATTATTTGATTGAGGCAAATACCTGCATTAACGGGGAGCTGGTAAACAGCCTTGGGCTGGCACAGGCAACCATCAGCCAGCACTTGCGGGAGCTAAAGGAGATCGGTTTAATTAAAGGATCGATTGAAGGAGCAACTGTATGCTATTGCATAGATGCAGAGCGGTGGCGTGAACTACAGACATTGTTCAACGAACTCTTTCAGCGGTTCACTGGGGGTGGTAACAACTGCTGCTGAAGCTAAATCAGCTACCTAAATAGTGCCAATTAAACTGTTAATTAAATCAACATAGCTAATGGACCTTTACCCAACTCTACAGCACACTATTGCAAAGGCTCTGGAGCTGCCTGTAACTAAAGAGCGGCAAGCGGTGCTACAAGAACTAGTCTCGTTTATTCAGCAGAAAAAGGACGCGGGGCAACCCGTTCTGCTGAACTTTATATGTACCCACAATTCTCGCCGGAGCCAGTTTTCACAGATTTGGGCACAAACAGCGGCCGCAATAAAGGATGTGGAGGTAAGGTGTTTTTCCGGAGGAGTGGAAGTGACAGCCTTTAACGACCGAGCTATTGCCGCTACTGCAAGGGCTGGGTTTATGGTAAGCCAGGAGGGGGAGGAGAATCCGATAGTGGAGGTTAAGTACAGCAAAGATGCCACACCCATTATCGCTTTCTCGAAGGTGTTTGATGATGCCGCCAATCCGGCCAAAGGCTTTGCCGCCGTTATGACCTGCTCGCATGCCGACGAAAATTGCCCTTACATAGCAGGAGCAGAAGCGCGCATTCCAGTTCGTTACGAAGATCCAAAGGCATTCGACGGCACAGCTGAGGAGGCGGCAAAGTACGATGAAAGAAGCCTGCAGATTGCTTCCGAAATGTTGTATGTGTTTTCTAAAATACTTTAGCAATGACTAAAATTGCCAAGCACCCTAAAAAGGAAATTGCCTTTTTCGAAAAATACCTTACGCTCTGGGTTATCATTTGTATTGTGGGGGGTACCCTAATCGGTTCTGTGGCTGGTGACGCTATGAGGTCTCTCAGCAAAATAGAGCTGTACCAGGTTAATATTCCTATTGCGATTCTGATCTGGATGATGATTTACCCGATGATGCTGCAGATAGATTTTTCGAGTTTGAAAAAAATAGGCAGACGACCAACAGGAATTGTGCTTACGGTACTGGTAAACTGGCTGATCAAACCTTTTACCATGGCCTTTTTTGCCTGGCTGTTTTTCTCTAATATTTACGCTGCCTTTATCGCACCTGAACTGGCAGGTGAGTATATAGCAGGAGCCATTTTGTTAGGGGCGGCACCCTGCACAGCCATGGTCTTTGTGTGGTCTTACCTGAGCGATGGTGACCCGAATTATACCCTCATGCAGGTATCGGTAAACGACCTGATTATCCTGATAGCTTTTGTACCCCTTGTTGGCTTGCTTTTAGGAATTACAGAGGTGGAGGTGCCATACGATACGCTAGTGCTTAGTATCGTCATTTATGTGGTGGTGCCGCTTATTGCCGGTTACCTCACGAGCCGCGCACTTATCCGATCCAAAGGGGAGCAATGGTTTACGGCTAGCTTTTTGCCCAAATTAAAACCTATGAGCATTGTGGCGCTGCTGCTCACCTTGTTGTTATTGTTCGCATTTCAGGGAGAGAACATTCTGAACAATCCGCTTATTATTGTCTTTATTGCCATTCCGCTGATCCTGCAAACATATTTTATTTTCTTTCTAACCTGGTACAGCGGCAGAAAATTAAAATTAAGCTATCCGGTTTGTGCGCCGGCTGCCATGATTGGCGCCAGCAATTTTTTCGAGCTTGCAGTAGCTGTTGCTATTGCTCTTTTTGGCCTCGAAAGCCCTGCAGCTTTGGTATGTGTGGTGGGGGTGCTGGTAGAAGTCCCGGTTATGCTCTCGCTCGTAGCATTTGCCAACAAAAAGAAATTTTAACCGCCTAATGGCATTGCCCCATTAGGTAATTATGTGAAAACTATCTCCGGAAGGCCATTTTCATTAGAAGAATCTTTTGGCAGCGCCTAATTCAAAATTAGAAATTATAAAGCTGTTGCCAGATGAGCCAGAGTACCAGTTAAAACTCCTGTGCCTTTGGATCCTGAAAAGGCTCTGGAAGGGCAAATTCATTAGAAGAATTTGAGTTGTAAAGACTGTAGGTGTCAGACTTTCGTTTTATTCCGCAGTCTCCCCCCATCCGCCGCCAAGCGACCTGTACAAATCTATCAAGGCTAAGAAAATGTCTTTGCGCGAATTGGCTTTGCCTAACTCTGCTTCGAGCACACTTTTCTGGGCAGTAATAACCTCCAGGTAAGAGGCATAGCCAGCCATAAACAAATCATTAGAGGTGCTTACGGCATTGAGCAGCACCTCAGTTTCCTGCTCACGCAGCGTATAGGCTTGTTTGTAATTATCTACCCGCTGCAGGTTTGTGCTGATCTCTTCGTAACCTGTTATAATACTTTTTTGGTAATTGTAGTACGCTTCAAAGTTCTGAGCAACTGTTCGGTTATAGTCTGATCTAATGCGTCTGTTCTGAAAAATGGGAGCTGTAACGCCACCAAGTAAGCCAAACACCAGCGACTCCGGACTGTTGAACAGCGTAGGAATGGTGCGGGAATGCACACCGGCATAAGGGGTAATGGTAAAGGAAGGTAAAAAGGCGGCACGGGCAGCCTCCACATCGGCTTTAGTTGCCAATAGCTCCATCTCTGCCTGTTGTACATCTGGCCTGTGGCGCAGCAAATCAGAAGGAATGCCAACATTAACCGCCTCCGGCAGGTGCTGCACAATAATAGATTCGCCTCTTGGGATCGGTTGTGGGTACCGGCCTAATAGCACATTCAGTTCGTTCTCTGTTTCGATTATACGTTGCCGCTTCTCAAAGCCCAGGCTCTTGGTTCGCAGCAGCTGCGCATGGAACTGTTGCACGGCCAGCTCTGTAGCCCGGCCACCAATTTTCTGTATTTTAATGATTTCCAGCCCTGTCTCCTGCAGCGCTATGTTCTTCTCTATCGTTTCAATTTCATTGTCGAGGCCGAGCAGTTCGTAATACAAGCGAGCTACTTCGGCAACTAGCGTGGTAGAGACCAGGTGCCTTCCTTTTTCGGAAGCCAGGTAGCGGGTAAAAGCGGCCTTACGCTGATTTTTGAGTCGGCCCCAGACATCAATTTCCCAGGTGCTCACAAAGCCCAGAAAGTGGTTTTGGGTCTGGGTTACTACATTCCGGTCGCCGTAAATGGTGCCATTCAGCAAATTGTTCATCAGGTCACCAGATCTTACTCTCAGGCGTGCATCTACAGAAGGTAGCAGGGCACCTCGCGCAATGTCATAATTTGCCCGGGAGGCTTCTATTCGCTGCAGTGTTATCAGAAAATCCGGGTTGTTCTGGAGCGCTGTCTGGATAAGACTTGTCAGATGCGGGTCGTTAAAGAAATCTTTCCAATGAATATCCGCAAAGTTTGTGGTGTCGGTACTGCCGGTAAAGGTAGCAGGCATTTCGGGAGCTACCGGTAACTGCGGCGGCTCCACCACCTTGCAACTGCTAACACACCCAATTATCAAAAAGAAGCATAGAAAGGTATATATAGGTTTAAAAAATGACATAGAGGCAAATGCTTAATTATTAGAAACGGATACTTCAATTTTTTCTGTGACAGGGGCAGGGTCTTGGTCTGGTGTTTCTTTTTTACCACCTTTCCGTGAGAAAAGTACATACAGGCCCGGGATCAGGAAGAGCCCCCCTATGGTGCCGATCAGCATGCCTCCGGCAGCTGCCGTACCGATGGAGCGGTTACCAAGGGCCCCGGCCCCCGAAGCCATGCAAAGAGGAATAAGACCGGCAATAAAGGCAAAAGAGGTCATCAGGATGGGGCGAAGCCGGGTGAAGGCTCCTTCTACGGCCGCTTGCAGCACCGTAAGGCCCTCCTGCCGTTTCTGCACAGCAAACTCAATAATCAGGATTGCATTTTTACCTAAGAGCCCGATGAGCATAATAAGCGCCACCTGAGCGTAGATGTTATTCTGCAAGCCAAGTAGTTGCAAAGCCAGAAAAGCCCCGAAAACTCCTGCCGGCAGCGATAAAATAACCGGAAGCGGAAGCAGAAAGCTTTCGTACTGAGCTGCCAGCAAGAGGTACACAAATACCAGGCATATAATGAAAATATAAATAGCCTCCTGGCCGGAAGACACTTCCTGCCGGGTCATGCCATACCAGTCGTAGCCATAGCCCCGCGGCAGTTCCTCAGCGGCTATTCTTTCGATGGCAGCAATGGCATCACCACTGCTGTAGCCGGGAGCAGGGCCCCCTTTTACTTTGGCAGAAACATACATGTTATGGCGCGAAAGCTGCTCAGGACCATAAATTCTTTCCATGCTGATGAAAGTAGAATAAGGCACCATTTCACCTTTGTCGTTCTTCACCTGCAAGTCCAGCACATCTTCGGGTTTGGTGCGGTACCTGGGGTCTGCCTGCACCATTACATCGTACATTTGCTCAAAGCGTACAAAGTCAGACACATATAAGCCACCGAACAAAGTTTGCATGGTGTTCATGGCCTGTTTAATGGTAACTCCTTTTTTAGCTGCCATATCCTGATCCACATGGATCATGTACTGCGGATAATTCGGGTTGAAGTCTGTGAGCGCCGAACTTATTTCCGGAGCTTCGTTCAGAGCTGCCACAAACCTGTTGGTAACCTCTGCCATTTTCTGCAGATTTCCGCTCCCGGTTCGGTCCAACACCTTCATCTGAAAGCCACTGGAGTTACCAAAGCCGGGTACAGTAGGAGGGAGAAAGAATTCCAGTTGCGCATCCTTTATATGTCGGGTTCTCTCCTCCAGCTTGCGAATAGTTTCCTCAATAGGGACATCGCGGTCGCTCCACGATTTTAAGTTTACCATGCCCATGCCGAAAGAGGCTCCCGATAAACCGGAAGAAAGACTATAGCCAGCCAGCGAGGTAAAGGACTCTACTTCAGGAATGGTGCTGGCATATTCGTTTACCTGATCCAGCACCCGCTCGGTACGCTCTACGGTGGCTCCGGCAGGAGCTGTTACGTTGAGGTAAACCACACTCTGGTCTTCTACCGGAATAAAGCCTGTAGGCAAAACAGTATTGATTCCCCAGGTGGCGGCAAAAAACGCAACCAGCATGGCTACCGTAATCAGCCTGCGGCTGGCCAGGAACCCTATGCTGCTCTTGTACTTAAGGGCAAAGGAATTGTAGCCTTTATTAAACCCGCTAAAGAAGCGCTGTAGCAGGTTCTTTTTCTTTTTTTCCTGGTGTGTATTCCGTAGAATGATGGCGCAGAGAGCAGGAGTCAGGGTAAGTGCATTTATACCGGAAATGACAATGGCAATGGCCAGTGTAAGTGAGAATTGCCGGTAGAAGATACCAGCAGGCCCCGACATAAACGCCACCGGCACAAATACAGCCGACATTACCAGCGTAATCGCTACAATCGCCCCGCTTATTTCGTGCATGGCAGCAAAAGTAGCTTGGCGGGGAGACATGTTTTCTTCCTCCATTTTTGCATGCACAGCCTCCACTACCACTATAGCATTATCTACTACAATACCAATAGCCAGCACCATGGCAAAGAGCGTGAGCAGGTTCAGCGAAAATCCCATCAGCTGCATAAAGAACAATGTACCTATGAGCGCTACCGGCACGGCAAGCGCAGGTATGAGCGTAGAGCGGAAATCCTGAAGGAAAATGAATACGACAATAAACACGAGTATAAAAGCCTCCAGCAGCGTTGTCAGTACGTTTTTGATGGAGGCATCGAGGAACCTGGACACGTCATAAGTTACCTTATAATCCATTCCTGGAGGGAAGGAACCGGACTTCAGTTCTTTCATCCGCTCCTTCACATTATGAATAACGTCGCGGGCATTGGAGCCGGGGCGTTGCACAATCATAATGGATGCAGCCGGTCTACCGTCTGTTTTGGAGATCCTGCCATAGTTCAGGTTGCCCAGTTCTATGTCCGCCACATCTCTCAACCGAAGCACTGAGCCATCATTATTTGCCCGAATAATTAGTTTCTCGTACTGGGCCGGTTCAGAAAATTTACCAGTGTACCGCAACACATACTGCAGCATTTGAGGCGATTTGCCAGAGCTTTCTCCTATTTGGCCAGGGGCCGCCTCTATGTTCTGGTTTTGTATAGCTTTTATTACTTCGTCGGTCGATACTTTGTAGGCCGTCATGCGGTCTGGCTTTAGCCAGATGCGCATCGAGTAGTCTTTGGTGCTCATAATTTCAGCAAAGCCTACACCATCTACCCGCCGCAGCTCCTGCAAAATGTTGAGGTCGGCAAAATTATAGATGAACTTCTCGTCGAGCTCATTGTCGTCGCTCATCACGTTGATGTAAAGCAACAGCCCTTCCACTTCTTTTTCAGTGGTAACACCCGCCTGAATAACTTCTTCGGGCAGATCGCTTACAACCGTTGTTACGCGGTTTTGCACCTCCACTGCTGCCAGATCCGGGTCTGTGCCGGCTTCAAAGTAAACTTTTATAGAAGACGTGCCCCGGTTACTCGAAACAGATGTCATGTACATCATGCCCGGTACCCCGTTGATAACTTTTTCGAGGGGAGTAGTTACGGTGTTGGCTACCACGCTGGCATTGGCTCCCCGGTACTTGGCCCGCACCGAGACAGCGGCAGGCGCTATATCAGGAAAGAGGGCAACAGGAAGGGTAAAAAAGGCAAGTACTCCCAACAGCACAATAAACAGGGAAATAACAAGAGAGAGGACCGGTCTTCTTATAAAAATATCAAACATGCTACTAAATTTTCAAAAGTGTACTTTCTGTCCGCGTACTGTTACCGGAGCAGGTGAAATTTATTTGTGGGTTGCCAATTGCTAGCTATAGGGTGGCGGCAATCAGACTATCCATGGCAACGGGTTTAGGCGTGATCTGCATTCCGGACTGCACCGTTTGAATGCCTTCCAACACAATTTTGTCGCCTGGGCTCAGTCCGGATTCTACTATATAAAATGACGAAAAGCGGGTGCGGGGCACAATGCTTTTCATAGATATATGGTTTGTAGAGTCGACCAGGAAAACATAGCTTTTGTCCTGTATCTCGAAAACAGCCTTTTGCGGAACCAGAATAGCGTCTTTAACTGCGTTGGAGAGTATAATGCTACCGGTTGCTCCGTGCTTCAGCGTTTTATCTGGGTTGGGGAAACGGGCGCGGAAGGCAATAGAGCCAGTGCCTGATTTGAACTCACTTTCCACGGTTTCGATGTTACCTTCGTAAGGGTAAGGGCTGCCGTCGGCGAGCGTAAGTCTTACTTTGTTGCTGTTTTTGCCTGGAGCATCGGCCTGTGTTTTAATGTGCTGCAGATACTCACCCTCCGACACGTTAAAATAAACATAAATGGCGCTGATATTAGACGCGGTGGTAAGCAGGGTGCCGTGGTCTATCAAGCTCCCCATGCGGTATGGTATTCGATCGATGAGGCCATCGAAAGGAGCGCGAATGCTGGTGTAAGATAAGCGGATAGATGCATTTGAAACAGAAGAGCGAGCTGCTCCGATTCTGGAATTGGCAGCGTCCAGCTTGGCCTGGGCCACATCAATTTCTGTTTTGGAAATTACATTTTTATCAACCAGCATCCGGAGCCGGTCAATTTCCAATTGTATGCCTTTTGCTTCGGCCAGGGCACTTTGGAGGTTTGCTTTGGCCTTAGCCAGTTCCTCTTTGTACTCTTCGTCGTTTATCTGAAACAGCAATTGCCCCTTTTTTACTTCCTGCCCTTCGTCTACATATACTTTTTCTAAAAATCCTGGTACACGCGCCCGTAGTTCTACATTTCGTAAGGCCCGGATATCGGCTACATAATCGTGGTGTACCACGGTGTCTTTTGTTATGATGCTGGTAACAGGAAGTATGTGTTCTGTCTCTTTTTCCTTAACCTTCTGACTATTTGCCGTACATCCTCCAATAAAAAATACAACAGTTAAAAAGTATGTACCCCAGATAGAATTAGTTTTGATTTTCATGGTTAAGTAATAAAAAATTAATATGTGAAACAGGAGTTTGCTCGGATAGCTAATGGCAGGAGTCCACAGTGAGGCAGGGTAAGTAAAGCAAAAACTAAATTAAATTTCGGGTTCAGTAGGTTGGCCGGATAAATTCCGGGAGGAACCGATATGAAATAATTTAGACAAAGCATAGGTACTAATTCCTGCCAGGAAGGAAAGAGCTCCCTAGCAATTGTTATTAACCTGATATTAAAACAAACGATGTTCCTCAGGTAATAGTTTAATCATTTTTATCAAATATAGCAAAAAGTATAAAAAAGAGGGTGTGAAATTGTTGAAATTGTAAAAAATAGCTGCTACAGCCGTAGGTTTCAGTTTGTTAGAAACTTTTTTGAATTAAAAAATTTTAATGTGCTGCTGAATTTACTTAGTATGATTTTAAAGGAACAGCAGGAACTAAAACCTCTTTATAATGCGAAATATTTAAGCCTGTTCTTGTAGGAGCCTCTCTTTTTGGTTTAACCCATGTTATACCTCAACAGGATAGAAGCATTATTCCAAGCATTCATACTAAATGCAAAATAGAATTTTATTAGGATTGAAATTAATTTATTTCTTGAATTTGTCTTACTAGGGACACAGGTGCGAATATAATTTTTAGATATGTACTGCCTGGTCAGACCGGGCAGCAGAAAAAGAAAAGGCCGCTGCCTTACTCCAAAACTATGGGTGAGGCTGCGGCCTTTAATGCTGTTAACAGTATGTTATATTGTAGGAGAACCGCCCGTAACTTGTACTGTAGAGCCGGTCATATAGCTTGAGTCCTGCGAGGCGAGCAGCACGTAAATAGGTGCCAGCTCTGCCGGTTGACCAGCGCGCTTGAGGGGCACATTTTTGCCAAAAGACTTCACCTGCTCTTCCGGCATGGTAGATGGTATAAGCGGTGTCCAGATTGGGCCGGGTGCAACGCAGTTTACCCTAATCCCTTTTTCTGCGAGCAGCTGCGCCAGGTTCGCGCTAAAATTCTGGATAGCACCTTTAGTAGCTGCGTATGCCAGCAAAATTGGTTTTGGCTGGTAAGCGTTAACAGATGTGGTATTCACAATGGTGCTGCCCGGTTTCATGTGTGGTTCTGCTGCCTTGCAAAGATAGAACATGGCATAGATGTTTGTGCGGAAGGTGTAGTCCCACTCATCGCTCGGAATTTCCTGCAATGACTCCCGTGCCATCTGAAAGGCTGCATTGTTTACGAGTATGTCTATCTGCCCAAATTCATCTACGGCGCGTTGAACAATTGTCTTGCAATGGTCTTCTTGGCTAATGTCACCAGGAACCAAAACTGCTTTCTGACCTGCTTCCTCTACAAGTCTCGCTGTCTCTTTAGCATCTTCGTCTTCATTCAGGTAAGAGATCAGGACATCAGCCCCTTCGCGGGCAAAGGCAATGGCTACTGCCCGGCCAATGCCGGAGTCGCCGCCAGTAATTACTGCTTTGCGCCCGGTAAGTTTCCCAGATCCTTTGTATGTTTTCTCACCGTGGTCTGCTTCAGGCGTCAGTTTTTCTTCTGTGCCTGGCACCTCTTGCTTTTGCTGCGGGTATGGTGGCGTATCGTACTGCTCCTTCGGATCCTGCATGTTCGACTTTGATTCTTCTTGTTTGCTCATAGTTATGTTAGCTTTTTGGTGTATGGTGTTTTCTAATGCCTTTTTACGGTAGAAGTTTAAATAGTAGCTGTCTTTCTACCCGTAAAATGGGTACTTATCCCGGTTCAATTGGATACTTATCCTGGTTTTAGATCGCACTGATGCTTGTGTGGATTAGGGAGGCTGCTGGTTATTTAATGCCTGCAGTTATTGGGTAATGGAGCGTTACAATTTCATAAGTATTTTTAATGAATATATTAAATGAAAATGGGCGCTAGGTATTAGCGCAAATTCTTCTAACTGAAATGACCTTCCAGAGGCTTTATAGTGAATGTAAGCTCCTGGCCTGCTGTATTCAGATATAGTTCTGAAGCTTCTAAATCACCTTCCAATGTTTCGCCAATTTATTTCCCCTTTTGTCATCCTGGAAGGATCTTGTTGATGAAAGTAGTGACTATTGGCTTGGTTGTCTAAGTTCGCATGGCTGCCCTCGCTAGTGCGAGCTTGTAGCTCGTACTTTCATGCCTACGGTTTAACTTTCTATCGTGGGCGATATTCGTTAGCAGTCGTTATTAGCTTTTTAGTCTATATTCGCATAGTGGCTTTTCCTGCTGTGACAGCGGCGTGGAGTTGTTTCATAGCTGGCTTTCTTGTTCTTTTTGTCTTGATACAAAAAGAACCAAAAAAATCAAGACGATTTTGAACTCGCTGAACGCTCAAACAAAAAATCGTCAATAAGTGCACCTGGCAAAGGTGCCTGCTATGTAGCCACCTGCCGGAATACATTGGCTTAGATGAGCAACAACCCAATTCAAATTATTTTAATGAATTTAGCCTTCCGGAGGCGTATTGGGATGAGTAGGGGCATGGGCTGCATCTTCTAAAAGTAAAATGCTGGTTGAGTTTATGCAGTAGCGGAGCCCAAAAGGAGCGGGGCCATCCTGAAACACGTGCCCCAGGTGACTGCTGCACACGTTGCACATTGCCTCTATTCTGCTCATGCGGTGGCTTTTGTCAAAAGCATATTTTACGGCGCCTTTGGTAATGGGGTGCCGGAAACTTGGCCAACCGGAAATTGCATGGTATTTGGCTTCTGACTGAAAGAGTAAGCTCCCGCAGCCCCGGCAGGCATAGGTGCCGGGTGCATAAGAGCGGCAGTAGGTATTGCGGTAAGGCGGCTCGGTGCCTTTTTCGCGCATGACTGCATATTGGGCTGGAGTGAGTTGAGCCTTCCATGCCTCCTCTGGTTGCTCTAGCCGCCAATCTGGCTCTGGGTTACTGTAAGTGGCATATCTGAGAATGTCTAACCAGCGTAGCATGAGGAATTTTAATTTTACACTGCAACAATGGAAAAGGAGAGGTGTTTGGTGTTATGTAGAGGTTTGAATTAAAAAAGCTCCTGACGTTAACCAGGAGCTTTTTTTTAAGTTAGGAGCTACAGGACAACATGGAGCAACCAGCCTTACTCGTGGCCCATTCTGGCCTTTTGGCGAAGAACTCTTCGTGGTTGCCAGAGTAAGGTGTTTTAATCGCTTCCTGAAGTTTCTGGAAAAGCGTGTTTTCACCTTTCTCTAATTCTTCTATAGCCTGAGACAGCAAATAATTTCGTAACACAAAGCGTGGATTGTTTTCACGCATACGCTGTTGCGATTCCTCCCGGCTGCAGGTATTCTGCTGAATCCGTGCAATATACGTTTTAAGCAAGGCTGCCAAGGCGGCCCGCTGTTTTTTAGTGGGAGGGGTATAGTAGCTGTCGCTGAAGTAATTCAGCAATTCCTCCTCCTCGGTCAGATGAAGCGGCAGATCGATGAGCAATTGGTAAAAAATTGTCATATCGGGTTGCACTGCGGCCAGGGTTTCATCAAAAGTGGTAACTAGTTTTATATCCTCCTGCTTTACCTCGTCAAGTCCTAGTTTATTCCCCATCATGGTCAGGTATTTCTTCGAATAGATTGTTGCGTACTCCTCCAGTGCCGCTACAAGCTGTTCTGTGCCATCTAACAAAGGAGCAATAGCACTTGCCAGGCAGCCCAGGTTCCAATAAGCCACGGAGGCTTGTTTGCCAAAGGCATAGCGGCGGCCGGGAAGGTCGGTCGTATTCGGCGTAAAGTTCAGGTCGTAATTGTCTACAAAGGAGTAGGGGCCGTAGTCGATGGTGAGGCCCAGCACAGACATGTTATCGGTATTCATCACGCCGTGCACAAAGCCCACCCGTAGCCAATCTACCATCAGGCTGGCGGTTCGGTCTACTATCTCCTTAAACCATTGCAGGTATTTATCTTCTCCCTGAATGTGAGGGTAATAGCGTGCGATGGTCCAGTCAGCCAATTTTTTAAGATTGTCTGTTTCTTTTCGGGCTGCTACCATTTCAAAGTTTCCGAAACGCAGCAAACTGGGGGCCGTGCGTAATACAATGGCTCCTGGCTCATACGCAGGGTTACCGTTATAAAACATGTCGCGCAGCACCGGATCGCCTGTTGTGACCAGACTCAGGGCGCGTGTAGTGGGCACACGCAGGTAGTACATGGCTTCACTCATCAGGTATTCCCTTACCGACGATCGCAGCACCGCACGCCCATCGGCACGGCGGGAGTAAGGAGTCTGACCAGCACCTTTTAACTGCAGCTCCCAGGAGGTGCCGGTTGGCGCTTCCCACTCGCCCAAGGTAATAGCCCTGCCATCGCCTAACTGGCCGGCCCAATTGCCAAACTGGTGCCCGGCGTAGCAGGCCGCATAAGGTTGCATAGTAGGAGCCAGGTTATTGCCACCCAAAATATCTATCTCCTCCTGCTTAGTCGGCTTCTGTATGCCCAGTTCGTTCGCCAAGTCCTCCGACCACGCCAGCAGTGTAACTTTTTCTACGGGTGTAGGATTGGCTTTACTGTACAGAACTCCAGGCGTCTGGCGCGGTTTCAGGTTTCCGCTGTCATCGCCGTCGAAGGTATCTACAAATTCATTTTTATATGCTTTTGAGCTTAGGCTCTCCATAATTTTCATGTTTTAAGTTGAGGATGCTGGTATGTGGTAAAGCCTGACATCAGGCATCGTCCAGCCTTCTCTTTAACAAAAGCTTTACTAAAAAAGTTGACTTATATTTTCTTGTTCAGGTGCAATGCCGGCAGGCAAAGGTACCACCTTTGCTTCAGAACCTTTTAGGCAAAAGAAATTTACTTGCCTGAGGGAAGTGGTAGTGCTCCTGTTATTTAAAATCAATTTAATTATGCCAGCGCTAATTCAGGAGCAAAGATCCTTTATAGTGTGAAGTTTCTGGGCTGAATAGGTCGGGCCAATTGGGCATAAATGTTAATTTTGCAGCTTAAATTTAAAAAGAGGAAGACAGCAGCTATACCTCTCTTCCGGAGAGTTGCTTTTGCTACAACCCTTTTTCTGACATTTTCAGCCAGTAGTAAGGAATAGCAACGTGCGGCTGTAGCTGGCTGTAAAGCTCATCCACAGTTGACCTAGCAGCCTGATTTATTTAAAACAAAAGCATGCCTACATTCGATACCAACGATTATTTTAAATCGCAAAGAAGTACTTCAGAAATAAAATCAGAGCTTTTAAACGAGTATTTCAGGTCGTGGTGCAGCGCTATGCTTACCGGGCAACGGTATCGCACAGATCATACACTTGCTTTTATAGACCTCTATGCAGGCGATGGAAAACAGCTGGCTGGAAAACCTGCCACACCCGTTAAAATATTAAATACGGTTTTTGGTTCTATCGAAAAGTTTAAGCTTAACAAGATTGTCCGCACCTTTTTGAACGATGAGAAAAAGGCCGACATTACTAAGCTGAAGGAGCAACTGGAAAGCTTGCCGTACTACGAGGAGCTGGTGCATAAGCCGGTTATTTTAAACGAAGAAGCCAATTTTAGCTTGCTCGCCCGCCTGCTAGGCAACGATGTCCCTACTTTGCTTTATACCGATCCATTTGGGTATAGTTTTTCGCAGCAAATGCTGTTGCAGTCTCTTAGGAGATGGGGCATGGATGTGTTTATGCTTTTTAGTGCCGCCAAAATGCGCACTACATTACAGCATATAGAAACCAATGAAAACTTAACCGATCTGTTTGGCGCAGACCGAATCAGCAAGTTAAAAGCATTTTGTGAACGCTACCAGGACGCAACTCAGCGCGAAGATTTCCTGATGGATAGTTTTGAGGATGTTTTCAAAGAGAAGGATTACAAAACATTCCGGTTTAAGATTTGCCTGCCAAAAAAGAACCAAACCAGCCATTACCTGTTCTTTGCTTCCAAATCTGATGTTGCCTATATGAAACTGAAGGAGCTGATGCTTGTGTACAGTGATTACCAGGAGGATGGTGTACCGCTGTTCGGAGCCAACATCAAACATCAGCTGTCTCTCTTTCAGGAGCAGTATCGCTATTCCATTAAAAACCTGGTAGCAGACCTCGCCGGTAAAGCAAGCTATTACAACAACCTACCCATAGATAGCATTTACCGGCACCACAATACCGGCACGAACTATATCAGGGGCAACTACCAGGAGGCGTTTGAGGAGCTGAAAAAAGCTGGAGTTATTGAGCCTGTTAATCCTGTATCGAGGCAGCCTATGCGAAAGGTTTCCTTTACGTCCATTATTGCCTACAAATAAAAGTACCAGCCAGTTCTGCTGCCTGGTGGCAATGTGAAGGCTTAGCCGAAGGAGACTAGGAGCCACGCGACAGCAGGCAAATAGATTTTTCTAGCTTATTAAGCTTTAGAAAAGCTGTTTGTGAATTCTGCTAATGAATTTGCCCTTCCAGAGCCCTTTTTCTATTTTTTGGCTGAGGGTTCGCTTCTCTATATGCTAATTTATCCACTTCTCTACGTGCTGTGCATTCAACACCGGGAGCCTATAAACCCAAAATCATAGCGCTAAAGACACTTCAGCATTACAAAAAAAGTCGTCAGTTTAAATTTTATGTTAAATAAGGCCAGGGTACTCATTTTTTGTGAAGATATGCCAACTGCTTATACCAGGCGAAGCAACGGTATCGGCAACAGTTTTAAGTAGACCAGCTGGGCTGCGTATTGTACTTGTTCAGCAGGACAGAACGAATAGGAGAGAAGCCAGAACCTGTAATGAGTATTTCTGTCTGTACGTAAAGAAGTATTGCGGTATATTATGCCTGCGCCTTTGGCTGGTTCTCTAAAGAGCTCGTCTTTTATCTCTAATGGCAAAATAAGTTAGCGTTTTCCTTTTTTACCTGATTTTTCTTTGTGGCGGTCTGCTTTGAGTTGTTTAAACTCTTCATTAGAAA
Organism: Pontibacter sp. 13R65; assembly: GCF_047525655.1. Lineage (NCBI taxonomy): Bacteria > Pseudomonadati > Bacteroidota > Cytophagia > Cytophagales > Hymenobacteraceae > Pontibacter > Pontibacter sp. 13R65. The sequence goes on from NZ_JBLIQL010000005.1 coordinate 74,435, forward strand.
TGGTTACTTCATAAGTAACAGCCGAAACAATGGTTTGTTGCTCTTCTTCGTCGTACATCAGGGTTATGGTCAGGAGCTTATTTTCATTCAGCACATACTCATCGCCTTCTTTATCAAATACCTTAAACTCATATTCTCCCTCTTCAAGCAGGTTATTGGGGATGCGTGCCAGGCAATCTCCGGTAATTACAATGGGTGTTTCAAGCTCATCTTCAAAATCGAAAGGCTGGAAATACCGACCGTCTTTTTTATGGGTCACATAATCTATTTTATTTACAAACAGCTCGATACCAGCATTTTTAGAATCACGCTTTGTTTTGATGTCGAGTATATTTCCTTTTAATCTCATCGTTCGGTTGTTTTGTTCGTTAGGTAATTAGACCAAATTTAATACAAGGCTCTAGTTTGCTGTTTGATTTTGGAAGAACCTGCAATGTCCTTTTTAAGCCAGTCTCTCATCGAAATGAAAACTACCAAAACCAGAAAAACATGGGCTGAGCGAACTGCATTTTGGCAATTACTTTACCTTTCATAACTCATTCTTTTGTTGCAGCATATGCGTGCCGACAAAAGAAAGCACGAAGATAAGCACTTAAATAACGAAACTCTATACCTCTGCACAGGTTAAACACTAGCATGCCACAACTTAAACTTTTTATGCTGCTTCTTGGGTGCCGGCCACCAGGCAGAAACACCGAACAACACGACATTTTTTTTGGGATCGGGACTAGTATGAAAGAGCTGGTGCCGGCTATAAAAGCTTTTTGGCCTGAAGCCAAAAACAAACTTCACGTGGATGCCTGGCGCGAAGTAACAGCTGTACAAAATTTCAGCGTAACTGTAGTCCCTAAGGAGGCAAACGGAAGCACCGCAGCGACAGAACCGCCCTTTCTGTTTTTCCTGAACCTGGGTGGTTATAAGCTGCAGGAGTTCGATGAGTTCCATTATAAAATGTTGGTGGTAGCCGCAACTCAGGCAGAAGCCATACGGCAAGCCCGCCAAACAGCTTTTTACAAACACACCGGATTTAAGGGAGCACCTGCCCACATAGACGATAAATTTGGCGTGGATGTAGATGAACTCTATCAGGTGAAGGAGATGCTGCCAGAGGAGGTAAAGCAGCACTATCAGGTCCAGCTTACTCCTGCCACAGACCTTCCTGCCGATGAGCTGCACCTCGGTTATTTTAAATTAAACTCTTTTTAACATGAAGCAGCTTGCCTTTAGAACCACATTTGTTTTCCTGTTGCTGCTTTCACTTAATGCATTTCCGCAGGGGGTACCGGAGCGTTTGCGGGCTGCTTTTTCTACCTTCAGCGAAGATCCGCAACTGCGCAACGGCATAGCTTCCTTATATGTGCTGGATGCTAATACCGGGCAGGTGGTATTCGAGCAAAACGGAAAAACTGGCTTGGCTCCTGCCTCCACCTTAAAACTAATTACCAGCGCCACCGCTTACGAGCTCCTCGGAAAAGATTTCAGATACGAGACAAAAGTTGCCATCCGTAAGAAAGATGGAGCCGCTTTACTCCTCATCATTCCTTCCGGCGATCCTACCTTGGGCAGTTGGCGCTGGTCTGGCACCAACGAGGAGGTGGTACTGAACGGCATTGCCAATGCCTTGTTAAAAACGGGAACCACCGATTACACAGAAGTAGCAGTGGTAAACAATGGCTGGCAGGAAGAGTTTATACCTGATGGCTGGATCTGGCAGGATGTAGGCAACTATTATGGGGCCGGGCCAGCGAAGCTAAACTGGCGCGAAAATCAATTCGATGTCCTATTACGATCCGGAAGCCAACATGGCGGAGCGGTGTCTATAGTTAAGACTATACCGGCACTACATGGCTACCATCTGCGATCAGAAGTAAAAGCGGCAGGCGCTGGCACTGGCGATAAAGCTTATATTTATTTCCCGGTAAACACGACCACCGCTACTATTCGGGGCACCATTCCGGTAGGCCAGGCGAATTTTAAAATAGCTGGCGCCATGCCTTCGCCTGCACAACAGTTAGTGGGTACTCTGGCGCAAAAGCTGCAGGCACGGCAGATTAAGATTCCGGCCACACCTAAACTTCTGGATAATTTCAACCATCAACAGGCAGGTTATTCAACAGTTCATACCATTACCTCGCCTCCCTTAGACAGTATTGTGTACTGGTTCAACCGTAAAAGCATTAACTTGTATGGTGAGGCGCTCTTAAAAACCATGGCCTACCAAAGTACTGGTAGCAGTGCCACTGAGCCAAGCCTGGAGCTGGTCCGGAATTTTTGGAAAAAGGTAGGCATTTCGGAAACCGAATTGAATATTGCCGATGGATCTGGCCTCTCGCCACTTAACCGCGTAACCACACATGCACAGGCCAGGGTGCTGCTACATGCCCGCAGGCAGCCGTGGTTCCCTGGGTTTTACCAATCTTTACCAACCTTTAATGGCATGAAGATGAAGAGTGGTACCATCCGCGATGTAAAAGGTTTTTGTGGCTACCACAAGAGCAAAGACGGAAAAGAGTATATATTCGCATTTTTGGTGAATAATTACAATGGCTCACCAGCTACTGTCACTCAAAAAATGTACAAGGTGCTGGATGTTTTAAAATAGAATTTAGCTTATTGAATTGGCATAACAACAAAAGCCGCACCTCCAATTTTAACTGGAAGTGCGGCTTTTGCTAGTTAGATCCTGGTTTTATTCTTTTTCGTTGCCTAAGCCTTCGTTGCTCTTATGCCCTTTTAGGGTGCTGGCATTTGGCTGATTATTACGGAACTCCTTGTCGGAACTGTCTGCGCCACGGGTGGTGGTGCTGGAGTTGGCATTCGGGCCTTTATCCGGACTGGCTTTGCCTTTTTTGGCTCCGCCACTTGTTCCTTCTCTGCTTGGTTTGTTTTCGCCGCGCGTATTATCGGCTCCCCCTGCCACTGGCCCCGTTTGCCCGCCTTGAGGCTGGCCGCTTACGCCTCCATTGTTAGAGTCATGCGATTTGAGTTCGTTACTTTTATTTGTGTCTGCCATGGTTCATCTCCTTCTTTAGTTTGTAACAATGTTCTCTTTAACCCACCACTACTGGTGAGCTTCTAGTTTTACGAACAATCTGAGTTTTAAGATAGGGGCAAGTAGCTCCCAAAAATAGTGCAGGCTCTCTTTTACAGTAGAGCTGGCTTAACTTTTAGCCGATAAGTAAAAAAAGTAGGAGCTGTCCGACTTACCCAAGCAACTCTTAACTTTATTAGTTTAACTTATTTTAAAGCTTCTACCAATCGCTGTGCTTCCTGGAGGTGCATGCGTAGGTGAGGTAATACACCTTCTGCAAAGTTTTCTACCTGGTCATCCTCTACCTCATCTTCAGCTCTTTCATACAGCGCAATTGCTTCCTGGTGCGCTACAACCTGCATGTTGGCAAATTCCTTGTCGAAGGCAGCCCCGGTTAGTCCTTCGAGCCTTGTTTTTCTTTCCTGTTTGTCTTGTGGCAAGGTGGTAGGCAACGTAACTCCTATTTGCTGTGCCAGAGTCTTAAGTTGATTACTCGTCATGGTGTGATCCGTTACAAGTAATTGGCCAAATGTTTTTACATCATTCATGGTGCCTTTTTGAGCAGCCATTTCTCCAGTTTGAATTTCAAATAAATCGCTGGCAGCTGCCTGTTGCATAAAGCTTTCTTTCGTTAGCCTGTTAGGGTTAGCATCATCGTCGTCGTTACAAGAAGTTAATGCTCCCAAAGCAACAAAAAACAATAATAGAATTTTTCCTTTTAGCATAATTGCTTTCATAGTTGAAGGATAAGATTGAGAATAATAAAATTGTTATTGCTTCTAATAAACGAGCTGTAGAAACTTAGGCTGAAAGCAGATTACTGAATTTAAAGAGATTAAATACGGAATTGATTTAGTTATATATTATAATAATATAATATTATAATCTCAGTTTCTTGGAATCCATGTTATTGCATGTTTTAATAATGCTGTTTTTAATTGCTAGTTGTTATTTTCTTCCAGCTATTATAGGCCTCTCTTTTACAGAAAAGTCAAGAGGTGAGGTATTTACACTTATTGTTTTCTAAGTATAAAACCTGGTTACGCGCACTATAGGCAATTCAGAAAATGGAGGTACAGTCCATAGAAGGCATCTGTGCAAGCATCTGATTGATTTTAAGGAGAACAGTCAAATTATGCTAATGAAATTGCCCTTCAGGAGGTAAGCAGGATCCTTGTTGTATAAGGGCGTTATCCTCTTTCTTTACATGTGCTGCTTAACTTTAGCTCCAGTTTGAGATTTTTAGCCTCCGGAAGCGCAATTTCATTACAATAATTGGGGAAAGCTGGTACTTGTAAACAACCACAGCAGCAGTAAAGGCACTCTTCCGCAACTAAGGCCGGAGGACGCTTGATAATCGATTACATCTTAATAGCTCCTGTTTTGGAGATAGTGTATGTGGATATTCTTTAATTAAAGCGCCTGCCTATCTCACCTAAGAATATGGTAGGAGTAGAATTGATTGCGACAAGAATTATTTCTAACTTGGAATGGCTGAATTCTCGGATGCTGCTGCTTTGCCGTGGTAAGAGGGTTTTTAAATTGAGAAACAATCCCATGAAACATATCTCTATACTTGTGCCTAAAGGCGCTGTTTTAGGTAGTGTAGAAGGACCACGCCAGGTGCTCTCGGAAGTGAATAAACTCTTGCGGAGCATGGGCAGGCCCACCTTGTTTGAGGTGCAGCTGGTAGGCCTGACTAAAGAAGTGTCGGTGGCAGGAGGCATATATAAAGTCTTTACAGATGTGTGTGCTGCTGATGTCCGAAAAACAGACCTGATTATTATTCCTGCCCTGGATGGAGACATGGTGCAAAACCTGGAGCATAACCAGGAGTTTATTCCCTGGATCAGGAAGCAGCATATGGCTGGAGCAGAGGTAGCCAGCTTGTGCGTAGGCGCTTTTTTACTGGCATCTACGGGCTTGGTAACCGGTAAACAATGCGCCACTCATTGGATGGCAGCCAACGATTTTAGAAAAATGTTTCCGGAGGTAAACCTGGTAGAAGATAAGATCATTACAGATGAGCAGGGCATTTACTCTAGTGGCGGCGCCTTTTCGTACCTGAACCTCATTTTGTACCTCATAGAAAAATATGCAGGCCGGGAGGTGGCGGTTTTTATGTCGAAAGCTTTTCAGATTGAGATTGAGCGAAAAAGCCAGTCACCGTTTATGATCTTTAAAGGCCAGAAGGAACACGAAGATGATCAGATTAAAAAAGCGCAGGAGTATATTGAGCAGAATTTCCAGGAGAAGATATCGGTGGAACAGCTGGCTTCCATGCTCGCGCTCAGCCGCAGAAACCTGGAGCGCCGCTTTAAAAAAGCAACCGCCAACTCTATTGTGGAATACATACAGCGGGTTAAAATAGAAGCTGCCAAAATGAGCCTAGAGACATCCCGCGAAAATGTAAACGAAGTAATGTACAATGTCGGCTACTCCGACCCCAAAGCGTTCAGATCTACTTTTAAACGTATTACCGGGCTTTCGCCGGTGCAGTACCGCAGTAAATATAACCTGGAGGCAGTTGCCTAGCAGCTGGCTTAGCAGAAATAATTAGCGGTTTCCGTAGGTTAAAACAATAAGGCCACTGTTTTTCAGTGGCCTTATTGTTTTTATAAAGGAGGAGACTTTTAATTGGGCATGAATTGGGCACTGAGCGTGTTGTTGTTGCCGGCCGGCGGATTGGCAAATCCCCGGATTATAAGCGTATGCGCTTTCCCGGAAGTTAATGTAACAGAAGGATTCGTCATCAGCACCTGCTCTGTTCCTGTTACCTTTACTTGCAGCGTTTGGGCGGTGGCATCTAGCACCTGAAACTCGGTATGTTCTTTAAACTCCAGGTTAGTCGCTAACACAGTAGCTTGGCTGCCGGTGGTGCTAATGTCGATACCTGGAGCATCGGGAGATAAATTGATAATGCGGAGAGCCGCTTTACCAGTAGAAAGAGCACCTACCGTGTCATGTATAGCTATAAGGCTCACATCAGGATGCACTCCTGCCAGGAACAGGGAGTAGAACTTATTCTCCTGAAAGTTAAGAGTGGTGTCTATTAGCGCATTAACGGTATTTACAGCATTTACTTTTATTTTTCTGTCACCTACTTTATAGTTTAAATAGCCAGAATGAGTAGTGTATTTAAGGCCTTGGTTCGATATCCGTTGATTGTCAACCAGATAATCGTATTCCTGATTTGTTGGAGAGCCTTGGTAAAAGCTTACAAAGGAAAGTGGTATCGGCTCCGGAGTTTCCCGTTCATCGTCTAAGCAACTGGTTAAGGAGACTGCGGCAAACAAGCTGCAGCATAAAAGGGCACCTTTGCGGAAAGATAGTTTTTTGAATGGATTCTGCATGGTAAAGTTTTGGTAAGTATTTGGTTAAGAAACGGATCTGCTCCCTGCTGGCCTCAGCCCAGGCAGCACAGTTACTTTGATGACCCAGGAACCGGGCCAATGGTTGCATCCATCTACAAAGAAAAATAGTAGCGCATGCTTCAGCGTTGCTTTAAAAGCGCGTGTCACTTCTGATAATTTTACTAACCTGCACAAAATCAGGAAGTAGCAAGCATCGGTGGTGCCTGTAAACTACCAGGGGAGAATGTTTAATTCTTGATTTATGACCTTTCTGAGTTGAGGTGAGTTAGTTCCCTTGCTAGTGCGAGCTTGTAGCTCGTACTTTCATGCCAAGGGTTTCACTTTCCAGCGTGGGCGAAAGGCATAGCAATAGCTAAAGGTATTTTGGTCTAAGTTCGCATAGCTGCTGCTTTTGCTGTAACAGCGGCGTGAAGCTGTTTTATTGCTGACCTTCCTGTTCTTTTTGTCTTGATACAAAAAGAACCAAAAAAATCAAGATGCTCCAAACTCGCTGAACGCTCAGACAGTGGAGCCTCTATAGGTGCACCTGGCTCACATGTTCCCTTCGTAGCCTCCTGCCGCAATACATTGTTTTAAATTAGTCTTCAGGTAAATTCTTCTAATGATCTTGCCCTTCCAGAGGCAAAAATGAAGGGCAAGATCTTAGGCTTTTTTAACATAGATACCTTCCGGAGTTTATTATTAATTTTGAATTAGGCGCAGACAAAAGATTCTTCTAATGAAAAAGGCCTTCCGGAGGGATTTAGACAAGAATTCAACCTTAGGGATGAGTCTTTAGCTAGCCTGAATTTATCTATTACGATAGGTGCGAAGTATGTGAGCCAGCTCTTCTTTGTATTTTGGGTTATCGTTCATGCCGTTATGGCCCTGCCCATTCAGCAGCATTATTTTATCATCAGGCTTCAGATGCTTTTGGAGCTTTTCTGAGGAACCATAATAAATAATTTCATCTTGTTTCCCATGGAAAAGTACTACAGGAGCCTTCGTCTTTTCGAGGTAACGGTAAGTTTCAAATTTGTACTGCAACAGAAAGGCAGGCACAAACGGATACAGCTTGTGCATGAGGTCGCCAAGGCTATAATAAGGAGCCTGCAGAATAAGCAGGCCAGGGTTATTAGTAGCAGCCAGCATAGCAGCAGGCCCAGTGCCTATAGAATAACCTGCTACTATTAGCTGCTCTTCAGGGTACAGAGATGTTAAATGAGAATAAGCCGTTTGTACATCTTCAAAAAATTGCTTTTCGCTGCTGATGTGGCCTTCACTCTTTCCAAAACCCCGATAATCGAGAATAAAAATATCATAGCCGAGGTCGGTGTAGGTAGGGGCAATTCCTCCCCATGAATCAACGGAGCCTGCATTACCATGCAGGTAGAACACCAACCCTTTGGGAGCTTCCGCTTTAAACAACAGGCCATGTAACTTTATTCCGTCTTTGGTCGGAATATAAATTTCTTTGAATTCCTGCTGAAAGCTGAAAGTGTGGCTGACAGGCAGAGATTGCGGAAAAAAGATGAGGCGTTCCTGCTGAAAAGATAATAGGCTCATAAGTAGAAGGTAAAGGATCAATAAAACAATAGCTGTTCTTATCATAGACTAAGTCTGGTGCATGCTTTTTTCTGAATGCCGATAAGCTAGTATACGGATGGCATGGCTAGTCAAAGCCAGGTTATAGGCTAAATTCAATTCGAAGGTTCCAGGTCAGCAGTTCTGAAAGAATATCCAATTATATAGTGGGCGGGAATAGATAAAACGAAACAGGCGGAATAAGATTTTCTTTTTCTTAAAACCAGTGTTTTGAATTTTGTAGTAAGTTTAAATACGGTAAATCAATAAGAATAAATACGTAAATCCTGCTGAGGCATACCGCTGCCGCAACTTTGAAATTACAGACTAGTACTTTACTATACTTTAGTACTACAACTAACTGCCAGTTTGGAAACTTGTAAAAATTCCTTTTGACTGGTAACTGTTGTAGGGTTTGTATCACTTAACACGAAAGGTTTATCTATATGCTAGCAATGAATTACCGTGGACCCCTCCGGGTTCGGATTGATCATAAGCCCATGCCTAAGATCCAACATCCACAGGATGCTATTATTCGGGTTACCCGCTCCTGCATTTGTGGGTCTGATTTACATTTATACAATGGCAGTGTGCCAGATACCCGCGTGGGAATGACCTTTGGGCATGAGTTTATTGGCGTGGTGGAAGAAATAGGAGCAGAGGTTCAAAAGCTAAAGGTGGGCGATCATGTTATGGTGCCCTTTAACATTGCCTGTGGTAAATGTGCCTTTTGCAAGCAGGAACTTTACGGCAACTGTCACGAGTCCAATCCGCAGGCTACGGCTGTTGGTGGCATTTTCGGCTATTCGCACACAGCTGGTGGCTACGATGGAGGCCAGGCAGAGTATGTGCGTGTACCCTATGCCGATGTAAGCCCTACGGTTATTCCGGAAGGTATGGACCCGGATGATGCTGTACTGCTGACAGATGTGGTGCCAACCGGTTACCAGGCTGCGGAAATGGGTGGCATACAAAAAGGAGATACGGTAGTGGTGTTTGGTGCCGGACCGGTTGGTATAATGGCGGCAAAATGTGCCTGGCTGTTTGGGGCCGGCCGCGTGATCGTGTTTGACCAGGTAGATTATAGGCTGGAGTTCGTTAGAAATTATGCGCAGTGCGAGGCCTATAATTTTAGAGAAATAGATGATGTGGTAGTTTTTGTAAAGAAAACCACCGATTGGATGGGTGCCGACGTGTGTATAGATGCAGTTGGAGCAGAGGCGGCCGGTAATGCCATGCAGACAATTACCGGAAGAAAACTGTTCTTGCAGGCAGGCTCTGCCACGGCACTGCACTGGGCTATCAACTCAGTTAAGAAAGGAGGCATTGTGTCTATTGTGGGCGTTTATGGTCCTACTGATAACCTGATTCCGATAGGAAATGTGGTAAACAAAGGCATTACCATTAGGGCCAACCAGGCTTCGGTAAAGCGTCTGTTACCAAAGCTGATCGACCATATCCAGAATGGCGTGCTGAATCCGAAAGCACTTATTACTCACCACATTCCTTTAGAGGAGGTGTCTGATGCTTACCGCATGTTCTCCGCCAAGCTCGACAATTGTATTAAACCAGTTCTGGTTCCGCCTTCAGCCAGGATGTAAACTATAACGACTATGGAAAATAAACCAGCAGATTATAACCTGATAAATGGGTGGGGCATTGATGCTGATCCTAAGAATGACCCTACTTACCCTTACAAGCGCCGTACTAATGAGGAGCACAAAGGCTACAACTGGGATAGGCCTACGCAGCAGCCCATAACAGTAGAAATTCTGCATTCTATTGAACGACCAAATGTAACGGCTGTGTTTGGAACCTCTACGCCACCTTCTGGTCTCAGTGGCATGCTTCGGCGCTATGCCTTTAAGTTTAGCGAGAACAGCTATGGCCACTGGCTCCCGCTGCTCCTGGCCGATCGCATTAATGTAGTAGAAGGCATTATAGAGGACTTAAGCAGAGGCCATATTCCCAATATTCTGGCAGAAAAAGGCTATAATGCCGAGTGGAAGTATAACCGCACTGCCCTGTTGCAAAAAGTAGCCATAGGAGCTGCTATTGCCACGGCTATGGTGCTGTACTTTAATAGAAAAAACAAAGATTAAGGGAGGGCAACAGATTCTCATAAATGAAAAGGGACAGGCCATGAATACGGCTTGTCCCTTTTCATTTTATAAAACTATTGATGGTGGAAATATTGGGGAATTTTAATGCAGCAAAGTTGTACTTAGTTTTATTCTACTATTCATTAATGCCTTACCTTATACTTTATTCAGTATCTGAAATATGGAGAATCCTATGGAAGGCTAAGGTCGCCTTCTGTAAAAGAACCTGAATAAAACTGTTTTAGATAAGTCGTTTAAGGATGTTCTGCAGGTAAAGGCGGTTACGAGCTTTAGCTATCAAGGAAATGTAGCTCCAGTTACAACTACTACAAATTATTACTATGCCAAAGGGGTTGGCCTGATTTTAACGGATGCCGGTAATATGGGTAGATTTGCCTTGCAAACTTATACTGTAAAGTAACCTTTACCTCCTCAGATAGTGCTTTTAAAGGCACAGGCGCTGATTATTGCCTGTGCCTTTTTTATTCTTTACTAATTGTAAAAATTTTATGTAAGGGATACGTGACTGAAATATGTCTGCGCACTTACTGCATTAAACTCATTCCATTTCGTCATGATAATTAAATCTTTCTAAACCCTCTGGAAGGGTATTTTTATTAGAATAATTTAGGTAAATAATTTGATTCGAGCTTTAGATTTTTAAGCAATGAACTGCCGAATCTCTTACATTTGATTTTATAAAACAGCAAGTTCCGTAATGTTAAACCTGTTGTAGTGTCTGGTAAAGTACTTCGTTGAATTTTAAACCCGGCCACATGAAGCTCCTTTCTTTGCTAAAGCTCTTTTGCGCCATGCAGCTATTGTTGCTAGTTTTTTCTTGCGGCAGAAAGCAGGAAAAAACACAGCCAACTGTCGATTCAATCTCGGAATCAGTATATGCCTCTGGAGTTGTAAAAAGTAAGAATCAGTATCAGGTGTTTCCGGTGGTGAACGGCATTATCAAGCAGATTCTGGTAACAGAAGGCGATGTGGTGCAAAAGGGGGCACCCTTGTTGGAGATCGATAACGAGACAGCCCAACTCAGCACTGAAAATGCCCGATTGGCCGCTGAATATGCACGCGTAAGTGCGAATACTGAAAAGTTAAATGAACTGCAAGCTGCCATAGACCTGGCCCGTAGCAAAATGCAGAACGACTCGCTGTTGCTCCTGCGGCAGCAGAACCTCTGGAAAAACCAGATTGGCACCCGTGTAGAACTGGAGCAACGTGAGCTAAGTTATCAGAATGCGGTCACAGCCTACCGGTCGGCTATACTGCGGTACCAGGACCTGAAAAAACAACTTGATTTTGCATTCCGGCAATCGCAGAAAAACCTGCAGATCAGCCAGACTTTAACAGAGAATTACACCATCAGGAGCGAGACAGCTGGCAAAGTGTATAGCCTGCTGAAAGAGAAAGGAGAGATGGTAAGCCCTCAGAGCCCGGTTGCCATTGTAGGAGATGCCGATGAATTTATAATTGAGCTGCAGGTAGATGAATATGATATAGCCCGCATTAAACCAGGGCAGCGGGTGCTACTAAATCTCGATAGTTACCAGGGCCAGGTGTTTGAGGCGGAGGTGTCTAAAATTAATCCGGCCATGAACGAGAGAACCCGTTCATTTACCGTAGAAGCAGTCTTTGTACGCATGCCCCCCTCACTTTATCCGAACCTGACTACCGAAGCCAATATCATTATTCAGCAAAAAGAAAACGCTTTACTTATTCCACGCGATTACCTGGTGGAGGGCAGCTTTGTGGAAACTGAGAAGGGTGAAAGAGTAAAGGTGACCACAGGCCTTAAAGACTACCAAAAAGTAGAAATTCTGGATGGCCTGAACAAAGAAATCGTGCTTGTAAAACCGGTGCCATGAATGGTAAACTAATTATCGGAATAGCCAGGTCTTTGTTGCTGGCACGGTGGCGGCAAACGCTGGTGGCAGCCGTGGGGGTAACTTTTAGCATCGCCATGTTTATTACGCTGCTTGGCTTTATGAATGGCCTGAACGATATGCTAGATGGCCTGATCCTGAACCGGACACCACATGTGCGACTCTACAACGAAATTAAGCCTACCCAGCAGCAGCCCGTAAACCTATCTGCCGACTTTAAAAATTCTTATAATTTTATCAGTTCTGTTAAATCTGGTATTTCGCGGCAGGAGATCTACAACAGCGGCCCTATTTTAAAGGCTGTTAAAGCTGATGCCCGCGTACTCGGAGCCACGCCTAAACTTACAGCACAAGTGTTTTTTAACGAGGGCACTATTGATATAACAGGAGTAATAAATGGGGTGGATGTGGAGGAAGAAAACCGCCTGTTCAACTTTCAGGATTACGTGACCACCGGCCATGCTATTGATGCTAAAAATGTAGCGAACAGCATTATTCTGGGCAAAGGCCTTGCCGATATTCTGGTAGCCGACATAGGAGATGTGGTGCAGATAACGACGGTGCTGGGCGAGCGGTTTTCCCTGAAAGTGGTCGGGTATTTTCAGTCGGGCATACAGGAAATCGATAAGGTGCAATGCTATGCCTCTATTGGCACCACACAAAAACTGTTGGGCAAACCGAATAATTACATGACCGATATCCAGGTAAAGCTACACGATCTGGACATGGCCCCAGCGGTGGCAAAAGAGTATGCTTCTGTTTTTAACATAGATGCCGAAGACATCCAGACTGCCAATTCGCAGTTTGAAACGGGCAGCAATGTGCGTTCTCTTATTTCGTATGCAGTTGGCATTACGCTGCTTGTAGTAGCGGGCTTCGGTATCTTCAACATCCTGAACATGATGATTTACGAAAAAATGGATTCCATTGCCATTTTAAAGGCTACAGGCTTTTCTGGGAGCGATGTAAACCGGGTATTTCTGGTAATAGCTTTGAGTATTGGGTTTTTCGGCGGATTGGTGGGGCTGCTGTTAGGCCTTTTGTTTTCGATGGTTATAGATAATATTCCCTTTGTGACGGCGGCCTTGCCTACTATAAAGACATTCCCGGTAAACTATAACCCGCTCTATTATTTTATAGGAGGTTCCTTTTCGCTCCTCACTACTTACCTGGCAGGTTTTTTCCCGGCCCGTAAAGCCAGTAAAGTAGATCCTGTAGAAATTATCAGAGGCAAGTAAAATGAGGGAGATTATTCTAGAGGCAAGGCATATTCACAAACAATTCCACGACCCGGTAACGGTGCAGGTGCTAACCGACATCAATTTCACTATTACCAAAGGGGAATTTGTATCGGTTATCGGCAAGTCAGGCTGTGGCAAATCAACCCTGCTGTACATTTTATCTACCATGGACACCGACTATCAGGGCGAGCTGTTAATAGACAGAGAACTGATGACAGGTAAATCAGATGCAGAACTGGCGCATATCCGGAATGCGAAAATAGGTTTTGTGTTTCAGTTTCATTACCTGCTCAACGAATTTTCAGTTTTGCGCAACGTCATGCTGCCCGGCCTGAAACTGAACAAGTACCGGGAGCAGGAAGTGGAGCACCGGGCTATGGAGCGTCTAAAAATGCTTGGGATAGACCATCTGGCTCAGAAAATGGCTTACCGTATTTCTGGCGGAGAGAAACAACGTGTCGCCATTGCCCGGGCGCTTATTAACGACCCCTACATTATTATGGGTGACGAACCTACCGGAAACCTGGATAAGCGAAACAGCGAACTGGTGTTCGATATATTTAAAGAGCTTGCCGAAACGCATCAACAGACACTCCTGATCGTCACCCACGACCAAAGCTTTGCACAAAATACCGGACGTATAATTGAAATGGAAGATGGGCGGATTATCAGGCACTAGATACAGGGGTACAAAGCTCAGAATCTCGCTGGCTCTCCGCAATGCTAAGCTAATGTATAAAAGCCGCCGTTACTTACGTAAAAGTTTGGCTACACTCCTTACTAGCAAAACCGAAACCAGGCCACTTACAGCAACAAGCTTTATCACATTTTGCGGATCACGGATGGGCCTGAACCTGCTGGTTCCTTCTTTTATTTCGATATAACCAATAGGCATCATGGCAATGCCACCGCCTCCTCCGGATCCTTCTTCTCCTGCCTTGGTGCCGGCACCTCCACCAAAACCGTAAGCTACTTTAGACACCGGTATAACCGTGAGGCCATTTTGGGTAACAGGCTCGCCGTAGATCACTGAAGTTTTGGCTGCCAATCCAACCTTTTCGGCTAGTCTTTCTACAAAGGTGCTTTGGGAGGTATTGCTTTCGTTATTTTCCATAGTATATAGATTGAAGTTAATGATCTCCTTCTGAATTGTTAAATTAAGTTATGCAGGTTAACCTAGAGATATCAGATAGTCCCTTTGCATCCTGCTTTCAGGCCGGTTCACTCTTTAATCAATAGAAGCTGCCCGGTATTTATGTTTTCTAATTAGTGACCCTTTTGCCAAGCCTTGTGCTTATAATAGCTTAAATTGCTCTGAAAGGGCAAAATCATTAGAATAATTTACAAGATGCTGTGCCTGGCTATTCCTCTAGCTCCATATCTAAGTTATAAAGATTAGTACGGACTAAAATCATAACGAAAAGCGTTATTTTAAATTACGTTCGAGGCAATTTAGCTTGCAATAGGGTAGGGGCAGCTAAGCACACTTGCTGTTTAGGGCTAAAGTGTAGGCAAACAGGAAGATCAGTCTAAAACTTAGTTCTTAAAATATACGGTAAAGGTAGAGCCTACACCTACTTCGCTTTTCACTTCAATGCGGCCACCTGCATTTTCTACTATCTTCTTTACCATATACAAGCCTACTCCCGATCCTTCCACGTGGTCGTGCAATCGTCCGAACATAGTAAAAAGTTTATGGTAGCCATTCAGGTTAATACCCAAGCCATTGTCCTGAAACGACAATACCGTAAATTCGCCTTCGGGCCTACAGTAAATCCTGACTTTAGAACTACGGTCGGGCGCTTTGTATTTAACCGCATTGGAGAGCAGGTTGTAAATAACTGAACGAAGATTTTTTTCTGAAAACCTGATGTTGGAGCAACCTTCCAGCACAATTTCTACTTCTGCCTCCGCCTCCTTTAGCTGTGGGGCAAGATCCAACTGCACTTCGTTTAGAATGTCGGAAATTTCTATTTCTACTGTCTCCTGGTTGTTTTCCTTCTGTAATTTAGTTACTTCCGTCAGGTGATCGATCGTTCGTTTAAAGCGCTGGATAGAATTTCTTATCATCAGTATCACTTCATCAAGCCCATCCGTTTTAGCTACGTGCTCGGGCAAAGAATCTATCAATATCTGTAGTAGTCCTTCTATATTAAAAATGGGAGCTTTTAAATCGTGAGAGGCGGCATAGATAAAATTATCGAGGTCTATGTTGGTGCGCGTGAGTTGCTCGTTTGTCGACAACAGTTCCTTATTGGTTTGGGCAATCTGCTGTGTGAGCGCCTGCAGTGCTGCTTCTTGCTTCTTGCGTTCTGTAATGTCGATGGTGATAGTTGCTATGCCAAGGAGTTCTCCTGTTTCTGGACTTTTAATGGTAAAGCAGTTATAATACACTGGTATTAGCTTCCCTGTTTTTTTATTTTTGAACCGGACTTCTCCTACCCAACGGTCTTTTTCCAATAACGTTGGCAGAATAACCTGCTGCGCAAATGCACGGTCTTGCTCCTCAAAAAAATCGAGCATGTCGGTTTCTTGTATGTGCCATTTTTCGAGCCCCGCCAACTCCAGGCCAGCCTGGTTGAGGTAAATGCCTTTGCCCTCAGGTGAAGAAAGCCCAATAAAGTCTGTGCTGTTCTCTACCAGGGCGACCAATTGCTGTTGTTGCTGTGTGAGGTTCTTAAACGCAGCATTAGAGCGTAACAAATCATCATTCGCCGCTGTTAATTTCTGAGCTAGCTCTAAGGCTTCTTTTTCACGCTCCTCTATTTTCTGCAGCGTTACCACCTGCTCCGTTATGTCGGAAACCAAGGTAAAGAAACCTATAATTTCACCATCTTTCACATCCGGCACAAAGCTTGTCCGGATGTGCTTTACAAAGTCTTTGCGGTAAGGCATCTTAGATTCAAAATCGAGACGCTCCCCGGCAAGAGCTCTTGTAATGAATGTTTGTACACCTGCGTAAGCTTTTTCTCCCACTATTTCACGAACCTGCTTGCCCAGCAAGTCCTCCGGCTTTTGATGGAACCACGCCTCATACGCTTTGTTGGCAAACTGGTAGCGTTCTTCTTTATCCAGGTACCCGATCAGCACCGGAAGGGCATCGGTTATGAGTTTGAGCTGAGTTGACCTGCGTTCTGCTAATTTCCGGGCTTCTACCTGCTCCGTTACCTCAAAAACGATTATAATAATGCCGTCTATCTCGCCGGCATCGCTGCGACGGGCCTGTAATGTGTAGTTAAAGTAACGGTCTTCCAGCGGACCTCCATCGTACCGGGCAATTGGTACAAATGCTTCCTTGTTCCGGTAGGTTTGGCCGGTACGGTATACTTGCCGGAGCATATCGGCGAGGTGGTGGTCGGCCAGTTCTGTTAAAGCTTCTTTCAACATGGAATTGCCAAACAGGCGGCGGCCAGGCAATAGCTGCTGGTAAGCTGGGTTTACAAGTTCATATATAAAATCTTCCCCATTCAGAATACAAATAGGAACAGAGGCTTGCATAAAAATGGTGTGCAGCCGATTCCGGTGGTTCTCAATATCATTCTGGGCGTGGAGCAGCTGTCTGGTTCTTTTTTCCACACGGCTTTCTAACTCCTCATTTAGTTGCTGCAAGGCCATCTGTGTAATGGTTAGCTCCTCATTAGAGGCCCGTATTTCTTCATTAGCCGCCTCTAATTGCTCATTCAGCTGCTGCAGGCGTTGCTCCCTTTCTTCAACCTCCAGGCGGGCTTTTACCTGTGCTGTCACTTCATAAGCAAATACCATAATGCCTGTTACTTCGCCTTTTGAGTTGCGGATGGCCTTGTAAATAAAATTATAGAAGTTATGGCCCAGCTTTCCTGTGTTTTCGTGGTCGAGCTGCACTTTCATTTCATGGGCATGAAATGTTTCGCCTGTCTGGTACACGTTGTCGAGCAGGTCGAAAATAGGTTGCCCCTCCAGTTCGGGCATAACCTCGGCAATGGGCTTACCCGTAATACGCCGGTCGCCAACCAGCTGCTGGTAATGTGGGTTCACCAATTTAAACACATGCTGCGGTCCCTCAAAAATACAAATCATGGCAGGTGCCTCCATTAAAATATTAAAAAGCTTCTGTTGCTGCAGTTCTGCTTCGGCTCGCGCAGCCATCAACTCAATGTTCAATGTAACCTGCTTGTGGGTAAGCTTATCGAGTTGCAACTGCTTATTCTTGGTTTGTCTTTGCTCCTTTACATGCTCCGTTACATCTTCTGTCTTATGTATTAAATAGAGTACATTCCCTTGCTGGTCGAGAACAGGAGTGGTAGACGGTGACCAGTATCTCTCCTCAAAAGTTCCCGGTTGATCTGGCACCTGCACATCGTAGCGTTGTAATCGCATTTTATGAGGTTGCTTATGCTCCAGCACCGAGTTAAGGGAATCCCGCAAGCTAGAGATGGCACTAGCGTTTTCCTGATCCGGATTTTCAGGAAACGCTTCAAATATGGACAACCCTTTTAAATCATCACGTGTCTTATGTACTACTTTCAGAAAATTGTTGCTGGCTGATAAAATCTTGAGGTCCGTGGAAAGGATCAGGTACAAATCAGGTACTGTTTCAAAAATAGCAAGTGTTTCTGGGGATGGGAGGTGTACGTGTGTCATAGATGATAATAGTTTGGAAGAAGGCTGGCCGGTGTAGCAAATTGATTTTGTTTAGGTGGGGTTTATTACTGTACACTGACTAGCTGTGGTTCTTTCCTTCCATAAAGCAAATGCCTGATTTTTAAATTATAATTAATTCTTTTTCCAGAAATGATAAGGGCTGAAAAACGGTAGTTTTAAACTGGTAGGCCATCTTTGTAGGCAACCTTCAAGATGAGCAGTTGAACTGCCCTTTAAACCGAAGGATACAAATCATGGCACCTGAGTAGCTCATTTACTTGCTGCATTGGTTCTAAGTGTAAACATAATGGAACTGCCATCATAGTTTTTCTTTAACAATTTAAACCCAGCAATGTTTAGCTCGATAACCTGTACATTAAAAGGAAATAAAGTACCGAGGGGGTTAGCAAAGGCCAGCTGCCAGCTTAAAGGTACTAAAAATTAAAGTTTTTTTGGACTGATATGGGCAAGGTAAGACTAACCAGTAACGGGAAATCAATTTTAAACTTCACATATCCAAGGTTAAGGTCAGCTCCATTTTTGATTTCGATTTTGGCCTCTGCCAGTATTAAATCATTTTCAGAAAGTACTGACTCTTAGTAGTCTTACCACTTGCTACCCCGGCACGTATAACCATGGAGCCGGAATTCATTTGGAATTTAATTGAACTTACCTGCCGATTAAACTGATACCTATGTTGTCCGCTAAGTAGAACGACAGAGGTGGCAGATCAGTTTAAGAAATGTTCCGGTACCTGATGTAAAACTGATACCTGCGTAGCATGTTCCAACGTAACTCATTATCCAGCCTTTTGTGCAGCCAATTTTTGGGTTTCCGATTAGTTGTAGCTTTTCTTATTTTAATAGCAGGGCAGGCTGCTGCGCAGGTCAATTACAAGGGAGGCTCTAATGTGCAGCTGCTTTACGGTCACAGCCTGCAAGGTTCAGGTAAACTGGCCACTATTACACTCGAGCATTTTGGCGATTATGGAGCCTTTGAACACTTCGGATTTGCCGATTTATTCAACAATGCCAGCCTAGCTGGTCCGGACCTTTACCTGGAGTGGTATCCAAAAATAAGCCTAAGCCGCGCATTGGGCACCAGCCTCCAATTTGGGCCACTACGTGATGTGCTGATCGGGAGTGGCATTAACGTGCTTTTTGGCGGGAACGAAGATTTTTTCGCTTCTGTTGTAGGGCCTGTTTTTAAGTTTAAGGTGCCCGGCTCGGGGCTGGTGCAACTCGAAACTTACTATTACAGGCAAAACGGAGCTGAGTTCCAAGGTACTTACCAAATCACCCCTAGCTGGGATATTCCTTTGCCGCTTTCTGAGACTGTTCGGTTTCGCTTCCGCGGATTCATGGATTTTATCGGAGACAGGGGACCTGGCACAACACAATACCTGACACAACCGCAATTTTTTATAGACGCAGGCAGCTTACGCGGTAAGCCCGGACGAGTTTATGTCGGTTCGGAGTGGCGTTACTGGAAAAATGTGGTAGGTATAGCCGGTCTGGAAGAGTCGATTCTGCAGGCCAATATTTTGTTCAGCCTGTAAGCCACCAAAGCGAAAGGAGGTTCTTGTGTGCCCTATAACCGTGAGCGGTTTTGACTTAGCTGCCGCAAAAACAAACTATCCGTTGCCCCAGACTTGTAAGGCCGGAACAACGGATGTTTACGGGAGCTGCATTGTAACAGCTTTGCCGTCTAAATTATCTGAGTAGCATATAAGGCTATTAGCCAGCTTCAAAAGCAATTATTTAAATAAATAGCGCCTTTCGGAGCCTGATTTATAGTTAGCTTTGGTAGGCTGTTCTTGCTGTTTAAGGTACTGAGAACTTGTACTTTAAAAAGCTTATTTTCGAACAGGTACCAGAACCAACTCCTTTTGATTATAAAAATATTTACTTTTTAAAACAGTGAATATCCTGATAAGCTGAATAAATAAATTGGTTGTATCTTTCATGGTTACTAAATTTAGTTTAGTGTTATAACGTATTAAGCAAAAAATAAACCAAAAATACTGTAGAAATGTTTCGAAAATTATTTTCTGACATTTTGTTGCATTCCTTTACATGTACAATAATAGAAGTTAACCAGCTATAGCTTCGATCTGTTAATTATTCTAATGGAGGGTGGCGCAACAGCGGGAGGGTGCCAGAGCATTTTCTGCGCCAGTTATATAAAAACAATTGGACATGGAATGAAATTTATTAATTGCCTCCTGAAAACATCAAAGCCCTGCAGCACAGGCTGCAGGGCTTTGATGTTTAGAGCTTCAACGGTTATTGTGTAAGGGTAACTGCACGCAAGGCATTCACACGTCCGTAACCATATAGCGGGTCACGTCCGGGTTTGCCCAGGTCGTCGGCAGAGGCACGCATTCTGGCTAGCACTTGGGTAGGGTCCATATCGCCACCGTTCTGGCCAATTATAAGGGCAGCTACACCTGCTGCATGAGGCCCTGCCATGCTGGTACCTACAGACCAGTAATAGCTGGCAACGCCCGGAGTAAGGTTACTGCCTGTACTGAAAACGTAATCAAACACATAAACATATTGCGTAACACCAGCTATGGTGGCTATTTCGGCACCGGGGTACATGTAATCACCACCAGGAGCAGCAAAATGAACATCAGGTGTGCCGTAGTTAGAGTAGGAGGCAAGGTTATCCATAAAGGTAGTGGTAGGGTTCAGTGCCCAGCCACGAGGTGCCGTAGCAGATATGGAGATCACGCCGGAAGAGCTGGAAGGAATATGGACCAGAGACTTATCGGCATTTCCGTTGTTCGCTTCGTTGCCAGCCGAGGCTATTAGAGTGGAGCCGTTCTTATTGGCATATCGGGTAACACGGTCCAAGGCAACAAGTAATTCCTGTACCCCTTTGGTATCGCCTTTCACCAAAAAGTCGTCAGAAGGATCGTCAGGAGTACCATTATCATCCAGGTACTTACCATTACGGTAAAGCGAAGCGCCAATACTCATGTTAATTACATCGGCCCCTTGTTGTGTGGCATGTACGATGCCATCCATAATCCAGGAGAAGGCACCGGTACCAGAGTCGCGAAGCACTTTCACCAGAATTAGCTTGGCTTCCGGCGCTACACCTATAATGCCGATGCCGTTGTCAGCGGCAGCTATGGTGCCGGCAGTATGCGTGCCGTGGCTGCCAACACCTGGCAGGGCATAAGATAATTGTTCTCCTATTACGAAACTCTTACTGGCCGCTAAATCAATATTAGGTGCCAGGTCCGGGTGATCCAGGTCAAAGCCTGTGTCTAATACCGCTACACGTACTCCTTTGCCACGTGCACCTGCATTCCATGCTTCTGGTGCCTGAATGGCTGCATGTCCCCACTGCAGGTCAAAAAAGCGGTCATCGTCACCACTAAAGGGAGGAGTGCCAAAGTTTTCCATTTCCACCACCTTCTGATCTTCAGGCTTCAGCCATTCAATATCGAGGTCGCGCACAACAGAGCGCACACCAGGAATTTTACTGGCCTTGGCCGAAAATTCAGGGTCTTCGGAATATGCCGTGGCAACACCTACTTCGGCGTAAAGCCTGTTGATCTTGCCATTGGCAGCTGTGAGCTTGCCTTCTAGGCCTGCCGGAAGTTTTTCCTGGGCAGAAAGCACAATATAGTGTTTGCCGCGGTATTTCACATTGGTTGCGCCGTTGGCGATCTTGGCATTGCTGGCAGCATCCAGGTCCAGGTTAGTAGCAGGATCTACTTCAACCTCCGGGTTACAGCCAAACATGCCCATGAAAGCAAAAAATAGAGGACACGCTAATTTTGCAGGAGTAAATTTTCTTGTGTTCATAGGTAAGATATAGATGTAGTTAAAAAATGAAAAAAGCTTTCCCTGCCGCGGTTACAGGAGTAGTCGCGGAATAATACTGAAAATAAAATATAGTAACAGCAAATAATTTCTTAATACCAGCAAAAGGCGCAGAAACTGATTTTAATAAATAGGAGGTAATGGATAATAGGGTCGATTGTACAATAGCAACTTGTCGCTCTTTCAATATAGGAGGAAAATATTAGCCTACCAAATTAATTAATCAAAATTTTATTAGAAATTTTAAAACTGCTTATTTCAGCTTTCCTGGTCATTTCCAGTAATCCTTTTTAGAATTAAATTAAAGTGAAATAGAAGGTTAAGGTAAGTTATTTTAAAATTTGTAATTAGCGTGGTAATTGAAGTGTGCATTTTAACAGATTTTAAAATTTGTTGAATATAAGCTGTTGAAATACAAGTTTCAACATTGAAGTGGACAATCGAGGTTAGAGCTGTAGAGCTCAAGAGGAGTTAGGGAACCAACAATACTATCCTTTTAAATTAAATTCCGAAATAGTATTTCCGAAGTGAGATCTTTATCTAACAAGCGCTCATCAATTGGAATTTATTAAGTGTGTTAGTATTTGAACTAATGATATGTAATGTTAAGCCAGGCGCCCCGGTGAACAGACAACAAACGATTTCTTTGTTTGGGTTCTTAGCAAAGCATTATTTGGAGAAGGTGCTCCGGCCCTTGTTATATAGCAAAAATAAACTGATTCCATTCTATTGGGTTTTACTGCCAAATCCTGAAGGCAAGGCATTGTTATTTATCAAAAATCAATTTTATAATACTATGTCCCTGTTAATATGAAATTATTTAGAACAAAGAACATGGAATAGCAGTTTTAGAAATATCACAGTTGTTAGGGTATTGCTTTATGCCTACCTAAAAGCTGCTAAATGCCAAAGTTGGCTGCTAAGTACCTTTACAGTAGAAACAGTAAAACTTTTAAAAACATGAAGAAAACAATACTAGTGCTTGTCTTACTTCTGATGATTTTTTCTGCGGAAGCACAAAATCGGGAAGTTATAACGGTAAACACAAACGAAAGAAGAATAAGAGTTGGTGCCCAAATAGGCCTGAATGCCTTTACACTTTCCTCTGATCCCAATCTGCGCGACTCAAGCCTTGGCCTGGGCTGGCAATTAGGGGTATTTTCCAGAATAGGCAGTGAAAGATTTTATCTGCAACCAGGCCTGGAGTATATGAGCCATACCATTGCTAATGTGGAGCGGGCTGTGGCGGCAAATGTGATGGGAGAAGATAATGTAGGGCTGCGCTATCTCCGGTTTCCGGTAATGGCAGGCTATGTGGTACGCAATGCATTTAGCCGCGATCCGCACCTGCGCCTGCTGGCTGGTCCTTCATTAGAATATAACATCGGAGTAGGACAGAACAACATCGGGTTAAGCAGAAGACAATTCAAGAATGCTCAGTTTGCCATAAATGCCGGTATTGGATTTGATTTCTGGATATTTAACTTTGATGTGCTTTACCACCACCACCTCATTAACACGCTCAACTACGATAATGCCTCAGGCAAGAGAAGAGGCGTTTCCCTCAGTACCGGAATCCGGTTCTAACGGCGCCGGAAGGGATAACGCGGCCGTGCGGCCGAGGAGCGCATAAGGCAGCTATAACAGGTGGCAAGGGGTACCGGATCAGCTGTTACAGTAGCGATTGACTACTCTATCTTTCCAAGTTCCCGTTAAAAGCAATAAATAAGAAAAGACCCGCTGCCGGCAAGCATTCAGCTTGACCAGCAGCGGGTCTTTCCTTCCGTCAAACTAAACTATCTTTTCTCTAGCTGGCGTTTAAGCTTTTCTTCTACGTTCTTCAACTGTTCGTACCAGTTTTCACCAGAATCCTCTGCAAAAACATCGTTGCCAGGAATGCCGACGCGCATACTTACTTTTTTGGAATCTGTAGCATGATTTGCTTCTTCTTTAAAGTAAACATCAACAGAATCTATTTTTTTAGCGTGCCGCTTAAGTTTAGAAATAGAATCCCGAACATGCTGTTGGATATCATCCGATATGGAAATGTCTACTGCCTGCACATCTATTTTAATGCCTTCAAAGTTCTCAGTGTAATTCATATACTTTAATGTTTTTAGTTAATCCTAAACAAGCGCTTGCTTCACATGTTGAGCAAGTCTTGTTATTCAGAGCTTATTTTAAACGGCTTTGTGGTTGAGAGGTTAGCACAAACTGTCATTTTCGTGTCTTTTGCTCCTGCGCCATGATCTGCATTTGCAGGAGGGTGTACAGAACCTAGATGCCGTTCTGTAGAGATTGCCTCAATAACATGCTTGTGGTCGAACAGTAAAGGTACAGGCCACGCTTTGGATTTGGTAACCCTAGACCTCTCAAACCATATAACATCTCCGGAAGGCCTTTTTCATTAGCAGAATTTAATTTGGTTGTTGATTGTTAGTTGCTGATTGTTAAATGGCTAAGTTTCTAATTAAAGGAGCAGAAATACCTCGCAGCGAGCACAGCTTCTGCGGGTGTGTAGGCAGAGTGGCTGCACTGGGAAAAGAGAATTTCTATTAACTCGCCTCCTGACTGGCAAGTCCAAAGGCACAAATTCGTTATTCCCCACCTCAAATAGTAATCAGCCTTGCTTCTCAGTAGGATCTTCTTAGGCAAAACAATTTTTATTTGGAACGGTAGAATTAAAGGCTAAAAGTAAAATAAATAAGAAGACCGTTTATCATGATAGAGCCCGCCTTTACCTATTACCATTTACCTGATGTGACATTACATGTGGCTTCGGCAGGAAACGAAGCCGGAGAAACCATTTTGTTCCTGCACGGTTTTCCGGAGTACTGGTATGGCTGGCACAAGCAGCTAGCCTTTTTTGCTGAGCACGGCTATAACGTAGTGGCTCCTGACCAGCGTGGCTACAATCGCAGCAGCAAACCAGCAGCAGAGTCTGATTATACCCTCGACAAGTTAACCGGAGATATCATCAGGCTCATAAGCCAGATGGGGAAAGAAAAAGTGGTGCTGGTGGGGCACGATTGGGGTGGCATGGTGGCTTGGTCACTTGCCATGCACTATCCGCACCTGTTACACAAACTGGTCATCCTGAACATACCACACCCGTCTGTGATGCGCCAGCACCTGAGAACTAACCCCCGGCAGATGCTGCGGAGCTGGTATGCAGCCTTCTTCCAGGTGCCGGTACTGCCTGAGCAGCTAGCAATGGCGCTCGATTATAAGGCTCTTGATAAAAGCCTTACTGGCACTGCCCGGCCTAACACCTTCTCCGAATCCGATTTGGCTGCGTACAGAGAAGCCTGGCAACAGCAGGATGCCCTCACCAGCATGATGAACTGGTACAGAGCCTTTAAACACTCGATGCTCGATCTGGACAAAGACGTAAAAGTCCCCACGCTCATGCTATGGGGCAAAAAAGATGTCACATTGGGCGCAGAAATGGCTGAACCAAGCATAGCAAAATGCATGCATGGGGAATTGATTTTCCTTGAGAATGCTACTCATTGGCTGCACCATGAGGAGGCAGGAAGAGTAAATGAGGAAATTCTTCGTTTTATAAAAGAAGGCTGATCTATTTTCTATTCTACGATTATTTTAGTGATACTGCATTTTGCGGAGATATAGAAATCAGCCTTTCATAGTTGCTGATATCTTTTTTGTCATCCTGAAAGGATCTTGTGGGCGAGTCCGAAAGCAATATTTTTTGTTGTTTAAATTCGCATAGCTGCTTTTCCTGCTGTGATAGCTGACTGAAGCTTTTTCATTGCCTGCTTTCTTGTTCTTTTTGTCTTGATACAAAAAGAACCAAAAAAATCAAGACGATTTTGAACTCGCTGAACGCTCAAACAAAAAATCGTCAGTGGGTGCACCTGGCTCAGGTGTTCTCTTCGTTGCCTACTACCGCAATATCTTGTTAGGTGTTAGCTTTCAGTTAAATTCTGCTAATGAAAAAGGCCTTCCGGAGGTGTTTTGATGGATTGGAGGCCTAGGGTTTTTATGTTAGCGAGGGTGAAAGCATTTACGTACAACAGCGAAATGAATCATTATCTCAAAAAAACAGTAATCTGCAGGCCCTGCATCAGCTTAGGTGAGTACCATGTTAGCTCCACTACTTTTGCTCCTGTGCAGTGTGGATCGGAATACCCGGCGCACAGTAAAAGGTATTCTGCTGCTACTGAAACTGATGCAAAAGCGTACAGCAGCCCTGCCTGTTATGCCCATCAAACAGAATTTCGGGAAGGCTTTTGATGCTTTTGTGCCACAAACTAAGCATTAGCACCTGAGGCCTAGCCTAATCTCCTGGTCTAACTTTAAAAAGCCTGATCCCGCTGCTGGCATACCTGCCATCTGTAGCTCAAGCCTCAGGCTTATTTTTTGGCTAGGTGGTCTCTAGGTTCAGCAGCAGTGGGAGCCGTAAATAATTTGTATCTTCAACCCATGGCAAAATCTAAAAAGCTCCAGAACGTAACCCTGGCACAGGTATTCAAAACCATCATTTGGCCCCGGAAGAAATACCTGGGGGTGGGGCTGGTACTCATTATTATTAGCAGGCTGGCGGGTCTGGTATTGCCGGGGGCCAGCAAGTACCTCATCGACGATGTAATTCCCAACAACGACAGTACCATGCTCAAGTGGCTGATAGGAGCTGTGGTAGTAGCCATTACCATACAGGCGGTTACCTCGTTTGCGCTTACGCAAATCCTGAGTGTGGAGGCGCAGCATCTTATCTCACAGCTTCGTGCCAAGGTGCAGCGGCATATCATTCAGCTGCCCATCCGGTTCTTCGATAATACCAAAACCGGCGAACTTGTTTCGCGCATTATGACGGATGTAGAAGGAGTTCGGAACCTGGTAGGTACGGGATTTGCCCAAATGGTAGGCGGCGTACTCACATCGCTGATCTGCCTGGTGCTGCTCGTGTACATCAGTCCGCTCATGACAGGCTTTGCCTTGATTCCGGTAGCTATTTTTGGTTTGATCTCGATGAAGGCTTTTGGAAAGATACGGCCCATCTTTAGGGAGCGCGGCGTAATAAATGCCGAGGTAACAGGTCGGCTTACCGAAACATTGGGAGGCGTACGTGTGATAAAAGGATTTAATGCCGAGGCGCAGGAAATCAAAACATTTGAAGATGGCGTAACGCGCCTTTTCCTGAACGTGAAGCAAAGCCTCGTCACCACCAGCATGGTAACGAGTGCGGCTACCTTGCTGCTGGGCCTTGCCTCGGCAGGCATTATGGGCATTGGTGGCTACCAGATTATGAACGGGGAACTAACATTTGGCGATTTCCTGGCCTTCACCCTCTACCTTGGCTTTATGATTGCGCCCATTCTGCAAATGAGCAACATCGGGAGCCAGTTTACCGAAGCCTTTGCCGGCCTCGACCGCACTCAGGAAATACTAAACACGCCTCCCGAAGATGCCACCGGGAACCGAACGCTGCAACTCCATCATATTCATGGCGATATCATGTTCGACAGAGTCTCTTTTGCTTACGAATCAGGAAAAGACGTAGTGAAAGAGGTGAGCTTTAAAGCGCCTGCAGGTTCAGTTACAGCGCTGGTAGGCACTTCTGGCTCCGGTAAAACCACCATTGCCGGTCTGGCTGCTTCTTTTTTGAACCCCGATAGCGGCATTATTACAGTAGATGGTTACGATCTGCAAACCATCAGTTTGCAAAGTTACCGTAGCCAGCTGGGTGTGGTGCTGCAGGATGACTTTCTGTTTGAGGGTACGATCAAAGACAACATCCTCTTTCCCAGGCCTCATGCCACCGATGCTCAACTGATGCAGGCGGTACAGGCAGCGCACGTGCAGGAGTTTACCAGCCGTTTTCCTGATGGCCTGGAAACCCGCATTGGGGAGCGGGGCGTAAAGCTTTCAGGAGGGCAGCGGCAGCGTATCGCCATTGCACGCGCTATACTTGCCGACCCACGCATTCTGATCCTCGATGAAGCCACCTCGAACCTCGATACCGAAAGCGAGAGCCTGATTCAGGCCAGCCTCAAAAACCTGATGCAGGGTCGCACCACCTTTGTCATTGCTCACCGCCTCAGCACCATTCGCCAGGCCGACCAAATACTGGTGATAGAGCAGGGCCGTATTGTAGAGCAAGGCCGCCACGAAGAGCTGCTGGAAAAGGAGGGAAGGTACTACCAACTGTACACGTACCAGGCCAGAATATAATAGAACCGGCACCTAATTCTGCACTTTACAAGCTGCTTTACTTCACTAGGCATGGCAGCAGTTTAGGTTAACAGGCACCATGAATTCACCAGCCAGACAGTCATTTATCATCGTCTGAGAAAGCTTTCTGCTATGTCAGTTGCGGTTTAATCCAAAAAAACAGTATATCTACTTAGATAGAAGGAACGTATCTTTCATAAACAATTAAAGATAACGCTATGGAAAACAACAATGAAAAAACAATTCAAAGCCTAATGGAGGAGCCTGAACAGGTAAAAGAGATTATCAACGATCCTTCTAAGGGCATTGATTTTTATAAGAAGCTTCCACTGAAACAGAAGCAGTATTTGCTTTATGCCGCTGCAGCAGGTTTAATTGGATACAGCATTTATCTTGGTAAGAAAGGTGCTTAAGCCAATTTAAATTACTGCGGAAAGCAAAAAAAAGGGACATCGCCACTCGGCATGTCCCTTTTTTTTTGTGTCTCTTTCCTATTTTTAGGAGCTTAATCCCAATGCTTCTCTGGCCATCGGCAAGTAATCATCCGTTCCCGAATCCAGTACAAACAAGCCAATAGACACGCCATAAGCTGCTTGCCGTTGCTGCATATGCTCCAGCATGCGGGGCCAGGTTATACCGCCGGCCTGAGAATAGGCTGCCAGTATGTTTTTTATAGCTCTTTCTCCAAAAGCGAACAGCAGCGCCATTAAATCAATAGAAGGGTCGCTGACCTCTGCTTCTGTCCAGTCCAGGAGGCCATTTACAGTATAACACTCGTCTGTCAGGATATGTGCCGCCTGCAGATCGCCATGCACCAGGCAGGAGTGGGCAGGCCAGTAGCTGTGGTCGGAGAGCCAGGTTTGCCATTGCTGCCACAAAGCTTCCGCTACACCCAGTTCTCTTTTGATGCGTTGCATCTGTATACTCAGGTTCTCTCGTACCTGATCCGGCTGCTGCACTTTAATACCGGCCTCTGCAGCCTCGCTGGTATTTATAGTATGTAGTGCAGCAACAGCCTTGCCAATGGAGGTAATAAAAGCTTCTGGCAGATTTTCATGATCTAAATTCCAGACATAGCAGCGTTGCTCCATATCTATATTGGCGACAGGAGTACCCGCTAAACGTGGATAGGCAATCATTTTAGGATCAAAAATCTGCCATTCAGGTACGGCAACAGGAAGTTTGTTCTGTAGAAAAGCCAGCGCCTTTCTTTCGTTTTCGGCACGAGGCAGTACATCGGGGCGGCGAGGTATTCGCAGGATCCAGGGCTGCTGTGCAGCATCAAGCGCCTGAATAACCCGGAAGTCGAGGCCCGTTTCGTTGTAGGTAAACGTATGGGGCTGCAGTTGCAGGCCAAATTGCCGGGCAATAGCGGCAAGTTCAGCCGGAGTAATCCCGGCTGTTTTAGAAGAATCTGTATGTTCTTTCATTATGGAAACTCTCTTAATTGAAAATAAAATAAGGGAGAGGCCGGTTTATTGATTATACCAGTACAGGAATTTTAAGGGAGGTACAGGCAACAATTGTTCGGCCTCGGCACTGGATGTGCCAGGAAAAAGCCACTAGAAAAGGCTAATTATAAGTAGAGTTGCAATAAAGAAGTAGTCATACGCAATAGTTAGAAATTATTTACAGACGGAAAATAGACATTTGTTTATGAAATACAAATGGCCATGTACCGACTTTCAACAAGTAAGTTGCCACCTATGAAGGTGTCTGAGCGACTTGAAAGCTAAGGCTCCAATAAAAAAAAGTTAGAGCCTCAACGTTTTAATTTCTTCTTCAATAGCCGGACTTAGTACTGTAACCAAGTGTTCGGCGAAAGCCGGATTTGCAATTTGTTTCTGATCCATCAGCACCGTTAATCCAATTTGCTCCTGATCTTCAGATAAAATTAATGTGCCCAGATAGCTTTCGATCTGAAGTGTTTTTAGTTCTTCATCTTCCGGAAAGATTTCTGTAACCCCACATGGGTAATAGCAAAATTTTTGTGAAACGGCCTCGTAGCATGGAGTGCCATATACGGGGTAGGTAAAGTTTTCCAGTACCAGACCGTTCTCGATAAATACCAGCGAGTGCATATGGGTAAGCGTATCTGATAGCCGGCCAATCAGTACATATTGGGCGCCTGTATGCTGGTAAATGAATAAGGCTATTTCGTTGAGTAAGGAGTCGTGTCTTGCCTTTTTCGAAAGCGATAAAGCTGACTCCAGAATTTCCTCTTCCTCCTGCTCTGGCAAATAGTGCCAGTAATGAACCCTGCTGTACTCCATGAGGTAAATAAATTTTTACTAAAGTGCCGCTAAGGTACACATAATTTGTTTTAGCCTCTAAAAAAAATGATAAAAAAATAAGAGTTTAAACCTTGATTAACAGGATGATAAGAGGTGTGTCGCCTCGGCATAGGAGATAAACATGGGCCTTTAATAAAGCCTACTACCGTGCGAGGACGATCTTACTGTTCTTACTGGAAGTAAAGCCGGATAGTAAAGAAATAGCTTGGACACCCAGGGTTATAAAACATGTGCTACTGCTTTAGGATTAGTAGGTGTAGCAACAGTTCAGGAGAAAGAGGTAGTTAACAGCCCTTGGTTTCAGAAGGTACAACCGAACCTGAGTTTTCTTTGCCTCTTGAAAGCAGGCTGCGTAGCATTCGCATGGCCTCCTTTTGTACGTATTTTTCGCAATTTCAATTTAGTATTAACCTCTTTGGCTTAAATAGCGTCTTGCAAACAACAGTACAGATTACTGATTTACCATGTTAAGCTATGAAGATTGCTAAAGCAAAGTATTCTCTTAAAAAAGCACTAAAACAGGTGACGACCAGCATCGCCTTTTACCCTATCCTGATCACTTTCTCTTTACTGGTCTTCTCATGGATAACTACTTACCTGGATAAAATCTTTGTGGGCAGTTTCCTTGTCGACAAGGTGCCTTACCTTCGGATAGATAATGCTGACACAGCCAGCAGTCTGCTCTCCTCACTGCTTACGGGTCTTATCAGCCTTGTGACTTTTACCTTTACAATGGTTATGGTCGTGCTAACTCAGGTTACCTCCAGTTTCTCGCCCAGGTTGTTGCCAGATTTAATCAGCGAGAAAGGAAGTCAGATAGTTTTAGGCATTATTATGGGTACCATATTTTATATTATTGTGGTTCTCAGCAACATCGGTACTATGATCTCAGGACCGGAAGTTCCTGTTTTATCAGTTTTTATTTCTATGTTTCTAGGTTTTACCAGCCTTCTATCTTTCATCTACTTTATTCATAAAATTTCGAACCAAGTGCAGATAGGGAATATTCTAAACGATATTTACCTCACCACCCGGAATGCACTGAGCAGGGAAATTGAAAGTGATTGCTATTTTAAGGAATGGGAGGAGCCTGGCAATTTCAGGCTTGTGAAAGCATGGGATTCGGGCTACTTTGATTCTATTACAGAAAAGGAATTTTTGAGGGAGGCAAAAAAGCTTGGACTAACAATACGGCTACGAAAGGTGCAGGGTCTTTATCTGCTAAAGGGAGAGCCATTTCTTGAAATTAATCAACCTTTGAATGATAAAATCAGGAGGATATTGGAAGAGAATATTTTGCTCAGGCATCAGGAAATGGTGATGGAAAATTTCTTATATGGATTTAAGCATTTAACAGAAGTAGCCGTGAAAGCACTAAGCCCTAGCGTAAACGATCCGGGAACTGCAATTCAGGCAATTAATTACCTACTCGACCTGCTATGCAGGCTCCAGCAACTCGATGGGCAAAAGGTGGTAAAAAAAGACGATGGAGCCACCGGCATTATGTATGCGCCTATCCAATTCGATAAAGTATTTTACCTGTGCACTTCCAGTATTAGAGCCTACTCTTCCCAGGATGTAACGGTGCAGGCAACTCTTATTTACCTTATAAGCAAGGTAAGTGAGCGTGATGAGGAGAAAAAATACCAACAACTTTATATGCAGGAATTAGATGCCATTGAGGAGACTTCAACAAAAAATGTGGACAGTCAGGCAGATATAGACCATATAAAAAGGATACTGGATAAAGTTAGAAAGAAATACCACTTATCTTCTTATCTGTAAGGTAAAGGTAGCCTATTTGATAGGCCAAACCTCCTTTGTATTGATACAAGAGGGAGACTAATCCGAACTGCCTGTACTTTAGATTCCTGGTCTCCAGGCCCTCCGGCTCCAGCTGCCAGAGTCCTTTTACGTGCTTTTAGAGGAAGTTAGCTGTTCCGGTTCCGCACCTGGTGCTAGGTCGTAGGGCAGCCAGTATAGATACCTCGCTGGTAAGCTTATAACTCCTCATACTTTTCTCGTGCTGGGAATATATAGCTGCGTGGAGAAAAGTAAAGGCACGAGCTAAAAGCTTGTGCCAGCAGGGGGGGTGGGCGCGCCAGGAGGAAGGAATTAATTATATAGCATTATGTGGCACTTAACCTATTTATTGAGGATATACCCATGAGGCACATCCTCCGGGATAAGGTAGTGGCAGCAGAAATGCCCTTATTTTCAGGAAACCAGTTAGAGCCCATGTTGGATACAAAGCCCGATAGAAGCCTGTATCATCACATTGCTGGCACCGCCTTTAAAACACACATAGTATAATTTAGAAGATAACATCCGGTGTGCTGACAAAATGCGTAGTCATGAAGCATTCGCCATCCCTTATGCTCTTCTTGCTCTGATGCGCCGCCTTGCCTAAATAAAATAAAGCAACCTGAGTAGTAAACTCTTACCACTTCACCGGCAATTACATGTGCAGAAATGTGAAAAATTATATTTTTCATAAAAGATGCGTGGCAAAGAATATTCGTAAAAAAGATAAGACAATGCTACGACACAGCTATAACAAAACATACCCTTGAGCACAATTACCAGAAAATCCTTTGGAAGGTCATTTTCATTAGAATAATTTCAAAGAGCCACAGAATCTGGTAGTTATATTAAAATATATAAAACAATGTGAAGCTTAATTAGGTTAAATACTTATAGAACTATACCTGCAGGCTTATTTGCTTTACTTATTCCACTTGATTTTTTCAGAGAAACCTTCTATCCTATTATTCCTAAATTCCTATCTTATGAAAACACTTTACGCGTTTATTCTGGTTTTACTATGTGCTTCTCCCATAGTTGCACAATACGAAACCGTTGTATTTAATTACGACAGAACCTATTTTAACGAAGGGCAGCCATTGCCAGCCGAAAGTAACCTGATGCTAACCGGGGATGCTGATAGTAAAGTAAGTATGGTGGAAGTGGCCATTTACAGCACATCCAACACCGATAAAAAGGCCTTATACACCAATAGCTGGAAAAAACGTGTCCAAAGCCCAGAAACCAGGTTTACACTGCCCATAAACTATCCGTTGCGTGGTAATGAGAAGTATACGTTTGTGCTAAACTATTATACACCTGCTTCCAGAAGTCAGCAGGAGCAACTTTTGCAACAGCTTTCTTCCGGGTTAGATGCCTACATCGACCAGTCGTTTGTTATAAGCAGGAGTAATATTGAGCTCCGGAAGCACCCCAAGAACATGCGCTCCGACCTGAATGCTATTGTGTACCAGGGGCTCACCCTGTATCGCAACCAGATTAACTATGAGTTTGATGGCTTTTCGGATATGGTGCTCGACAAACTGGAGCAGATAAACAACCTGCGCCTGCGCAAAGCCAGGCGCAATGTGGTGGCCACATCCGGAGAAGATAACCAAACTGTAAGGCTGAAATATGCCCAGGAGCAATTAAGTGCCCTGAAGACGATGGTGAACCAAGAAGTTGCCCAATATGCCAATGCCCAGTTGCTTGCCCTTACCGACAGTAAAAAGATAGTGGATTATGCTACCGAGAAAACCAAAAACGTGGTGGCCCTGAATGTGGGCTACGGTGGGGTTTACTATTCAGGCGACTTCGATAATTTCAGTTCAGCCACAGCACCCTATGCCGGTATTTCTATTCCGCTTGGCAAGGCTGTCTTCTCTTCTAATTTCTGGTCTAAAACCAGCGTATCGGCGGGTGTGTTTCTGCAGAACCTGGAGTTTAGCGAAGATAATGTGGCCACAGGGCCCTTGGTGAAGCGGCCGGTTTACCTGGCTCTGGGTTACAGGGCGCTGCCGTTTGTACGGATAAATGCCGGAGCTACCGTGTTGCAAAGCGACCAGGCAGCCAACTCTATTTCCGATTTTGACGTGGACCGCATTTTTATCAGGCCCTTTATTGGGCTGAGCCTTGAACTGAATTTTTGGGTAGATCTAAATCGCTAGTCATGAAAAATGCCTCCATTATTTGCCTGCTTCTATTGCTGTTGTGTACGGCAGCAGAGGCCCAGCACGACCTATACAGGTGGCAGCTAAGCGGCTACTCAGGAGTGGCTACTTATATTAATAATTCAAATTCCTTTTCAGATTATTATAAACCCGATCATAACTTGTTTCATCAGGCCGAGCTTACTTATACCTTAGGCAATGGCTTTGGCGTGTCAGCAGGTTATAGCTACGGACAAGTATTCGGTCAGGGCCAGCAGCAAACCAGCTTCCGCACAAAAGTACACCTTTTGGCCCTGCGCGCTTATTATTATACCGATATTGGCTATTTACTTCGCTCCTCCTCCAGGGTGTCGCCTTATTTTTTCCTGGGGTATGGCCTGGGCAATTTCAGAACCTCCAGTGGTCGTACCAATGTGGAATCTACGTATGTGCCCGCCATACCTTTTGGCATTGGTCTGAAGTTTAGAGTGGCCGAGCGGTGGCAGCTGGCGCTGCAAAGCGAGGTGGTTTACCTCCAGGACCCGCACCTGCAGGCAGCGGAGCTTGAGCAGAACAGCTACAACAGCGCATATATACATACCGGTATCAAGCTTGGCTACAACTTCGGTTTCAGAAAATCGACTTTTAGAGCGGCTAGTTATTACGCCAATGATGTGGCGGTACTGCAGAAGGTGGCAAGTCAGGACCAGCCAAGGCAGAACATGCTCGAAGCCATGTTGCGGCTGGAGCCCAGGAAGGTACAGCTCAAAAGCACCTCCGATTCTACTGATCTGGTGCAGGAACAGCTTACAGGCGTTACGCTTGTGCCCCCTGCTACCCCGGCAACCCGCCCTGATACTTTAACGAATCGTGTTGCCCCAGACACCAGCCAGGTGCAGCGAAATGCTGAATTAGACGGAAACCGACTTAAACAACAACAGGATTCAACTAGAGTTGCTCAACAACAACGTAAGGAGGCAACCCTGGATCGTGTAACAGATACAACAGCAGCTGTCAGACGCCAGGTTGCTCCGGCAACGAGGCAGGCAAATAGGAGGCAGCGGGAAGTTGCCGAACCAGCACAACCTGTGGTAACGGAGAGAATAGTGACGGAGGGTCCGGAACGGGTTGTTTACGTGCCGGCCGAAGACAGACGAGCCACTGTACCCGTTGTAACCAATGTAAGAGCTGGTCGGTCGCGGGAGACCAATAAGCAGGTAAATGAGTTGCAGGAACGCAACCGCAAGTTACAGCGCAGTATCGATTCGCTACAGACGATGCAGCAAGATCACCTATCTGATATACTAGCCTCTTCTCCGGCGACAGATGCCGGAATGGTACAGTTCCTGCAGCAGCAGGCAGCGCTGAACCAAAACATGCTGCAACGCCTGAGCCTGTATGAGCAGGAGCTGGCATTGCTGCGAATAATACAAGATAGCTCCGAAAGCCAATTTAATGCTGAAGCCCTTGCAGAAACGGCTGCGACTACTATATTTTATCCAATCAACACGTACCAGATACCGGTTGCCAGTTTACCCGAATTAAATGGTGTTTTGGGCCTCCTACAACAGACTCCCGCTTCTGAAGTAAAGTTAATTGGTTATGCTTCTAAGTCGGGGAAAGCAGCGTATAATCTGGCGCTGAGCCGTAAACGCGTGCAAACGCTCGTCAATTTTCTGGTAAATCAAGGCGTGGAGAAGGAGCGCATCAGCATTCAGTATTTGGGTGATGCCAAAGCAGCCAATAATGAAAATCCTTTGGACCGTAAAGTGGTAATAAAACTGAACTAATGCTTCGCCAATTTGAAAGTCATGCATTAGGAAACTTTAGACTACAAACATAATTCTCAAGGGTTTTCCTTAGTTTGATTTTTTCCATCAGTTAGCGTCGCCATTGTTTTGCCTACTCTTTCCGCCAGGTCCTCCACAAGGGGTGTATGGAGGTGAGAGGCAAAACAGTGGCGATCTCTTTTTCAATTCCACATCCCGTTGCCAGTTTTTTGCTGGCTTTGTAACCTTGTCAGCAGAACAGGCATACTAGTACATATGAACTTAACAGTTGGTTGTAAGGTAGCCTGGACGGAATCGGTTTACACCCCTTATAAAGAGGGGAAGGTCTCTGAGTTTATAGGAGAGCGAACGATAAGCGGTAGAATTACGGCAGAGGGCTACGCGAAAAAAACAAATTACCATTTCTTCACCATTCACGTGTACAGTGCAGAAGGTGTAAATGCTCATGAAATAGAACCTAACTCCAAAATAATCAGGCGCGGCGTAGTGTTGTACCCCAAGTGCACTATTATAGCCACACCCGTCAATTACGAGGACCTGGTAAAGGAAAAGGCGCAAAGAAAAGAAATCAGCAGCCCGGTATGTTATGCTGGTATTAAAGGCCTTCGGGAGGGATTTGAGGAGTAGCTGCTTTGTTGGGTTGGGAAGCCTGCTCCAGCCTAATCTTATAACAACAGTAGCCCCAGTGGTGGCAAAACAATAGCCTTCGTTTTATTTGTTCTTCACGAGTATATTTGGTTATAAAAATATCCTTTATATGAAGCTCCTTTTCTCCCTTATTCTTTCCTTGCCCTCCCTGGCTCAGAACCTTTCGCTGCGAGTTCTGCTAAAGTTAAGAGGTATGGAGACTGCAGGGATTACCAGATAGCTATCTGCAAAAGGGTGGAGGTTTATGTCCGATAGCAAACCATCAGACGAAGCAATGAGAAAAGCAGTTTGGGCTTATAATCCATCACCAACAGGAGAGGGAGCTTCTGCCTGGTGCGTACTTTACTATAAAGATACCAGCCCTTCCCGCATACTCTACAATATGGATGGCGGTGGTGCCATCCAAAGAATTCAAAAAAGAATGAGGCGGCGAAAAATAATCATACAAGAAGAAGAACAGCAGCTGGAGAGGGTAATATATAGGAAGACATACACTGACTATGCAAATGACAAGTACATCATGCATTTCATGAAGTATAACCAGCCCATTTATTATGGCATCAAAATTTTTCAGAAAAACGATTATTTAATAGCAAAGAAGAATGGACGGCTATAGAGCCGAGGTAAAAACAGGTCTACTAGACAAAGCTAATTTACCAGAACTTGTTTTCGCTTGCTTATTCTCCTCCGTTTTTAAAATCGTCCAAAATGGCCTGTAGCTCCTGCAGTGGTCTATTAAAATAGATCTGGTTCTCGTTCCGGATGGCGAAAAAGCAGCTCAGGAGGGTGAGCAGGTAGGTAACAATGGCTCCTACAGGAAAGGCCATTACGCCTCCGGGGAAGTACAGGTTAAACACCAGGACCACTCCGATCGCAGACAGGAGCGGGATCAGAATGAGTTCATATCTTTTTTTGAAGAAATAAAAGCCGGCCAGCCGTTTCCGCTGCTGCTGTACGTAACTGTAGATGGTGTCTGTGCTTTGCTGCTTCACGCTTGCAGAGGCCATTTGCTTGTATCGCTGCAGCATAATGAAGGTAAAAGGCACCGTTACCGCAAGACCCAGTATGCTGAGTAGGAGGGTGGTGGTATCGGCCAAGTAGCGGACCATAACATGGCTCAGGAGGGCGTACACCAGCACATGTAAAGTAAAGGTAGCCCAGAAGTAACGAAAGATCATCTTATGTTGCTTTTTCATAGAGGTTTGAATTACTTGTTGAAAAGATTTGGCATCGTATGGGGCAGCAGCCTGATACATATGCTGGCTGCTGTTCCAGTTTTTCTTCAGGTCATCGAGGGCTGACATGGCTATACGGGTTAGTTTGTTTTTTCATAAAGGCTTCCAGTTCCTTTTTTATCCGGACCAGGCGCACACTCACATTCGATTTAGAAAGCCCTGTTATCTGGGCTATTTCCTCATACCGCAGGTCCTCCAGGTATAGCAGTACAATGGCTTTGTTCAGTTGCGACAAACCTGCTATGGCCTCCCAAAGCAGCTGCGTCTTTTCATCCTGTTCCCCGACAGGCTCTTCGGGTATCTGCTGATGGTGCTTCGAGAGCGACAGGCTTTTATGTTTTTTGTTGTTTCGCAGGTAGGTGAGGGCCGTGTTCAGGCAAACGCTGTACATCCAGGTAGAGAATTTGGAGCGCCCGTCAAAGCTAGCATAGGAGCGCCACAGCTGGTACATCATTTCCTGCACCACATCCTGCTTCTCGTCCTCATCTGTGAAATAGAGGCCACAC
The DNA here is from genome assembly GCF_047525655.1 of Pontibacter sp. 13R65. Classification (NCBI taxonomy): domain Bacteria; kingdom Pseudomonadati; phylum Bacteroidota; class Cytophagia; order Cytophagales; family Hymenobacteraceae; genus Pontibacter; species Pontibacter sp. 13R65. The sequence continues at coordinate 112,718 of NZ_JBLIQL010000005.1, forward strand.
ACTTTATGCGCTATTCCCAGGTGTTGGTTTATCTGCTGAAGAAAGATATCGTCTAAAGCTGCGCTCATGCTATTGGTTTACAAACGGTTATACCATTAGTTGCAGCAAGACAGGAAAAACTACACACAGGAGCAAAATTTTCTGCAACAACTCTTTTGCGGAAGCAGGAGGAACGGCTAAAATGAAACAAAAAGCCCTGCTCGTAAAAATTTACCAGCAGGGCCGCAAAACTGTTGCTATTACTTCTACCTTCTCAGAAAATCTAATAAGGCAGTGTTCACTTCTTCTTTATGCGTCAGGAAGATGCCGTGGGGGCCATTTTCAATCACAACATATGTGCTGTTTCTGATTCCTTCAGCAGCCTGTTCGCCGCTTGTTTTAATGGGCACAATCTGGTCGGCATCTCCATGTATGACAAGTGTAGGTACTCTTACGTTTCCTAGCTCAGAGCGGAAGTCGGTGTTAGCCCAAGCCTTAGCCGTTTCTACGGTGGCGTGTGGCGATGCAGCGGAGGCAATTTGCCAGTCGTACTGTAGCAACTCCTCTGTTACAGTGTCTTTGTTATCGGTGTAGTTGTAGAACAGCTTTCCGAACTCTGCCAAGAAGGTAACACGCTTGGTCTTAATTGCCTCCATAATCTCATCCAGTTTATCTTCAGGCACACCATCCGGGTTATCGTCGGTTTGTTTCACCATCGGGATAATGGAGCTGATAAGCACGGCCTTCGCTACGCGATCGTTGCCGAACATACTCAGGTAACGCACCACTTCGCCGCCACCCATCGAGAAACCTACCAGAATGCAGTTGCGGAGGTTCAGTTGTTCTATGATGGCGCGTAGATCCTGGGCAAGGGAGCTGTAATCATAATGCAGATAGGGGCGGTCGGAATCGCCGAAGCCGCGGCGGTCGTAGGCGATGCAACGGAAACCGGCGTTTACAATAGCCTGCACCTGGTTTTCCCACATTTTGTGGCTGAGCGGCCAGCCATGGATGAGGATGACAGGTTGCCCTTCACCGCTGTCCTGGTAATTCAGGTAAACATTTTCGTCTTTCTGGATGTCTTCAGTTTCTATAAAAGGCATAATTGCTTTTTTTGCTAGTGGAACATGTAACAAGCTTGTTTTTCAGCCTGCTCTATCTTTTAACTCCAGGCAACTTTAATTGTTTGCCGAAACGGGTAAAGGTATTGTAAACCTGTTGGCTCCGCACCATGTTGTTTGTGCGCGTTTATGCTCCTACTGTAGTCTTAGCGCAGGAAAGCTAGTCTAGAAATAATTCAGGAGACCGGACAAAATAATAAGCTTGCTGATCGGATTTTGTGAGCATCCGGGCGGTACCTAATGTAAAAGAGGGAAAGATTAGGAGTTTCTTTAAGCATATCTGCTCGCCTATTGGCGAAGGTCAAGGTGCCACTTATTTACTACTTACTTATTTGCAATTTCTTCTTTAAAAAAATGGATGCGACATACTAAGTTTTTTATGGCTAGAGGCCTTGGGATAGTAGCACGAGCGGGGACGCTCGTTCCTGGGAAAGTTTTAACCTGGTGTAGCATTAGCTTTTTCTCCGGCTTCGTTTAGCTCTTTTATGCAGGCTTTCATAAACATTTTGCCATACTCAGTAAAATAGTAATACCCTTTTTTATTATACAGGCAGTACAGAACATCCTGGTGCTTCTGATTAAGCGCCTCTACCCATTGCTGGCTTTTCAGGATGTTGGCATAATAGATTTCATGCTCCAGGTGTTTAAAGGTTTCCAGGTCCTTTTTTAGGAGTACTTCTGTTTCAAGTGCTATAATGCCAAGCTTTTCCAGGTTCTCTATATAAACGTCTATGTTTTCAGGGAAATCCAGTTCTACAAAAACTTCTACCCCTGTCAGGTTCCAGGCGACTTTTGTGTGCACCTCCTGTGCCGGCGTTAGGTGCTGTTCTCCTGCCAGGAGCGTTACCTCCGGGTTAAATGGGAGAACGGCCCCCTGACCAGCGGAGTATTGTTTTTTAATGTACAGGTCTATTCTGGGTATACTTTCTTTGTGCTTATACTGGAACAGGATTTTGGCTTCGTCGGCACAGAGGTTATTTAGAGTATTGATAAAAGAAGGATGAGCCAGGTTTAGGGTAGCCTTGGTGGATGCCTTTGTGAGTAAATTTATAAACGCCTCCGATAGCTCGTGCTGGTCCAGGTAGGTTAGTTTATCTAAAATGGGTAAGCCTACATAGGGCGGAACTTCGCAGATCTCCTCTGCCAGGCTGGCCTCTAATTTCTTTGCGTAACGTTTCAGGTTGGCATCAAACTTCGCTCTGGCTTTCTGCTCATGAAACTTTAAGGGTAGCAGCATCAGGTTTCCCATACTGAACAGCGTTCCTAAAGCTTCTCCCACATTTTTGAAACTTGGCTGCAGGAGGTCCTCATACATTTTGCCTGTAGGTATCTCGTCTAAAAATTTGTCTAACATAGTGGTAAGGGTAAGAGATGAAATGCTTGGTTACTGTTGGATGTACTTGCAAACTTAAATTTGCTAAAATAATTAGTATTTATTACTATTGTATACTAAAGATATTAGTAAAAGTTGAGCTATGAAACCAAACCACATTATTGATTTACTTCAGTTGGAAGGACATGAACTATACAAAGTGGAGGCATTTGATGTACTGAAGGTGCCTTACTATGCCTCCAGCATCTCGGCTGGATTTCCCTCTCTGGCTGATGATTACCTGGACGAGCGTATCAATTTAAATGAGTTCCTGGTGAAGAACCCCACCGATACATATATGCTAAAGGTGCGTGGAAATTCTATGGAGGATGCAAATATAAAAGACGGCGCCATATTGATTATAGATCGCTTGCTGGAGCCGGAGAACGGGCGTATTGCTGTTTGTTACCTCGATAATAATTTTACTGTAAAAACGATCCGGAAAAGAGAGGGCCGGGTTTTTCTGGAAGCTGCCAATGCGGCCTATCCGGCAATAGAAATTACGGAAGGCATGCGCATGCAGGTGCTGGGGATCGTAACGTTTATTATTATTAAGGCGGAGGAGCAATAGAAGGATTTAGAGCTTATTTATTGATTTCTGCACTTTGCTGCCCTTTTGCTGGCGCGAGCTTGCAGCTCGTGCTTGTAATATACCTACCTAATAGAATGCTGCCAGCTCGCGGCAGCGGGAAATATTAGGACTACAAATTAAATGAAATAAACATAGGTTCTTTTGAAAAAATATTCGGTTGCAAATTAACTAGTTAAGGATTTGTGGGTGCTTTTATTTGGAGTAAGAAATTAAATATTAGAGAAAGGGCATGTTCTTTGAAACAGAATTATTGTGGCTATATCAGGCACATTGTTTTCTAATATATAAGTATCATGAGAATATTCATTACGATTCTTGCTACGTTATTAATGAGTGCCTGCACACTTCTCCGGAATACTGTTGAAATTGGTATGACCGAAAGTGAGTTTAAGCAAAAGAACATCCCTGTTTATTTGTCTGAAATGACGGAAGAGTATACAATATACCGGATTCCCCAGGACGAATCCAGGGATCTGTTCGTTTACTTTGAGAAGGGTAAGTTAGTACGGGTTCAGGAAGTTGTCTACAGGCCAGACCTCATTATCGAGAAACGACAGAATTAAAGATCTTCTTCTTGTTTTAGAGCATCCATTGTTTTTTCCTTCCAGGCTGGGTTCTGCAAAGGCTTTCCTTTTGTTTAGAGGTTTTAGGCTTCTCAGCCCTTTGCTGGCGCGAGCTTTCAGCTCGTGCCTTTTTTATTCGGCAATCTCTTCTAAGTAGAAAGAACAATTAACAAAATTTTTCCTTTGCTTTTGTTGGATTGGATGCTGCGAGCAAAGGCACGAGCTGCAAGTTCGCGCCAGCGGGTCGTGCCGGATAAGTTTGCTCAGCGTGTTTGCCAGCTGGCATCTGTTACAGGATGGAGAGTAGGAGAGAAGGTCGGGCGGGGTGCAATGTCCAGGAAAGGGTAGGTGACTTTGGAAAGGTACAGCCCCTGCGGATACGCCGGTGTCAGGTGTTTGGGCGCTTTCTCAAGAGCCAGGTAACTTTCGAACTCCTGCAGGCTGAGCGTGCCGGAACCAACCTGCAGGAGTTTGCCCACGATAATGCGGATCATGCGGCTCAGGAACCTGTTTGCCGTTATCTGAAAACGCAGCCTGTTACCCTGCAGGTCCATAAACCAGCGGGCTTCTGTTACATGGCAAATGGTGCTGTCGTGCTCTGCGGGCGTAATACACAGGTTCCTGTAATCGGAATAAAGAGGGAGCAGGGCAGAGGCCGCCTGCATAGCATCCAGGTTCAGGTTCCGAACCTGATACAGGGCGCTTACATCGTTCAAAAACGGATCTTTGTAGGTATGTATAAAATAGTCGTAGCTTCTTTTGCTGGCATCGAACCGGGCGTGGGGCAGGCCTTCCACCGGAATAATATCAAACACAGCAATATCGGGTGGTAATACTTTGTTCAGCCTGAATAGCATGTCGAAGTCCCAGGGCTGTGCTACATCCAGGTGAAAAAAGAACTGGCTCGCATGTACTCCGGCATCTGTTCGGCCACAACCCACTATAGCTACCGGCTGCTTCAGAATCTTCTTCAGACAATCTTCTATCACCTGCTGCACCCCAACACCATAGGGGTGTCGCTGCCAACCTTTGTACTGTGTGCCGCTATAGCCGATATGAAAGAAGTAACGCAAGGTTTTGCTCCGGTTTAAGTGAAGGAAGTTTCCTTGCAAGATAGTGATAAAGGAAGTTTAGTATACTAGTGCTCCTCCAATTTGATTTTTAGAAAGGTTATGTGCCTTTAAAGTTGTTCCAAAGCGGCCAGAGGCCGCGGAATAGCAGTCACAAGCGAGGACGCTCGCGCCATGTTAATTTCTAATTTTTAATTTGGAAGTGCACTAGTCAGCACAATGAATATGGATGTTTAAGTATTCCCTCCCGTGAAAGCGACTGTCCTTGGCATCACCCCTCAGTTTAAAAATATGGTATGTCCTGGTTTGCTAGTCGTTTTCGACAGCCCGGCCGATGCACGCACTGTTGGCTAAAATGATGTGCAGGCAAATGTTTGGCGGGTAGGGGAGTAGGTTAATATAAGGCACTATTATACTTCCAGTGCTCCGGCTCCGATACAAATCAAAGACAGCGGATTCTATTTCAGGGGGTTAGGTAAAAAAATAATATAAAATAATTTGCGCAACCGATTAATTGCGCGTATATTAGCAATCATTCGGTTGCATATTTAAATTGACAAATGAGAAGAGACGTTTTCCAGGCTATAGCAGATCCTACCCGTAGAGCCATTATTGGTTTAATTGCCCTTCAGGCCATGACTCCGAATGCTATAGCCGAACATTTTGACACTAGCCGGCAAGCTGTTTCAAAGCACTTGCAGATCCTGACCGAGTGCCAGCTTGTAAAACAGGAACAGCAGGGGCGGGAAATTTATTATCAGCTTGAAGTTTCTAAAATGAAAGAAATTGACAAATGGCTGGAACAGTTCAGGAAGATCTGGGAAGACCGTTTCAACGAACTTGACACAGTATTATCAAACATAAAATCAAACAAGCCATGAAAAAAGACCTGGAATTCGAGTTTTCCGTGAACAAGGAAAACAAGACAATCACCGTTAAAAGAGAGTTTGCAGCAGAGCTCCCGCTGGTGTGGGATGCTTACACAAAAAGTGAGCTCCTGGACCAGTGGTGGGCGCCTAAACCCTGGAAAGCTCGCACCAAAACAATGGATTTCAGAGAAGGCGGCTACTGGCACTATGCCATGGTTGGTCCGGAAGGGGAAGAGCATTGGGCATTGGCCAATTACAAAACCATTGATCCTAAAAAGAGCTTTACCGCGCTGGATGGCTTTGCAGATGCCGAAGGAGTGGTAAACACAGAAATGCCGCAATCGAAGTGGGAGGTAAGCTTCACACCCAAAAATGAAGTTACCTTAGTTGAGAACCTGATCATATTCGATGACCTGGCTCAGCTCGAAACCACGATCCAGATGGGCTTTAAAGAAGGCCTGACCATGGCAATGGAAAACCTGGATGCCTTACTGGCTGCTCAGAAACAGGAGGTTTAAAGTCTGTAAGCTGCAGAAAAGAGATCATTTTTAATAGCATGCTATAAAAGCGGGGCTGGTGCAAAACCTTCGAGCCTCGCTTTTATAGTTTAATGTACTTATTCATCGGCTGCTAGTACAATCTTTAAGCTCGTGCCGGTACTCGTGCTGATGGTACATCTGCGTGGAAAAGAATTGAAAATTGGAATGATGCTCTGAAGCAGCATTTTCAAATCTTTCAGTTTTTATCAAATTTTGATATTAAGTTGACTGTGTACCAGATGCCTTCACTAATAAAATGTCTTGTACACCCTTGAGGCTTTATAGATACATATACTTCCGAAGGCCATTTTCATTAGAATATTTTAAAAACCGGATGGCATATTGAACCATCTTACCCGAAGGAAATTTTTTTGACTTGATTTGATAAGGCTGCAGCCTTGGGACCAGTTTTTTATATTCCTCTTATAAGCTTTTCCTGTAATTGTCTGTTTTCTACTTGTTTTTCCTGAATACTAACTGCTTTTCCTATCTTTGTAATATAAGCTTTTCATGATAGCCGATGCATGATAATCAAATTTCCTCTGCTGGCGCGAGCTTGCAGCTCGTGCCTCCATTTCCATTGCGCTTTTCTCAGGCTATATCTATTTCCAGCAATCCTTTGCCGCCGCTGTAGTCTATGGCGCTGCTGTATTTCCAGTAGTGGGCCTCCGATACAAAGCCAGCTTCTACCGGGTTCTGGTGGATATAGTCGATCTTCTGGTCGATCACGGCGGCACTCCAGAGCTCAACAGGTTGGTTGTGCTGCTGCCAGAACTGCCGGTGCTTCACGTTGCTGTTCTTTAGGCCTGCCCGCTCCATGAGCCACAGCATCCATTCCTTCCGGCTTTCCTGCGGATGTTCGGCAATGGCTTTCTGCAGCGCTTTGGAAGTAAAGGTTTTCAGTTCCTTGAGCAGCACGCTCGGGTTATGATCTTTTGCCCGGAATAGCAGGTGCACATGGCTGGGCATGATGCACCAGGCGTAAATTTCCATGCCTTTGTTTTTTCGGCAATAGTCCAGGCTGTCTCTTACAATAGCAAAATACTCTTCCCGCGTAAAAACGTCTATCCAGTACACTACCGCAAAGCTCACAAAGTACAGCCCTTGCTGGTCATGAAATTTATACTTCCGGCTCATGTTCAGGATTATACTGCCAATAGCTGATTTCAGGTTCAGAAGCTACCTATTTACCGGTGCCTTGCCGAGCGTTGCTGGCAATTCTATAATTGCTGGTACTTGCTGGCGCGAGCTTGCAGCTCGTGCCTCCTTTGTGTCAATGCATTAATCCTACTGCATGCTGCCAGTAAAGAGATCGAAGCTTTTGTTTAAAGTGAATGGTTCGTGGAGAGGGAAAGGCACGAGCTGCAAGCTCGCGCCAGCGGGGCTGAATGTATAGCTGCATGTAAAAGTAAAGCCCGAACTGCACGTTCGGGCTATAAAGTGTAATATTTATACATTGATTAACTAAGAACTATTTCCTCATATCTTTTTGCTCTCATAGTGAATGCATGTTTAGTCCCCTCCATGACATCACAAATTTCCTTTTTAATATCAGGTATATCAACTGTTCCAGAATATAGAACACCTAACTTTTTACTTTCTGAATTCATAGATACGATATACTCTGCGTCACCATTGACAGGAATATTAGCGTTATGAGTAACAACAATTATTTGGCGTTGTTCTTTTGCAAATTTTAGTCTATCAACTATCAGCTCATAAACCAATCTATTATCTAAATCATCTTCAGGTTGATCTAATAATAAAGGCATGTTGCCTTGGGAAAGTATAAATGTCAAAATTGCTGTAGTTTTTTGACCTGCAGAGGCCGTGGACAATGGTCGGAAAGAAGCATTATTTGTTGGTTTATACTGAATCTCAATTTCATCTTCAGGCCATAACAAGTCAATTTCATCAATTTGAGCATCATTTAGTTTTTCTACTAAATTATAGAAGTAACCAGTAATCTCATCCACTTCTTCTTTATTTCGAATTCTGTGAAAGATATTTCTGATACCGTTTATTGTTCTCTCAACATTCCCACTAAAACATATTTCAACTAAAATGTTGATATCTTTATCAAAGCTATTTTCTTTTTGTAGAATTGTTCTAAGTTTGGTTTCGAAATCTGTTTTATTCCTAAGTGGCTTTATCAAAATCTTAACTTTGTCATCAGGAAGGATAGAAGCTACAGCAAGCTGCCTTTTTTGTGTAATCTCTTTGGTTGTATCTAAAAATTCTTTCTGGATTTCTTCCCGAGATTTTAATTCTTGATCCAATGTATCCTCTAAAACATTTATCTTATTTAGATCCTTTTCTTTGGAAGCTTTTTGTGCAGTTATTTTCTCAAAGTTTTTGATATCATCTATGCCTTGAGCTTCTAAATCAGCTTTTTTTGCATTGAAATCGGAGAGATTTCTATTGTACTTATCTTTCCATTCTGACACCTTAATTTCATCTATCAAAGTATCTTTTACATTTAATACTTTATTTTTAAGAACTTCGATTTCTATTTTAATGCTCTCTAAATCTTTTTGAGCTTTGCTATTGATTTCGTAGAGTTCTAAAGATTCATTAGCATTAAATGCAGTTAGGTTTAATGAATCTATATGGATTTGATCAATTAAATCATCAAAGGAACTTTCAATATTTTCAAACTTGGATAATTCATTATTGATCAAAACTTCCTGTGTTGTAAGCAACTCCTTTTCAGACAACAGGTCTGCTATTCCACTTTCATGAAAAAGCTTTATTCTTTCTTCTAAATCTTTGATCTCTGTCTGTAGTTTGCCCTTGCCAGCTATTTGTTGCTGAATGGTTCTAATAGAAGTAGATTTCTCTAGAAATAACCTTTTTGTTGTTTCTCTACTATCTTTTAATGTTTCTATGTCAACATCCAATTTGTCAATTCGCTCTCTTAAGCAATTGGGCTCTTGAGCTATCTCATATATTTGCTTTTGAGAATACTGTTCATATTCAAAGAAATCGATAAAGCCCTCTTCTTCTACAGTTACCCAACTATCCTTGGCTGTATCAAACTTTAGTATTTCTACCTTTTGAGACTCTTGATGAATTATATCAGTTGCTTTAATTTGATATTTTACTTTGTGCCGAATGAATTCAATCAGTATCTCAGAGTTTTCAGTTAAGACTCCTTTTTTTGATCTATTGTCAAATCTTTTATAGAAATCTTTTTGATCAGCAAAAATCTCCTTCAAATCACATATATCTGCACACTTATTAAAGACTCCTCTTATAAATCTAAAAATACTTGACTTTCCACTTCCTCTTCCGCCTATAATAGTTGTTAGTTGAGGATTAAAATCAATTCTTAAAGGAGTAGTGTGATCTGTAATAGTAGTATTAGTTATCTCCAACGATTTTATCCACAGGTCAGGGGCTTCGTAAGGTATATCAGCGCAGATATGATTAGTTTTAACTCTTCTCTCAGGGATCAGAAATGCTTGCCTTAAACCTTCTAAAGATGGTTTTTCATCCATCTTAATCCAGCTATAGCAGCTTCCAATTCCCCACAAACCATGTTTTGGATTATTCTGTTCATGAGGGTTATCAGAGAATGAAAGTACAGCTAAGTTGGCATCATTAGCATATTTTACTGCAGTTGACCACTCTTTTATAATTGAATCATCTATTTGTGGATTTGGATAAGAATAATAAAAATTAAATTTCTCTTTAAGCTCACTGTCATATGGTGACGAAATAGGTGATAAAAATTCAGGGTGTACTACCTGAACAGCATTAATGTAATCAAGCGCGTAGAGCTTTTTTAAATTAGCTACGCTTATTGAGCCTAAACCATTGTACTCATCTATATGAGCAGGAATAATAATAGCTCCTGCATTTTTTGCTTTTTCTGCTACTTCAAAAATACTAAGCGAGGTGAAAGCTTCCTGCGTACCAAACTGACTTCTAGGGATACCACAGGTTATTAGAAAATCATTAATATCATCTGACGTTTTATCGGTATCGAAAATTATTAAAAGGTGTACCTTCGATGGATCGCATGTAATTTCAACACCAGGGAAAACAGTGAGTTCTGTTCCTTCAGCAGCTAATTTTATTTGATCAACCATAGCTCCAGTATTATGATCAGTAACTGCTACACAGTTTAAACCTTTTTTTAGAGCTTCATTTACCCACTGTTCTGCAGTAACAGTTTTATCTTGAAAGCAAGCACTTGCTGTTGAATGGATATGAAGATCACATTTGAACCATCTTGCACCTTTATACTTCATAGCATCTATTCTTTTGTTCGTTAAAGGGAATTTAAAATCAATAAATTCTTAGTATGTTGTAAGTCAAAGTTAGATGCATAATATATATATATTGCATTATATAGAACTTTATTTATCAACTAATTCTCCACATTCCTAGCTGTACCACAAGGATGACCTAGCCAGAAATTTGTAGAATCTTTAGATCGGCTATTTTATTAGTTTTGTAATTATCTTACTGAAGTCACGTTTAAAAAATTACCCCTTGCCTTTCAACCCATTCACCATAGACCTCCCCGTTCGGGAAATCATACCTGCCGTGCGGGAGCACCTGGCGGCGCAGAACACATTAATCGTAAACGCCCCTCCTGGAGCCGGTAAAAGCACTTTGCTGCCGCTGGCTTTGCTGGACGAGGCCTGGCTGCAGGGTCAGAAGATTATTATGCTGGAGCCGCGGCGGCTGGCGGCCAAAACCATTGCCGAGCGGCTGGCGCAGTTGCTGGGCGAGGAGGTAGGCCAGACGGTTGGTTACCGCATCCGTTTCGAGACCCGCATTTCGGAGCGCACCCGCATCGAGGTCGTAACCGAAGGCATCCGATTAAACTTCTGGCTATGGGCAAATCGTATGTTATTGATTTTCTAAAATAGATATATCTTTAAAAAATATTTTAGATGTGTATGGTTCTACTTTTACGTTTAATAAAATCCCTTTTCTTTCTCTTCCTTTTACTGCTCGCCACCACAGAGGGTATAGCGCAAAGCAAAAGAGCTAACCACTGGTACTTTACTTATCTTTCCGGAATTGATTTTAACTACAATCCGCCTCGTGCCACTAATCACGGAAAGGTGGAGCATGTGTTCAGAGGATCTGCGACTATAAGCGATGCTGCAGGGCGACTCCAGTTTTATACCGATGGGCACAGCGTCTGGAACAGGGACCACCAGGAGATGCCTAACGGCTCAGGCTTAACAAAGGGTGAAGTAGCTACTTATCTACAAACGTCCATAATTGTACCCAGGCCAGGCTCCGAATCTTTGTTTTATATTTTCACAACAAACCCTGGCCACGGGCCGGTGGACCAAGGCCTGTTCTACGCAGTAGTGGACATGTCGCTCCGGGATGGGTTAGGCGATGTTATACAGAAGCATGTGCCGCTACAGAACCCTGTTACGGGAAGTCTGACTTCGGTGCTGCATGCTAACGGAACCGATTACTGGGTTATAGCACATGAGTTTGGAAGCGGCAACTACCTGGCCTATCTCGTTACAGCATCAGGTGTGGAATCAACGCCTGTCATCAGTGATTTACCTTCCCTACAGAGGGAATACCCTGGCCAGATGAAGGTCTCCCCTGATGGAAGCAGGATCGTCGTGCCCGCAGATGGAGGAGCTGAAATCTCTGATTTCAACACCCGAACAGGTAAGCTGTCGAACAGTTATATACTGCAAAGGAGGGGCCTGAGAGACAGGATATCCGGATTAGAGTTTGCTCCTAACTCAGCTGTGCTTTATGTTGCAAATGTAAATGAGACCATTTACCAGTATGATCTGAGCAAGAATTCATGGGCTGAAGTTGAAGCCTCTGGCTACCAGGTGGGAGGCTGGGGGTTCTCAAACATCATATGCGATTTGCAACTGGCACCAGATGGCAGGATATATGCAGCCAAAGGCGGTGGGCAAGGCTCGGGAGCTGCCTTTCTGGGCGTTATAAGCAATCCGAATGGTTTGCGCCATCAGGCAAGTTTCGACGAGAAGGGATTTCCGCTGGTGTCGCCTGTCGATCAGCGGTTGCCCCCGTTTGTTACGTCGTTTTTGGCTGATCCTGCAGCTATTAGTTACACCAATCATTGCTTTGGTGAGGCTACAGCCTTTCTGGCTACTGGCATTGGCAGCAGGAATGCACTACTTTGGAACTTCGGAGACCCAGCTTCAGGAACACACAATACCTCAACCAACTTAGACGCCACACACGTGTTTAGTTCGCCCGGTACCTATACAGTGACATTGCAAGTTACGTTAGAAGGCCAAGTGAAAATACACCATGTAAAGGTAACCATCCACTCCATTCCGACAGTAGACCTGGGGCCAGCTATACGTGTTTGCGAAGGCACCGCAGTAATGCTTGATGCAGGCACTGGACCCGGGTTCACGTACCGTTGGTCAAACGGCGAAACAACCCAACAGATAGCTGCCACTTCCGCCGGAAACTATTGGGTGGAGGTAAGCAACGGCTACTGTACAGCAAGAGGCGAAGTTAACGTGGTTTTTACGCCAAACCCCGTGCTGAACCTTGGGCCGGATCGTACGGTTTGTGATAATACGCCTGTGCTCTTATCGGTAGGAGGGGCAAACCAGGCTCATGAAATTTTATGGTCTACAGGCGAAACAACGCCAAGCATTACCGTAAGCACATCTGGTTTGTACTGGGCAGAGATTGTCAGCGGAACCTGTCGTGTGCGGGATGAAATTAAGATCAGTTATTCCGGGCTAAAGGATCTGTCGATAACGGCGGTGAAGGATGCTTTGTCTTATATGGAACCGCTATACCTGCAGGCGGAGGGCACTGATTTAGTTTCGTGGAACTGGGATTTGGGCGATGGCACTACCTCCAGTACCCTGCATCCTATCCACCAGTATGCCTATGCAGGAAAATACAACATTACCCTTTCCGCGACAAATAAGCAAGGTTGTTCGGCCACAATTGAAAAGGAGGTTGTTGTGAAGCCGCACCTGTTCATCCCGAATATCTTTACACCCAATAACGACGGGAAGAACGACTTCTTTCAGGTAGAGTACAATGGCAGGGGACTTTTTAAAGTGCAGGTGTTCAACAGGTGGGGCAAACAAGTATACCAGGCCGATACAAAAGACTTTGCATGGTCCGGAGATGGCTTTGCAACAGGTTTATATTTCTATTTAATAAAAACCGAAACCAGTACTTACCGCGGCTCCGTAACTTTGATGAACTAAGACATACCTTAGATCACTTAACTTTCCCCAACTTTGTCCTTCAACCCATTCACCATCGACCTCCCCGTTCGGGAAATTAAACCTGCCGTGCGGTAGCAACTGGCGCAGCTGCTGGGGGGAGGTATATTCTGGTTTTCCTGAGTTTGTACGCTATGTACCTGTTTTTCATGCCCTGTACATCTTTTTCTGGTCAAAGTTTAATGAACAGTTTCTACATACTTTTAGCCAACAGTTCAATTTAATGAACAATATTGTACGCTTATCTGTACAACATATTGTACATTTGTTTAAAACTACGTTTATGAAAGCCATTACCATCACCAGTTTAAGAAATCGCATTAAAGCCTATCTGGACGAGGTCATCCAGTCAGGCGAGACCATTATTGTGGCACGCAATAACTCTAATGATGATGCCGTGGTGTTAATGTCGCTGCGTGAATATAACGCACTCAAAGAAACAGAATATCTGCTCTCTTCAGAAGCAAACCGTTCGGCACTAGAAAAATCGATATCACAGCTAGATGCCGGCAAAACAATTGCTTTTCCGATGGACAATCTGAACCAGTAGGCATGAACATTACTTTTTCGGAACAGGCTTGGGAAGAGTACCTTTACTGGCAGAGCGTTGACCCTTCTATAGTTTCTAAAATCAATGCCTTGCTGAATGTTATTAGACGCACTCCCTTTGAAGGGATAGGAAAACCAGAAGCTTTGAAGCATGGCCTGAAAGGATTCTGGTCGCGCCGCATTACAGATGAACATCGGTTGGTATATCGTGTGTACGGCGATAAAGGTATAAATCAGGTATGCGAAGTAGCCCAGTGTCGCTATCACTACAAAAGGTAAATGCGATTCGCCACTCATGCTGTTTTTAAAACTTAAACTCATCTTAATTTGTACCAGGAACAACTTAAAGCACTATTTTTGAAGGCTTGTGTCTTGATACTTGTGTCTAAAATCTAAAAAATTGCCCTTCAACCCATTCACCATCGACCTCCCCGTTCGGGAAATCATACCTGCTGTCAGAGAACATCTGTCAGCCCAGAACACGCTGATCGTAAACGCCCCTCCCGGAGCCGGTAAAAGCACTTTGCTGCCGCTGGCTTTGCTGGACGAGGCCTGGCTGCAGGGCCAGAAGATTATTATGCTGGAGCCGCGGCGGCTGGCGGCCAAAACCATTGCCGAGCGGCTGGCGCAGTTGCTGGGCGAGGAGGTAGGCCAGACGGTTGGTTACCGCATCCGTTTCGAGACCCGCATTTCGGAGCGCACCCGCATCGAGGTCGTAACCGAAGGCATCCTCACCCGCATGATTCACAGCGACCGCTCCCTTACGGGTGTAGGCATCGTGATCTTCGATGAATTTCATGAGCGCAGCATTCATGCCGATGTAGCCATGGCCCTGAGCCGCGAGGCGCAGCACACGCTGCGCCCGGACCTGCGCATCCTGGTGATGTCGGCCACGCTGGATATGCCGCAGCTCACGAGCCTGCTCAAGGCCCCGGTGGCGCAAAGCATGGGGCGGCAATACCCCATCGAAACCATCTACACCGGCGATGCCGACGACCGCATGCTGCCCGAACTAACGGCCAAGGTCGTGCAGCAGGCAGCGAAGGAGCAGCAAGGCGATATCCTGGTGTTTCTGCCCGGTGAAAACGACATCCGGAAAGTGGAGGAACTCCTGCGCAGGCAGCTGCGTGGGTTTGCCATACATCCCTTGTTTGGAATGCTGCCGTTCAACAAGCAGTACGCCGCCATTATGCCCGACCGCAACGGCAAACGCAAAGTAGTGCTGGCCACCAGCATCGCCGAAACCAGCCTCACCATAGAAGGCATTTCGGTGGTGGTCGATACCGGCTTCGGCAAAACTTCCCGCTTCGATCCGAAGTCGGGTTTGTCGCGGCTGGAGACGGTGCGCATTTCCAAAGACGCCGCCGACCAGCGTGCCGGTCGCGCCGGTCGGCTGGGCCCCGGCACCGCCTACCGCATGTGGAGCAAAACCACGCACGAGCGAATGGCCCTGCACCGCACCCCCGAAATTCTGGAAGCCGACCTGTCCTCGCTCGTGCTCGACATGGCGCAGTGGGGCATTATGGATATCCGTGGCCTGACCTGGCTGAACCCGCCGCCACGTGCTGCGCTGCAATATGCTACCGACATGCTGCACCAGCTGCAGGCGCTGGAGCATGGCCGCATAACCGAGCATGGCAAAAAGATGCACGCGCTGCCCTGCCACCCACGCATTGCGCACATGCTGCTCAAAGCCGAAGAAGCCGACCAGGTGGCGCTGGCTTCCGATATTGCCGCCATCCTGGAAGAGCGCGACCCGCTCGACCGCAATGCCGGCATCGACATTAACTTAAGAATAGAAGCTTTGCGCCGTTACCGGAGGGAGCAGGGGCAGGGCAAGCGTTTCGGCAAGATCGAAAAAGTAGCCCGCTCGTACCGCAGCCTCTTCAGCATAGAACCCGACAACAGCACCTACGACGAGTTTGAAACCGGCGTGCTGCTGGCGCACTGCTACCCTGAACGCATCGCTTACGCCCGCCCCGGCAACAACGCGCAGTTCCAGCTGGCCAACGGCAAATACGCCTCCGCCGGCCACCGCGACGACCTGGCGCACGAGCCCTGGCTCGCCATCGCGCACCTGCACGCTGGCGGTAGCGACAATCCGGGCCGTATTTTCCTGGCCTCGCCGCTCAACCCCAAAGACCTGGCCCCGCTTGTAAAGCAGCAGGAAAGCTACCACTGGGACGTAAACGATGGCGAACTCACCGCCTCCCTCGACACGCGCATCGGCAGCATTGTGCTGCAAAGCAAGCCGCTGCCACCCCCCGACGAGAAGCACAGAATACCAGCCATTTCTGAAGCCATTAAAGTAGAAGGCGAGCACCTGCTGGATTTCAACGAGGAAGTAACCCAATGGCAAAACCGCGTCCTCAGCCTCCGCAAATGGCGGCCACAGGAAAGCTGGCCCGACGTAAGCACCTCCACGCTGCTCATGACCAACTGGGACTGGCTCCGCCCTTACCTGCCGGACATTGAAGGCCCGGATGATCTGATGCAAATAGAATTGCTCCCGATCTTGCAGAAGTACCTCGATGAAGAGAAGCTGGCGCAGTTAGAGGTATTGGCTCCTGCTGAATTGCCGCTTCCGGATGGCTCCACCATTGAGCTGCAGTACCAGGCAAATGGTACGCAGCCCAAGCTCGAAATTCGCCTGCAGGATATTTTAAGTTGGCAGGAGCAGCCCCACGTGGCAGCAGGTGAAATAGCCGTAGAACTCCACCTGCTCACCCCCGACCTGAAGCCCATCACCACCGTATCGGATCTGGCCGCCTTCTGGAAAGGCAATTACCGCGTTATAAAACGACAGCTGGAAGTGGTGTTTCCGGAGGTGAAGTGGGAGAGGGGGTAAAGGTTTATTAATTCAAAATTAAAAATTCAAAATTAGAAATTTGGTCTTGCTTGATTGCGCTTTGAATAATGGTTTACACTTGTCATTCCGAGCGCAGCCGAGGAAACTATTCAGTAGAAGAAGCAACAGCGGTAGATTAACAGATCGGCTGATCAGGCAAAGAGGAAGCTCTATTAGCTGAAACGTTGAAGTGCCTGCTGGTTAGGGTATCAAAAGCCAAGAGGTATTAAATAGTTTCCTCGGCTTCGCTCGGAATGACCTACTAGAGTGTTGAAATAGAATTTTGGATACGGGTACAGAAAGACGATGGTGAAGCGGAACTTCTGATACACTCGCAAGGTTAGGCTACCACAAATACAGGTACATGTTCAATAGCAATTTCTTCGTTTACATCACAACAAACCCAAAACGGACCACCTATTACATTGGCGTTACAAATGGTCTGACAACCAGGCTAACACAGCATTACCAGAACAGCGGCGATAAGAAAACTTTTGCTGGACGCTACTTTTGCTACAACCTAATTTATTTTGAACGATATACCTCGGCTATTCACGCTATTGAGCGTGAGAAGCAGTTAAAAAGCTGGAGTCGTAGTAAAAAGGACACCTTAATAAAAAGTAAAAATCCTGAGCTCAAGTTTCTGAATAACCTGGTAAGGGAAAAGGAGTAAAATGAAGAAGTTAAACTTATAGTAAACACAAATTAATGTGAACTAGGTTGAGCAATTTTATATTCAGGTAAATTGAGCCTAGAAATTAGTTTTAAGGTTTTAATAAGCCAGTTAACCTTTAGTCTCAGAATAGAAAGCCGATCAAGGACGCTCGCGCTAGTCCTATTTTCCACATTACCCTGCTTTATTTGCCGCACTACTTCCTTCACCGACCTTACTTCCATTTCCCCAGCAACCTCCTAAACAACACAATCTCGCCGAGGTGGTAGGCATTGTGTTCGGCTACCAGCATGGCTTCGCGGAGCAGGTTCTGGCCGTTGCCGTGCGCAAAAGGTTCGAACAGGTCGTTGGCAGGATCCTGCACCATAGTCACCATCGTTTCTACACCAGCTCTAATCTTCTGAACGCTGGCTTCCAGGGCGGCCTGGTTGGCGGGGGCATATTCTTCGGGCCAGTATCCGTCTGGCCAAGTTGGTGACTTATAGCCAGGATCCCGACTGAACTCGAGGATGTCGTATAAGGCGATGCGCATGTGCTCAATGATCTGCCAGAGCGTGTACGGCAGATTTTTAACGGTTTTCCCGGCATCGGCAGCCTGTATATCGCCCAGCACCTCCTGCAGCGAGGTAAATGCCTGTCCGCAGCGCATGAGCTTGGAAAGCTGGTCTCTAAGTTGTTGATCTTGTCTCATATGGAAGTATAGCGGCATAAGCTGTTTTCAGGTTTCCGGTTTCTCCTTTATAAATGCTTTTGTTTAAATCCCAGTTGGTGTGCCTTTAGCTAAGCCGGATACCATAAGGTAAATTCTTTTAATGAAAAAGCCCTTCCAGAGGTAAAAGGCAGGCTATCAGGCTTAGGGTAAGAAGGTGTAAAAGTTGCGGGTAGTTCTATTAGTAAGTCAAGTCCGCTTCACTACATAACGGAAGTTACGCAATACCCTGTAAGAGCCATATTGGACTGGTTTCTGTAGAGAGCAAAAAAAAGCCTCCCGTTTTAGGGGAGGCTTTATAATGTCAAGGCTGCTTAGTTGCCGGGCCAGGAAATCCAGGGAATGCGCACCAGGATGAGGATCAGGGCAATGGCATAGAAAATGGCGATGCTCTTGAATCCGGAATTTTGCCCGATCAGGCGTTTAGCGCGGGAGTACCCCACAGTTACCAGCACCACCGCTATCACCATGGTAAGCGGGTGCTCCAGCATGTAAAGCCTCGAAACAGAATCTTTCATGGAATCACCAGAAAAGTTTGAAGCACCAAGCGGCGACACAAAATACAAGATCAGTCCGAAAACGATCTGAAGGTGTGTTGCAATGAGCCCGAACAGGCTGAGCTTGCGATCTTTGTCGGTGTACGGTCGGTTGCCAAATGTGCCAGCCAACGCAGCGCCCAGACTAATGAGAAGTCCCAAAAGTACCAGGTAGGCCATGTAAGAGTGTAAATGCTGTAATCCTGTATACATGTTTGTAGTGGTTTGTATCTGCTGTAAAGATAGGAGAGTCTGTTTATATTCCGACTCAAAAGTTATACAATTCGGGTTCGGCTATCAGATCTGCGTTTTTTTCCAGGTTCCTTTCCGGAAGAGCCACCAGCTCACCAGCGCATGAAACGAGTGGCAGAAGGCAATAGCGATAAAAATACCGGTAGCCTCCAGGTTCATCGTAATGGCTAACAAATAAGCCAGCGGAATTTCAATCACCCATAGCACGGTAATATTGATAAGGGCTGGCGTTTTAGTATCGCCGGCTCCATTAAAGGCCTGCACCATGACCATGCCTAGCCCAAAAAAGATGTATCCCAGGGTAATGATGCGGAGGGCTTCGGAAGAAATTTCGATAACTTCTTCATTACTTGTAAACAAGGCGGAGAGGTGGTCGCCGAACAACAGGAAAACAAGCGTGGCCGCCGCCATAAAAATGACATTGTAACGTGCCGTGAGCCACACTGCCAGCTCCGCACGTTTTGCTTTCTGGGCACCCAGGTTTTGCCCCACCAGCGTAGCCGCCGCCGAGGATAGGCCCCAGGCAGGCAGCAAGGTAAACACAATAAGCCGGAAGGAAATAGTATACCCGGCGAGTGCATTGCTGCCAAACTCTGCAATAAGCCTGGTCAGGAAGATCCAGCTGGCGGAGTCGATCAGGTACTGCCCCATCCCCCCCGACGATACCTTGATAATTCGCCAAACCATCGCCAGGCTGATGACAAGATTCCGGCGCGTGATGCGCAGCAGGTGGCGACCATTAAAGAGGTGGTAAAGCTGGTATACCACGCCAATGCTGCGGCCTGCCGTAGTGGCCCAGGCGGCACCCTCTAAGCCTAAACCCGGTATGTTGCCGATTCCAAATATCAGGATGGGGTCCAGCAGGATGTTGGCGCCATTTGCCAGCCACAGGGCCCGCATAGCCAGGTGCGGTGAGCCCGCCCCACGAAATGCCCCGTTTATCAGGAACAGCATGATAATGGCGAGGTTACCGGCAAAAATGATCTGAGCATAGGCCAGGCCCGTGTTTAATATCTCTGCGGAAGCACCCATCAGGGCCAGGATATCGGCCGCAAAATAAGTGGCTAGTCCGCCCATGAGCAGCGCCAGGATGACACCGGTTGCCACCAGCTGATAAGTAATATTACCGGCTTCGTGGTAGTTTTTTTCGCCAAATCGCCGGGATATCATGGCAGTTGCTGCAATACTGATGCCCATGCCTACTGCATAAATAATCATCAGGATAGACTCAGTAAGGCCTACGGTAGCCAGGGCATCGGAACCCAGTTTGCCTACAAAAAAGATGTCAACCACCGCAAACAGCGATTCCATCAGCATTTCCAGTATCATGGGAATGGACAGCAGCACGATACCTTTTTTGATGCCAAGGGTGGTGTAGTCCTGTTCCTTGCCTTTTACGGCAAACCAAACCAGCTGCAGAAACTCTTTATACCCGTTCATAGTGTTGTTATCTGGAATGGATGTTTAGGAGGTAGTTTTGCTTCTCTAAAAAGAAATGGTAAATGTATTTGTTTCTGTTCTGATGAAGCAAACTGTTTTTATTAAATCTCGATAAAATTAATGAGTTACAGGATGCACGGTTGCTGTAGGGAGAAGGCTTTGGGTTTTATTAGATGATGCTTTTGTAATAAGCTTTCCTGAGGCTGGTAAGGGAATGCAGGCTCTGGATGTAGGTCAACTGTATTTCCCTGATACACTTTCCTCTGCCAGAGTTTAGAGGCCTGCTTTCTTTGGCAGCTGTTTCTGCGGTAGCACTTAGTTGGTGACTACCTCTTCCTTCCTTTCTTTATCCTGTTGGTTCTCCTTCTTGTTCTTTTGTTTGTTCTCCTATTTGTCATCCTGAAAGGATCTCGTGGGCGAGATCTGACTGCAGTCGCTAGTTGCTTTTTGGTTCAAATTCCTTGCTAGTGCGAGCTTGTTGCTTGTGCTTTCATGCCAAGGGTTTAACTTTCTAGCGTGAGCGAGATTCGCTAGCTTCTGCTATTTTTGGTTTAGACTAAGTTAGCATAGTGGCTTTTCTTGCTGTGACAGCGGAATGAAGCTGTTGCATTGCTGGAGTTTTTGTTCTTTTTGTCTTGATACAAAAAGAACCAAAAAAATCAAGACGATTTTGAACTCGCTGAACGCTCAAACATAAAATCGTCAATGTTGCACCTGGCAAGGGTTTTCCTCTGTAGCTGGCGTATGGTACTACAAAGATTTTGTTAGCTAGTAGATCTTTCTATAGCAATCAACAACTAACAAATACCAACCAAATTATTCTAATAAAAGTGACCTTCCAGAGGCTATTAAGTGATACAAGGCATAGGGCTTTTATGTCATTCTGCGAATCCTAGAATTACCCATAATTTCTAATTTCCAATTTATAATGAGGCGCAGCTACATCGGGCGCAGCCATGCAATTCTTCTAATAAAAACAGTCTTCCGGCGGCAAAAAGGAGTATTGAAAGTATTGGACGGGCATAAAGTAGTATGATGCATATTGAGTTGTGGGGAAGGTAGACAAACTTCAGCAAAGTCTCTCTATTCTACAAACGCTTCTTGTAAAGTCATCCTGAGCTTGTCGAAGGAACAATTAAGTAAAGGTATTGTAACTTCAACCATTTTGAGGCTGAACCTGAAACTAGGGTAATTGCAAGAGAACCCCTTTTCTGGAGTAGGAGAAAGTTCCTTTTACAAGCTTAGGATGGAGATATTGGTTTTTCTAGCTAACACTACTAGTGCTGCTTTTTCCCCGCAATTCTGAAATGCTCTTATTTCATCTTCTGAAAACATCAGGACATTTGCTCAATTCTTCTAATAAAAACAGCCTTCCAGAGGCATATTCTAGGGTTGGGGAATAGGGGGGAGGTGATCTGTAAGGTGGCTACAGGTGGTAGAAATCTTCTTTTTACCTACTGATATTCTTCTACGTTTAAGAGGATTACCGACTGATGTGGCTAAGCCTGAAATGTAAAAGGGGAACCCGAGAGTCCCCTTCTTCAACAAAATATGAACAGCTAAATAATTCAAATTAAAAGGTGCCGGACACGGGGTCAGGCTTAGCAGGCCTGTGCCACAGCAAGAAAAGCTACAGCGTTTCGCCGTGCTGGCTGTAGTCGAGGCCCTCTATTTCCTCTGCTTCGGTTACGCGCAGCTTTGTGATGAGATCGGTTACTTTCAGGAGCAGCATCGAACCAAAAAAGGCAAAAATGCTCACACCCACTAGTCCGGCTACGTGCACCAGAAAAAGCTTGGTTTCGCCAAAAATAAGGCCATTGCCCAGCTCTATGGCCGGGTTAATGTTTTGACTGGCGAAAACTCCTGTCAGTAGCATGCCTACCATACCGCCTACACCGTGGCACGGGAACACATCGAGTGTATCGTCGAGGGTGGTTCTGGTCCGCCAGTCTACCACCAGGTTGCTTACCAGAGAGGCTACCACGCCAATAACAATGGAGTGAGGAATAGAAACAAAACCTGCCGCAGGCGTAATGGCCACCAGACCTACTACGGCTCCAATACAAGTGCCCATGGCAGAAGGCTTTTTGCCTTTCATGGCATCAAAAAAGATCCAGGCCAGGGCAGCAGCAGCCGAAGCGGTAGTGGTGGTGCCCAGCGCAATTACAGCCAGCGTACTGGCTCCCAAGGCTGAGCCTGAGTTAAAGCCGAACCAGCCAAACCAAAGCAAACCGGTGCCGAGCATCACGTAGGTAATGTGGGCAGGGTTGTGGTTGGTGTCGTAGCGGCGCTTCAGAAAAATAGCTGATGCCAGTGCCGCCAGACCAGCTGACATGTGCACCACGGTACCGCCTGCAAAATCCAGAATGCCATAGCCCATTAGCAGGCCGTCGGGGTGCCAGGTGGCGTGTGCCAAAGGCGCATAAATAAACGTGAAAAAGAGGCAGATAAACAGGATGTAAGATTTGAAGTTGATCCGCTCTGCAAAAGCTCCTGTAATAAGTGCCGGCGTAATAATGGCAAATTTCAACTGAAACATGGCAAATAGCAGCAGCGGAATAGTGGGCGCGCCAGGCCAGGGGGCCCCGCCAATTACGCCGCGCATCATAAAGAAGGTAGCCGGGTTGCCAACAATGCCACCTATCGACTCTCCAAAGGCAAGGCTAAAACCATACACGATCCAGATTACCGTTACCACCGCCATACAGATAAAGCTCTGCAGCATGGTCGAGATGACGTTCTTTTTGTTTACCATACCACCATAGAAAAAGGCGAGGCCAGGCGTCATGATCAGCACCAGGGCGGTTGCTGTCAGCATCCAGGCAGTATCGGCGGCACTTATATCTCCGTTTTCTTCGGCTATAGGAGCCGAAGGAACAAAAAGTGCCACCAGTACAATCAATAGTAAAAAGAAAAAGGGTATACGAGTTAGATTTTTAGCCATAGGATAAAGTAGGTTTTATAGAGGGCCGAAATTATATCGTAATTTTTAAAAATAAAACATTTCGCAATATATTTTGAAAAATTATCAAATAAATAAATAAAATGTAAATGAAATGATATTGATTAAGTGCTTTGACTGCGTCTGCTGAAAATATTGTTTAAAGGAAAGTTTACCTTCCTTTTAACAGTAGCCTGTGGTGAGGGAGGGTGCCAGTTTACAAAGGCAGTTTCCACCGATTTCTGTTTTACCTACATCGGCTGTTGCTAGTTTATCCTGTGAATTGGCAAAAGAACTTGATTATGATTACCTAAATTTCAGGTAGCTGCCTCTCTTATTGTATTGCGACAGGAGGCTACAGAGCAGACTCCTTTGCCAGGTGCACCATTTGACGCTAAACTGTCGGGGGTAGGGGCCCTCTATAAAGAGCGTTCAGCAAGTTTTTCGCGTCTTGATTTTTCTTGTTCTTTTTGTATCAAGACAAAAAGAACAAGAAAGCCAGCTATGCAACAGCTTCACTCCGAAGTCACAGAAAGAAATTAACTATGCGAACTTAGACTAAACCAAAAATAGCAGAAGCTAACGAATCTAGCCCACGCTAGAAAGTTAAACCGTTGGCATGAAAGTACGAGCTACAAGCTCGCACTAGCGAGGGAACAGTAGCCTTTGCGAAAAGGTCTTGCCCACAAGATCCTTGCAGGATGACAAAAAAGGAGTATTGCCTCTCGCTCACAAGATCCTTCCAGAATGATAAAAAGGAGGTGGTGATACCGCTAATGGAGAATGTTCAGATACTGCACAAATGAGTTATAGGTCTTACCTGGTGTAGGAAATAACTGGGTATTTAGAGGTTTCTGCTTGTAGCTTAGCTCAAGTTCTTTATTTTTACACCAGGTATATAAGGCTAAAGTCATAATTTAATAAAACAAATATTAGTTAATTTGTGCGAGCAGGTAAAGCGCCTGAGGCAAAGGCTGCACTGGTGGTAGCTCCAAAAAACCAACTATCTCTCAACAACATACACATGTTTCAGAAGATAATTCCTACAGACAATTCCCAAACCACTATCCTGATTCGGCTGATGGTAGGTGCCGTCTTTTTTTCTGAAGGAATTCAGAAATTTATGTTTGCCGAAATGCGTGGGGCTGGGCGCTTCGATAAAATCGGACTGCCCGAGCCGGAGTTTTTGGGTGCCTTTGTCGGTGGGTTTGAAATTGCCTGTGGTCTGCTCATTCTGCTGGGCCTGCTAACGCGCCTGGCCTGCCTGCCGCTCATTTTGATCATGCTGGTGGCCATTGCCACTACTAAAGCCGATGTGCTTGTAAACGATGGATTTTGGGCCATGCTGCACGGCAGCCGCACAGACTGGGCTATGCTGCTGGGGAGCATTTTCCTGCTGATCAGGGGAGGCGGCAAATGGTCTTTCGATCACCAGATTACAGATGAAACGACAGCAGTAAACTAGCACCTTTACAGCTATCTTTTGCATGGGAGCTAAACATTATTCTTCTTATTTACCTGTTGGTAGTAGCATCTTCAGATTGTGAATTGTTTCCGCACTTGGTTAGTACCTTTGGCCGAACGATTTATTAGTTTCACTCAAGTTGTGCGGTGGAGTATTTTCTCTTAACGCTACATCTGTCTCCCTTTTGTCCTCCTGGAAGGATCTTGTGGACGAGAGCCTTTAGCTACAAAGGTTACTGGTTTAGTTGTCTAAGTTCGCATAGCTACTGCTGATGCTTTATCGAGCTGAAGTTATTTCATTGCTGGAGTCTTTGTTCTTTTTGCCTTGATAAAAAAAGAACCAAAAAAATCAAGACAATTTTGTCTAAAGGGGGCCCCTGCACCCCCACTCGCTGAACGCTCAAACAAAAAATTGTCAATGGGTGCACCTGGCTCAGATGATCGCTCTGTAGCTGCTGTACGGCACTGTAAGGAATCGTTGCTAGTTGAGCTTTCTATAGCAATCAACAACTAACAAATACCAATCAAATTCTTCTAATGAAAATGGCCTTCCGGAGGCATAATAGAAGCTCATGATGTAAGGCTTTATTATCAGAGAAGTCTTTTGATAATAAAGCCCATAATTTCTAATTTTTAATTAGACAAAGTCATGTAAATTTTCTTTTGAAATTAGCCTTCCAGAGGTGGTAATAAGGTGGTGCGGTGATGGCTTGTAACTTACATGGCTTTGAAATCATTTTCCTTCACCTGTTCTACCAGCACAAGCTTTTGAAGGATTTAAATAAAACAGGTCAGCTTGATCAGGGAACCTTTTCCTTCCGAAGCCTCAATCTCCAGTTCGCCACCCAAGAGTTCCATTCTATGCTGGATGCTTCTTAAACCGATTCCTTTCATACTTTTAAGCTCCTCCTTTCCCAAGCCAATACCATTGTCTTGCACAACGAGTGTCACCTTTTGGCCTTCTTTGTGCAATTCTACAGAAGCTTTGGTTGCCTTAGAATGTTTAATGATGTTATTTATAAGTTCTTGTGTAATCCGGTACAGCAACAGCTCAATAAAGTTATCGAGGCGATTTTCAAAGCCATGGTATTTGAGTGTGATCCTAAGCGTGGGACTGCTAATACGCGATATGATTTCTTTCAGGGCGGCGTGCAGGCCAAAATCCTTCAGTACAGACGGGTTTAAGCCAAACGATATGTTTCGGGTTACCTGAATGGTTTCCTTTAGCAATTCCCCGATTTTGTTTATGATAGCTTGCTCCTGCTTGTTCTGGGGCTTTAGCTGATCCAAATTCAGTTTGGTGGCATACAAGGTCTGGCCAAGGCCATTATGCAGGGCTTCCGATATATTCTTTCGTTCGGCTTCCTGCGTTTGGAGCACAGCTTTGAGAATTTCGCGGTGTTGCGATAAGCGTAACCGGGCATTTGCCTCCTCAGAATCTTTAAAATCCTGAATGTCAGTGGCAGTTCCTATCCAGAGACTAATTTCTCCTTCGGCACCTTTTATGGGAACATTTTTAAATACATGGCTGCGGAACCTTTTGCTGCCTTTGTGCCAGATACGTGCCTGGGTGTTTAACACTTCTCCTGTTTCCAGTGATGCCTTAAACTTCTGCAGAAAGGCATCTTTATCCTCTGGATGAAAAGCAACAGACCAGCCCCATCCCTTCGAGTCTTCCGAACTTAAGCCCGTAAAATTGTGCCAGGCTTCATTTACCGATATGTTCTCACCGCTGGGTTGGTTTGTCCAGGTAATAAGTGGCACGGCTTCGAGCAGCGTACGGAACCGATAGGCGCTTTTCTCATTCTCTTCCTGCTGCCTCATTATTTCCTGCTCGTATAGTTTTCTTTCGGTTAAGTTGTGGAGCGTCAGCACCAGGCCATCTTCAAATCTAACAGCCACTATGTGCATCCAGAGCTGCTGCTTATTGTGCAGTTGAAATTGCTCCACTTGCAGCAGTTCGTCCTTCTCAACTACCTGCACCAGGCGCTCAAACATGCCCTGCTCTAACAAGGCTGGCCAGCCTTTCCAGAGGGTGCTGCCCTGCAACTCATTTTCTGAAGAACCGAATAGTTCCTGAGCATTGCGGTTTACTGTGCTTATGCTAAAGTCTACGATGGCATTGCTGCTATTGCGGACAGACTTTAGGGTTATAATGGCGTTAGGTGAGCTATCCAGAATGCCCGATTGCATGAGGTGCAGGGTTTTAAGCTCATGAATCTGGATGAAAATAATAATAGCGCCATCAATTTTCCGAGCCTGTGTAATATAGGGCAGAATACGCACTTGGTACCAGATGCCGTTGTTGTCCTGCACCTCTCTCTCCTGGACATGCGTGTTACTGATTACCCTTTTAATGTCATCTATCAGGTTCTCGTACTTCAGGTTGTTGGATATCTGGTAAATTGAGCGGCCAATATCGCTTTCTATCAGGTTAATAAGGCGTGCAGCGGCAGGCGTATATTTCCGGATAATCAATTTTCTGTCCACAAAAATTTGCCCGATCTCGGTGCTTCTGAAGTAATTGTTCAAGTCATCGTCGAGCTCCATCAGCGCCTTAATTTTGTACTGGTGCTCGGTGTTGATGGTGTGCAGCTCCTCGTTCAGCGACTGCAGTTCCTCGTTGGTGCTCTGCAACTCTTCGTTAGACGAAAGCAGTTCCTCCTTGGTACTCTGGAGTTCTTCGTTCGAGGTTTCGAGTTCTTCTACAACTGCCTGCAGGTCATCTTTAGTGTGCTGCAACTCTATTTCCAGCTCTTGTACCCGGCTCTCGTTTTGAGGTTCTGATAAAGAGATCTGGGTAACGCCAATATCGGTTCTTGGCCTAGCCTCCTCAAAAATTACCAGAAGCGCTTTTTGTTGCAGCTTATTTTCCTTCAGGTAAGGATTTACGATAATATTGATAAAGCGCAGAGAGTTGCCATCGCGCACCTGCACGTTGTGTGCCACTAATTTTTCGTGGTCGCGGGCCGCTTTCCGCAGGAGTGTGCCTAAGTTAGAGGCCAGGTCCTGGGGCACCAGCTTGAGCAGGTTAAACGTGAAATTCTGATCTGGCAAATCGAGGTAATTCTTAAATTTGCCCACCCCGTGCAGGATATCGTAATTTTCGTCTATGTAAACAGCAGCAAAACCATATTCATTTATAATGGTGTCGTTGAGCAGCTCGGTAAAGTTCTGCTGCAAATGTTGTTTCGAAGTTAAATCTCGCGTATAACCTGGTGCATGGGTGCCCACCGTTTTTTTGCTCAGGTTGCCGCTGGTAAACGATTCCATTCCCAGGGCGTGCGCCTGCTCTATGCTTCGGTAAATTTTCCATTTTTTATTTACCTCCTGAAAGCTTTTGAGTTCTCCTATACTCTCGCTTGATCCCAGAAACAGGTAACCGCCCACCTGCAAAGCATAATGAAATCTTTCAATTACTTTTTTCTGAAGCTGCGGGTTCAGGTAAATGAGCATGTTACGGCAGCTAATCAGGTCTATTTTGCTGAAAGGAGGGTCGTTGGTAACATTGTGTGGGGCAAAAATAACCATGCGGCGCACCCGCTGGCAAACTCTGAATTTTCCTTCTTCTTTTACAAAATACTCGTTTAGCCTGTCTTCCGACACTTCGCTTACGCTCCGTAGCGGGTAAAGGCCCTTGCCAGCATATTCCAGAGCTTCACGGTCTATGTCGGAGGCAAATATTTTTACCTCCAGCTCCTTTTTGAATTTATCCATGTACTCCCGTATGAGAATGGCTATGGAGTAAGCTTCTTCGCCGGAGGAGCAGCCTGCTACCCATACACGCAACTGCTCAGAGCGGTTTTTGATCTCAACTATCGCGGGTATTACCTGAGAGGCCAGCACTTCGTAAGCTTCTTCGTCGCGGAAGAACTTGGTAACACCAATCAGAAACTCTTTACTCAGAATCTCCACTTCGGCCGGGTGCAGGTTCAGGTAGTCGAGGTAATCTACGAGCGAGGTTATGTCGCAGAAAGCCATACGCCTGCTGATGCGCCTGATGATGGTGGGGCGTTTGTAGTTGCTAAAGTCTATGCCGGTACGCTCATGAATCATGTCCAGAATAAGGTAGAAAGAAGATTCATTGTCGCTGTTTACCAGCTCTGAAATTTCGCTGACAATAGGCGATACCTTTACATAGTTAAAGATCTCGTGCGGCATGGCCTCAGGGTCCAGAATAAAGTCGGCATACCCTGTGTTAATGGCATTGCGCGGCATGCCGTCGAACTTAGCCGTTTCAGGATTTTGCACTATTACCATACCGCCGGCTTTTTTTATGGCCACCACACCTTCGGTACCGTCGGTTCCTGTACCCGACAGGATTATGCCAATGGCGCGATGCTGTTTATCTTCGGCCAGCGATTTAAAAAATATGTCTATCGTTTTGGATCGGTCCTGAAAAGCTTTCTCAGTTAATTGTATCAGGTTATTTTTAATGGTGAGTTCCTTGTTATTCGGAATCACGTACACCTTGTTCGGCTCCACCAGCATGTTTGGTTCGGCCTCTAATATATCTAGGATAGAATGTGGCTTCAGGAGCTCTTTTAAAAAGCTTCTGTGTTCAGACGAAAGGTGTTGCACGATAACGTAGGCGACACTATCGTGGGGAACGTTGTTAAAAAGAACGCTGAGCGCTTGCAAACCTCCGGCAGAGGCACCTATTCCGATAATGTATACTTCTTTAGAGGCCTTTTTAGCCGCACTGTATGTTTGCTTTTTCTCTGTCTTTGCCATGCCCGGTTTTTATGTGCAGAATAGTCCTGATCTCTGAAACGTTACCAATTTGCAATTTACCAATTTAAATTCATTATAACTTCAGGAGGCTAAAGTATAAGTATTGACAGAAGATGCAGAATAAGTATTAGTACGCAGCGGTGCTTACTTAATTTTTACAGGAGCTGGTGCTGCTATCAACTCTCTGTTCATAGCCACCGTAAACATGAGCTCATATACTGGTAAACGGAAGAAGGAGCGAACGATGCCTACTAAAAACAAAATAATAGTAATTGGTACATCTGCCGGAGGTATGCAGGCCTTGTGCAAGTTGGTGGACCAACTGCCAGCTGATTTACCTGCCTCTATTTTTGTGGTGCAGCACCTGAGTGTAGACTCTTCAGTTTCTTTCCTGATCAATCGACTTAGCCAACATACAGCGCTTACCTGCAAAGCAGCCCAACACGAGGATACCATAGAGCCAGCCACGCTTTACATGGCGCCTGCCGATAAACACCTGCTCTTAAACAAGGACTCTTTAATAGTAGTGCGTGGTGCCCGCGAGAACCAGTTCAGGCCTGCCATCGACCCCATGTTCCGGTCTGCGGCAGCTTACCACGGCCCTCATGTTATTGGGGTAGTGCTTACCGGGTTTATGTCTGATGGTGTCGTTGGCATGGAGTCTGTAGTCAGGTCCGGCGGCACAACCGTAGTACAGGACCCTGCTGATGCAGAGTTTCCGCAGTTACCATTAAATGTAATCCGAAATGTAACCACAGATCATGTAGTGCCGCTAACCGAAATGGGAGCACTGCTGACTAAACTTGTTGATATGCCTGCCCCAGAATCGGTGACGGTGCCAACCGATATATGGCAGGAGGCTCGAATAACGGAACGAATTATGAAAAACAGTAACATGACCAGTATCGAAGAATTAGAGAGTATAGGAGAAAGAGCTGCCTATAGCTGTCCGGATTGTGGAGGTGGGCTTTGGGAACTCACGCAGCCAGGCACAGTAACGCGGTACAGGTGCCACTCCGGCCACGCCTACACTCAGGACACCCTGCTGCACGGTATGTCCAGCTCCCTGGAAGAAACCCTTTGGGTAGCCATGCGCACCCTCGAAGAACGACGCAACATTTTACTGAACATGTCGCAGGCTGAAAGCAGCAACTCCAATAAGCGCTGGGTGAGCCTGCAGGAAGAAAGAGCCGAAGAGATGAAGGTGCACATTGAGCGCTTACGCGAGCTGCTTATCAAGTCGGCCTTATCAGATGAGGAGCATCTGGGCGAAGCAATGTAAAGGTAGCTAGCGTCTTCTCTGGAGCTAGTGAAAGGCCTAAACCCCTGCTGTATTCAAAACAAGGAAGCCACAGACCTATGATAAATTAAAAATTAGAAATTCAAAATTAGGGTATCCTAAAGAAAGATCAGGTGCCAGCAAAAGCCTAAAGCCATTTACTTACCATCTTCCTCTGGAAGGGCATTTTAATTAGAAAAATTAATAAGCTTATAGCTAATCTTAAATAAAATATTGCGGCAGGATGCTACAGGGTAAACACATCTGACAGGTGCAACTACTGACGATTTTTTGTCTGAGCGTTCAGCGAGTTCAAAATCGTCTTGATTTTTTTGGTTCTTTTTGTATCAAGACAAAAAGAACAAAGACTCCAGCAATGAAATAACTTCAGCTTGATAAAGCATCAGCAGTAGCTATGCGAACTTAGACCAAATGTTCCATAGCCGAAGCTAAAGAATCTCGCCCACGCTATAAAGTGAAACCGTTGGCATGAAAGTACGAGCTACAAGCTCGCACTAGCGAGGAATTTAAACCAGAAAGCTACTAGCGGTTGTTGTAGGATCTCGCCCACAAGATCCCTTCAGGATGACATAATGGAAAAGGCTGACTTAACACGTGGAAGAGAGTTGGTGCTCTGTATCATAATCTCCATACTGCCTCCGGAAGGCCAATTTCATTAGAAGAATTCATTGCTACCAAGAATCATGGTAAGGAGGTGCGTAACATCAATAGCTACTTTCACCCACACCTCCTTACAAAAAAAAACGCTTTCAACAAGCAGCTAAAAAATCAGCATTTCTGAAGTCTCCTAAACACTCATTTTCTTCATCAACCCTTTTACTCTTTGCAACAGGTTAAATCATTCCCCGGGCTTTAATGTCGAGGTATTTGTTGATGGTGTTAACCGTAAGCTGCTCCGGCGGCGTCAGGATGGTGAGAATGCCGTGCTGCTGCAGCTCTTTTACGATTTGGCGTTTTTCGTAATCAAACTTCTGGGCAATGGCTTTGGTGTATACTTCTTCGGTATTGGCGGCCGGCTTGTGCAGCAGGGTGTGCAGCTCTGTGTTCTCGAAGAAAACAACCACCAGCAAGTGGTGGCGGGCCAGGGCACGCAGGTAAGGCAGCTGGCGCCTGCAGCCGCTCAAAGTTTCAAAATTGGTAAAGAGCAGGAGCAGGCTACGTTGCGTTACTTTTTGCCGCACCGCCACATAGAGGCGCTCATAGTCTGTTTCCTGGTAGTGGGTTTTCTGATTGTAGAGCAACTCCAGAATGCGGCGTATCTGGTCCGGCTTCCGCTGTGCCGGCAGTAGGTTGCTTATGGTATTGGAAAAGGTAATAATCCCGGCTTTGTCTTGTTTCTTAAGCGCGATGTTCGCTATCACCAGCGAGGCGTTAATGGCATAGTCTAGCAGGGTTAACCCCTCAAAAGGCATTTGCATAACCCGCCCCTTGTCTATAAGGCAATATACCTGCTGCGACCGCTCATCTTGGTAACTGTTCACCATCAGTTCCGACCGCCTGGCAGAAGCTTTCCAGTTGATGGTGCGCTGGTCATCGCCTGTTACATACGGCCTGATTTGCTCAAACTCAGAGCTGTTTCCGATGCGCCGAACCCTTTTTGTGCCCACCTCCTGCAGTTTGTTCGATATGGCCATCAGTTCATAATGCCGCATCTGGATAAAGGAAGGATATACCGGCACCTCCTGGTCCTGGGCAAAACGATAGCGCCTTTTAACGAGCTGTAGTGGCCCCAGCGCAAACACATTAATGGCCCCAAAATGATAGCTGCCCCGTTTGGTGGGCCGCAGGGTGTAGTGCAGCACATGGGTGCGGCCGCCCGGAATATACACCCTGAACAGGTTGTCGCGCTTCTGGAACTGGAAGGGGAGTTCATCTATTACCTCGGCGTGCAGGCTAAAAGAATACTTGTTCTCCAGGTACAGGTAAATGTCGTTGTCGGAGCCATTAGAGAGTTTTTCCTGCATGCTCCGGCTGGCAAAGGTGCCCTTTTTTGTGCGGTAAAGCAGAAACAGGTCTAGCAGGAAGCACAGCAGGAGCACCCCAAAAGCAATTTTGGAAAAAACCAGCAGCAGGGGCAGAAAGAAGGACAGCACAAAAAGCACGACTAACCCTGCCAGGCCCAGGTACAAACGGTTCGAAAAATACAGGCTACGAATAAAGTGCACTAGCGCGGAACTTCTATTTTCTGGATAATCTGTTTTACAACTTCATCGGGCGTTATTCCTTCCATTTCGCGCTCTGGTGTAAGTAGGATGCGGTGCCGCAGCACAGCCGGTGCCAGCTCCTGTACATCCTCGGGAGTTACAAAGCCTCTTCCACGGAGAGCAGCCAAGGCTTTGGCGCTGTTCAGTAAGGCAATAGAGGCGCGTGGAGAAGCTCCCAGGTACAAAGACTTGCTCACCCTTGTTTCGCCCACCAGCTGCGCAATATACTCCAGCAGCTTGCTGTCGAGGTGCACGGCCTGAACCGCCTGCCGCAGGACGAGCAACTGATCGGCTGTGAGAACTGGCTGCACACGCTCCAGGTCCTGTTTGAGATCTTTGCCCTTGTGCTGTAACTCCAGCAGAGCTACTTCTTCGGCCAGGCTAGGGTAACCTACCAGAATTTTAAACATAAAACGGTCGAGCTGGGCTTCGGGCAGCCGGTATGTTCCTTCCTGCTCAATCGGGTTCTGCGTGGCTAGTACTACAAAAGGAGCAGTAAGCGGGTACACTTGGCCATCGTGGGTAATATGCTGCTCTTCCATAACCTCGAACAACGAAGCTTGTGTTTTAGCGGGAGCACGGTTAATCTCGTCTATCAGTACAATGTTGGCAAAAATAGGACCTTTCTTATAATCGAAGCTGGCGGTGCCGGGGTGAAAAACAGATGTACCCAATACATCAGAAGGCATAAGATCAGGAGTGAACTGTATCCGGCTAAAGTCTGCCTGCACGGTGCGGGCCAGAAGTTTGGCTGTCAGGGTTTTGGCTACTCCCGGTACCCCCTCTATCAGCACATGCCCGTCGGCGAGCAGGGCTACGAGCAACAGCTCAATCAGCTGATCTTGCCCCACTACCAGCTGGTGCAGTTCTTTCTTTATGGCACCAACAGCCTGGTGCAGGTCGCTATAATCGGTTTTGTTTTCTTGTACGGTGGTTAATACTTCTTCTTCCATGCGTTCTTTTCAGCCTTTGTGGGCTTTGCTTGTGTCTGTCTGTAAAAATTTTCCAGGTTGTTGTTTAGCTCCATCAGGATCTGCTCACTTATGGCTTTGCTGCTCCAGATGGACTCTATCAGGTTAAAAAGCTGATTTATCAATTGTGCCTCCACGCCTGCTTTGGCTACCACCCGCTCGCGTAGCTCCTCGTTCCACTCATTAGTAGCCAGGTGGTAATGGGTGCGCAGGTATTCCAGGAAATAAGTTATCTTTTTTTCTGCTATGTTTTTGTGGTGGCCATTGTTGAAGTACAGATTCCCCATTACCTGCACAAAATCGAGGGTGGTGTTGCGGGGCGGCTCCAGCACAGGAATAACGCGTTGTGTCCGTTTGCTTTTAAAGAACACAAACAGCGCCACTGTAAAGAGGCCAATATAGTAAGCCCACCGCAGGGGTTCGTGCGCCAGCAGCACCCTGAACACCGATTCCTCTTCCTGTCGGCCCAGTTTCTGGTATTCGTCCCAGTACACTGGCTGCAGGGGCAGGTGCGAAAGGGCAGTGGCAGCATAGTTGGGTTCGTTGAGGGTAAGGAGCTCATAATTGGTAAAGGCAAGGGGCACGGAGCTGATGTAAAAAGCGCCGGCACCAAAATTCATCCGCAGAAAATTCAGCTTTCCGGCTTTGTTCCTCCCCAGCGGTTCGTAGGGCAACGAATCTGGTACCGTCAGGTAATAGGCATAGTGGTTGGCGGGGTAGGAGTAGGCTTTCTCATCAGAAAGGCCTGTAAACATCAGTGCTGTGGTGTCGGGGACCATGCTGTCGTGGGATTCGGTGCTGAGGTGCAGGGTATCTGCCAGCAGGCCATCTATCCATTCGGCTGCAATAAACACCTGGTTGCCCCTGTGCACAAAGTCCAGCAGCATATTTACGTCCAGGCTGTCGGCGTCGAAATACTCGTTAATAAAAATGTAGTTGCCGGTGAGGCTACTATCCTGCAGGTGGTTAAAAATCGGCTCCCGCACTACCTGAACCGGCTGTTCGGGGAACAAGTCGGGCAACAGGGTGTGCAAGGCGTAGGTGCCAAATGGAATTTTGTCATGAGTGGCATAGCTTTGGGTCCAGTCCACGGGTTTGGGCCTGAAATATTCCAGCAAAACCAATGCTCCAAAAAGCAGCATAATAAGAGCTATGTAGCGTCGGTACCCCTTCATGCGTGCTGTTTAATTAGGGCGTCGAATTGAAGAAATTCTGCGCGGGCAGTAGAAAAGAGTTCGGTTCCTAAACCGGCTCCACCGTACCACACATACTCAAACATGCTGGTGAGCTGCTCAAACTCCTGCCGCAGGTGCGGGTGCTGAATTTCGGAGATATAGCTGCGGTTGGTTTTGCCAGGCTGCCAGTTAATTAGGTTGGCATCTGTTAATTTTTTAAGGCTCAGCAGGTAGTGCAGCCGTATAGCCTTGCGAAGTTCCTGGTTGTTAATGGCTTCTTCTATCAGTTGGTTCAGGTCCAGGGCATGAATATTTTCTTCCACAACATCGTAAGGCATGGAACCGGCGATATTCATTTTGCTTCTATTTTCGGTAATTCCGACTTTCTGCATTTTAACGATTACGTACACAACAATCCCAACCATGAGCGCATAAATAACAAACTCCCAAAAGCTGCTGGACTTGCCTTTGAAAAAGAGATTATTTATCCAGCTTCTTACTTTGCGGGTAAAGCGATCCCAGAAAGAGCTATCTTGCTGTACCTGCTCGTGGTAATCAAAATCTTTGTCGGCTCGTAATGCTGCCAGCTTTTCGGGGTGGGGGAGGCGCACCACCAGTTCTTGCTGTGTGGTCTGCACACTATCTGGTGCCTGGGCATAGCCTGCATAGCCAAATCCGGAGAAAAGGCAGAAGGACATCAGCCAGAAATAAAATTTAATAGTGGCCTTCATTTGCGGAGGTGGTCTGGTGGTGGCGGCCAATAAGCTCTGCTTGCTCTAAATACCCGATGCCGTCTTTTTTCTCTACCAGGTTGTAATACTGAAATCCGACGGCCACAATAGAAATGACATAGACGTAAATAGTCAGGACGGAGGAAATAACGCTGGCCACTACCAGGAGCAGCTCACTCTCCATGCCAGGCACCTGCAACCCGCGTAAAAAGGCTACCATACCTACCGGAATGGATGCCAGCCAGCCGAAAACTGCCTGAATGAAACCGGCCGTTAATATGAAGCCAAAGGTGGCCCACCAGTTTCGTTTTACCAGGGCAAAACAGCGTTCTGTTGTTTCAACAAAACCTGTTTCTTCGCGCACCATTACAATAACGAAGATCGACATTACCACACTCAGGTACACGCCAATACCCAGCAAAGCCACGGTTAGCACTATTAATACGCCAATGGCAATGCCGCTGTAAATAACCTTTACCAGGTGCTCTTTCACCAGCGGCCATACTTCGGCAGGTTCTGCTTCCTGGTCGTGGTCCTGGTACAGCACCATGTAGCTGTAAACAGCTAGCGAAAGCACCAGTACGCTCACCACCGTAAAAAACAGCATGGCAAAGTAGTTCAGGGAGTTCAGTTGGCTAAAAAAGTTCAGATCGGCGTAGGAGTCGTAAGAGCTGGCGCCACTGACGCGTTGCATCAGGCGGGCCTGGTATACTCCGGAGAGCAAACCCGATACCAGGGCAAGCGGTGTACCATAGAGCAGCACCAGGCGGCACAAAGGCCGGAAATGTGACTTTATAAAATAAAAGGTGACATTAAGCTTTTGCCCGAAATCTCTTTCCTCTCTGAAATTAAACTTCTGAGTTTTTTCTAGCATGTGGTTGGTGCAGTAAACGTGGGTAAAGTATAAAGTAAAAAATGATAAAGGCCGCAGAAGCCGCTATTATGAGCAGGCTCAGGGCAAGGGGCATTTCGGTGTGCCGTGTTACGAAGCCTTCCAGAAAACCTGCTACTACAAAAACCGGCACCAGCCCAATAACTATTTTAATGCCTTGCCGTGCACCGGTTTTAAAAGAGTGAAGCCGCGAATATGTTTTGGGGAACAGCAGGCTATTGCCCATCACAAAACCGGCACAGCCCGCAATGATAATGGCCGCAATCTCCAGCGTGCCGTGTATCCAGATGGTCAGGACAGAAGGCAGCAACAGCCCCTGTTTGTAGAAAAAATACTGAAATGCGCCCAGCATAATGCCGTTTCTGAAGAGCATCCACACAGTGCCGACCGAGAAAAAGACACCCAGGATAAAAGCCATAAAAGATACTTTTATGTTATTAAGGGTGATGTAGAGAAACATTTCGGTTTCGCCCTGGCTCTTGTAAACCGCCATGGGGTCTCCTTTCCTGATGTTTTCCAAGGTCATGTTGACATAAGAGTCGCCCAAAATGAGGCGCACAAACGTGTCGTCGAGGGCAGCGGAAAGCGCTCCAATAAATACGGCTACAGCAAAGATTAAAAAAGCATAGAGCAGCTGGCGCTGGTGATGCCGAAACAACAAGGGAAGCTCAGATTTCCAGAACGTAATAAGCCGGTTCTGCTTCACTTTCTTGTTTTTATAAATAGCCTGGTGGAATTGCCCTGCCAGTGTATTAAGATACGCGGTGGTGTCGGAGTTAGGGTAAAAGGTCTGGGCATAAGCCAGGTCGTTTGTTAGCTCCACAAACCTGTCGGCCAGTTCATCAGGGCCCGACGGTTGCTGGGTTTCGAAAGACTTCCACTTAAATTTATTTTTCTTTATGAAGGCAGCTTCGCGCAAAACGATAGGATTTTAATCTAAACCAAATATATGTATATTGTGATGTAAATAAAAGGAAATTCTTTAGTATGAATACGATTAAAGTAAGAACAACCCAAAACGTAGAGGTAGCCTATGCCATAGCCAGTGTAGGAGACAGAATAGTGGCGCATCTCATCGATCTGGCGGTTTATGTGGTGTGGGTATTCAGTATTGCTTTTATTATGGCTGGTATTGGTAATATAAAATCGCCTTTGTTCTATATTTTACTGAGTATTCCCCTGCTTTTTTACCATTTGCTCTGCGAAATTTTCTTTAATGGTCAAAGCATTGGAAAAAAGGCGCGCGACATTAAAGTAATAAAACTTTCGGGTGCCGCTCCCTCTATTGGAGATTACCTGCTGCGTTGGATGTTCCGGCTCATCGATACCGGCATTTCGTATGGCCTTTTAGCCCTTGTTACTGCGGCTATCAGCAACAAAGGGCAACGCCTTGGCGATATGGCTGCAGGCACCTGCGTGATAAAAACAAAAGCGGTAAAACCTCAAACCAGATTTCAGGTGGAGATAGAGGAAGATTACCAGATTCAGTTTCCGCAGGTGAATGTGCTGACCGACGAAGATGTGGCCCTGATAAGAAAGCTGCTGTCGAAGGCCCAGGAGCACAGCAACTATAACCTGCTCGAAAAAATTGCTGAGCGTGTTAAAGACACCACCGGCATTCAAACCGACATGGCCGACTGGCAATTTCTTGTTACGATTATAAAAGATTATCAGCACTATACCTATGCGATGTGGCGGTGCAGTAGTTCTGGAATAGTGGAGGTTGTTTAGAGACGATTTGCTGCCGCACATCAATTATTCTAATGAAATGGACCTTCCGGAGGCTTTTTGGTGATATAGAACTCAGGGCCTGTTGAAGTATAGAAAATAGTATAATTAACCTAGGCTTATCTTCTCTGTGCCCTATCCGCTATGTCATTTTGGAAGGATCTTGTGAGTGAGAGCCTTAAGCTTTTAGGTCTAAGTTCACATAGCTGCTGTTCCTCGCTAGTGCGAGCTTGTAGCTCGTACTTTCATGCCAACGGTTTAACTTTCTAGCGTGAGCGAGATTCGTTAGCATTGGCTACTGGAGTTGCAGTTATAGTCTAAGTTCGCATAGTTGCTTTCTTTCTGTGATATTTGCGTAAAGCTATTGCATAGCTGGCTTTCTTGTTCTTTTTGTCTTGATACAAAAAGAACCAAAAAAATCAAGACGATTTTGAACTCGCTGAACGCTCAAACAAAAAATCGTCTTTGGATGCACCTGGCGAAGGTGTCTGTCCTGTAGCTACCGCACGGTACTGTTATGAATCGTAGCTAGTTGAGCTTTCTATGGCAACCAGAAACTAACAATCAAATTCTTCTAATGGTTTTTGCCTTCCAGAGGTTTTTTAGAGGCAAAAGGCCTTAGGCTTTCTGTTACACCGATGCCTTGGGAACATACTCATCAAGCTAAATGATCTTGGCAAACGGGTTAAAGCCTTTGTTAGCAGGTGTTGAAAGGTTCTGGTATAACATAGGCAGTAGGAAATTATCCTTGGCTGTCGTTGTCTGTTGATTGCCCTGGCTGCAGCATCCGTTCTAGAGTAGTAGTTTTAGCTTTCACCATGCTTTTGAGGCAGGTGTAATCCGGAGAGGTTTGCGCAATGGCGTCTGTTCCCTCAAAATATGACTGTAGTGAAGCAAGCGTTTCTTTGTCGAGCTTTATTTCCTGCTCTTCTTTAGCATCATCGGAGGAGATGCGCCGGCCATCTGCTTGGATATACACTTTAAAGCTAGGGATCTGACCAGCTGTAGCAAGTGATTCAAACCTGGCGAAAGTAGTTAAAGCCTTGCACCCAGACCTCTATGTATACCACTATCCCAACTGCTCCGGGAGGGATGCTCCTTGCAAACGGCAAGTATGGCTTAATTATGGTGGAGCCGGAAGAGGGGATGGACCCGGTTGACAAAGAACTTTACAATATACAGGGCGACTTTTATACGAAGGGCAGCTTTGGTGCTCCGGGCCTGCAACCTTCTGACATGGAAAACCCCCTCGATGAAAAACCATCTTATGTGTTGTTCAGCGGCACTGTTGGGGCCCGGACCCGCGACAAGGCCATTACAGCCAAAGTAGGAGAAAAACTGCGTTTGTTTGTTGGCAATGTCAGCCCCAACCTGGTGTTTTCTTTCCACGTGATCGGCGAGATTTTCGACAAACTGTATCTTGAAGGGGTTCTAACATCAATACCAGCGTGCAGACAACGCAGGTGCCTGCTGGCAAATCGGGCATAGAAGTACTCAAAGTAGAGGTACCCGGAAAAACTTTTGCATCTAAAGCCTAGTGTCTAAAATCTCGTAAAAGCCTCGGGAAGGGCAATTTTATTTAAATAATTTAGAGATGCTATAGCCCCTTTTTCATTCCTATGTTACCACAAATGTTTTCATAAATTCATACTCCGGCTAGTGCAACGCCGGCCGGGTATTGCTCGTAAGCCTCAGAATAAATTTAAGGTTTTATGATATCATATTTATTTCAGGATTGGGATGCGAACAGGGGCAATTTAAAAGGAAGGCTTGTCATGTTTTTGTTTCGCCTTGCCCGACCTGCCTCTATTAATAATAAGTTGCTAAGAGTGCTCTGGCTTCCTTACCTGGCTTTTTATAAAGTATTCGTCGAATGGTTTCTGTGCATAGAGCTGCCCCACTGGACAGCTGTAGGACCGGGCTTAGGCCTGTTTCACGGGCAGGCCCTGGTGGTAAACGGCTGTACCACTATCGGTAAAAACTGTTACCTCCGGCAATCAACCACCATCGGCAACATTATCCGCGAGGATGGATCTTATTCTGGCTCGCCCATTATTGGCGATAATGTGGAGATTGGCGCGAACGTGTGCATTATTGGCGAAATCCGGATTGGGAACAACGTGAAAATAGGAGCGGGCTCTGTGGTTATCAAAGACCTGCCAGACAATGCCATTGCAGTAGGTAATCCGGCTCGCGTAATCCGGATTGCACAGCCGGTTAAACCAACACTACAAAACGAGCCGGAAATGTTACAGGCTTAGCCCGTGGCAATACAACATCCACTTTAAGAAGGTGATAGGCAAGCTTAAACGAGTTACTTGTGCTAACATAACATCAGGTTAAGGCGATGCTTATATGGCTGCCTGAAAATAAACTCTGAAAAATGTGCCTGATCCTTCCTCACTTTCTTCTTCTATTTTACCACCTGCCTGTTCAATAATCTTTTTTACCATATAAAGGCCTATTCCTGATCCTTCTACATGATCGTGAAAGCGCTTGAACATGGTGTAGAGTTGCTCCTGCTGGTGCTTACTTATGCCCAGGCCATTATCCTTTATGCCTAGCACCACATACGGCTCCTCCAGCCAGCTATGTGTTTTAATTATACACTCCCGGTCTGGTGCCTGGTACTTTACGGCATTGCTAAGCAGGTTGTACAAAATGCTTCGGAAGCTTTTCTTTGGAAATTTTAACTGGTGTACCTTAAAATCTGTTTTCATAAAGCAGGAGCCAGGGGCAATTGCATAATCCAGATCTTCCAGAACGTTCTCGTACTCTTCCTGAATATTGAGAATATCATTTGTATGGTGGTAGGTAATGTTCTTTTGAAGCTTGTTTATTTCTGTCAGGTCCTCCACTGTCTGCTTAAACCGAATTACAGCATCTTTGATGCCTTGCAAAATAAACTCCGTCTCAGGACTGAAGCAGTTCGCCTTTTTGAGGTCCTGTTTCAGCAGATCGGTTAAACCTTCAATATTAATGATGGGAGCACGCAGGTCATGTGAAGCTGTATAAATAAAGCTGGTGAGGTCCATGTTAACCTTTCGAAGCTCATTGTTTTTAGCGTCTAACACCAGTTTCTGCCTTTCCGCCAGCTTATCCTGAAGCGCTTTTTGCTTGGTTAAATCGCCTGTAACTTTGGTATAGCCAATATGCTTTCCCTCGGCCGACATAATAGGAGTCAGCATAACGCTTGCCCAAAACAGAGTGCCATCTTTCCGTTTGCGCCAGTCTTCGGCTTCATAAACACCATCGCGCAATGCCTGCTCGAGCTCCTCTTCTGGTTTGCCTGCCTGCTGGTATTTGTCGGGGTGCAATATGCCATAAAACTGCCCTATTATTTCATCTTCAGTGTATCCTTTAAGTCGCTCTGCCCCCTTGTTCCATGTGGTAATAATCCCATTGGTGTCGGTGGCAAAAATGGCATGGCCTTTAACCTGGTCTATAAAAAAAGAGTTAATACTAGCTGCTGAATAAGGTGAATCCATAGAATTTGTGGGTTGTCGGCTCCTCAACCTCTACTACATCTAAGTACCAAAAGTTGTTTGAAGATCGCGCTACGATTCTATTTATTCCTTCTAATTTTATTACAGCAGGCTGAATGGTAACGGAATTTCTGGATTTGGTGAAGTAGCTTGTAAAGGAGGTGAAGCAGGTAAAAAATACTTGCCAGGTAAGGCCAAAGTAACCACCAAGATGAAGTATATTTAAGCCTGGATTTTTATGTTGGTTTTCTGGTATGGCCTTTTTCCGATCGCTCGAATGCTTGCTTCACCGCACGGCAGCTTTTTGCTTCTTTTTATTATTTTTTTCCTGCTCGGAACCCGGTAACGACAGTTCTTTCTTTGATCTTTTTGAAGATAAAGATCAAAAAGAAGAGGTAGTTGTTCCAGCTTCGTTTACAGAAGGCAGCGCTATTCAACTCTGTATGCAGGTCGATTCTATGTTTAAGTACCTGCACCAGAAGAAAGGTTTTAACGGAACGGTGCTGGTAACTAAATACGACCAGGTTATTTACCAGGGCGCCTTCGGTTATGCTGACTTCAAACGCAAAGACACCCTTACTACCCAAACAGTATTTCAATTGGCCTCCGTATCCAAGCAGTTTACAGCCATGGCCATTATGATGCTGAAAGAGCAAGGGGTGTTAACCTATGAAGACAGTGTGCAGCAATACTTTCCGTGGTTTCCGTACAAAGGTATAACTATCCGGCATCTGCTCACGCACCGTTCTGGTTTGCCCGATTACACTTATTTTAGCGAAAAGCACTGGCCCAACCGCAATTTACCTATCAGCAACCAGCAGGTATTGCAGCTGTTAACGGAGCATCAGCCACAGGTGTATTACCAGCCCGATAAGCGCTTTTTCTACAGCAACACGGGGTATTTACTTTTAGCTGCCATTGTAGAGGAAGCCTCCGGTATTTCGTTCGAGAGCTTTTTACAGAAGCGCATTTTTGAGCCACTGGAAATGACCCGCACCTACACTTACAACCCGGAACTTATTGCCCAGCCTGGTGTGGTTGCCACTGGCTACCTCAGCGGTAGAAGAAAAAGAACCCCAGATTACCTCGATTCTGTATTGGGCGATAAAGGCGTGTATTCTACTGTAGAAGACTTATATAAATGGGACCAGGCGCTTTACACACAGAAACTGGTAAAGCGGGCGACCTTAAAAGAAGCTTTTGCCGTTACGAACGGAGTTGATAAGAAAACAGAAGACTATGGGTTTGGCTGGCGCATTCGGCAGGTAGAAAGTGGCGATACCGTTGTGTACCATGGTGGCCTGTGGCACGGATTTAACACCTATTTTTTAAGAAATCCCAAAGATCATAGCACCATTATCGTGTTAAGTAACCTGACCAATGGCAGCCTGAATTACATGAAAGAGATCCGGAATTTCCTGTATCCTGCTCCTCCGGTTATTATAGCAAACCATAGCACCGAAAATGAAAAAGCAGCTGGTTCCTGAGCTTATTCCGATGCTGCTTCTCTTGTAAAAGGTACAAACACCACAGGCATCAGGTGCTTGCTTACGGCCTTCCCGTTTTTCTTTTGGATCAGCTTAAGTGATTGAGTCTGGCGC
Organism: Pontibacter sp. 13R65; assembly: GCF_047525655.1. NCBI lineage: Bacteria > Pseudomonadati > Bacteroidota > Cytophagia > Cytophagales > Hymenobacteraceae > Pontibacter > Pontibacter sp. 13R65. Next base: position 156,279 of record NZ_JBLIQL010000005.1, read on the forward strand.
ACAGGGCCAACAGGAATTACCATGCGACCACCTTCTTTCAGTTGCTCGAACAGGGGAGGAGGTACAGTTTCAGCCCCGGCTGTTACGATAATGGCATCGAAGGGAGCATGCTCTTTCCAGCCTTGGTAGCCATCTCCGATCTTGACTTGTACATTGTTATAGCCAAGAGCTTTTAACCGCTCTGCAGCCATTTTACCATGAGCTTCCACTATTTCTATGGTATACACTTCTTTTACAATTTCTGCCAACACAGCAGCCTGGTAACCGGAGCCTGTGCCAACCTCCAGTACTCGCATCTGCTCATGAGGCTTCAGCACCTCCGTCATGTAGGCTACTATAAAAGGTTGAGAAATGGTCTGGTCATGTCCAATCGGCAATGGGTGGTCTTCGTAAGCATTTTCTACTTGTGAGGCGGGTACAAACAAATGCCGCTTAACAGAACGCATAGCTTTTAGTACAGCTTTGTCTTTTATGCCTCTGGCAGCAATTTGCCGTTGCACCATGGCTTCTCTTTTTGCTGTATAAGGCTCTTCCTGGGTGGGCAAAGAGCTCAGGAAAAACAGCAGCAGGAAGGAAACAGGAAATAACATAAGCCTTCTTCTTTTTCAGCCTTACCCTTCTTATCTTATAACAGTAATTTTTCGAACTAGCGCACACCTAGCATGTTTCTTGTGTCGGCTGCGCTTCACCGGCTTCAGCACAAGTATGTCCTAACGGCACCGGATAAGGGTCTCCAGATTCAACAGTTGTTACCTCTGGGTTGATATTATATACTGAAGCATGTTAAATAGGTTTTTCTTGATAGGAATAGGAGAGGGAAGTCTAGCATTTGGTTGTGCCAGACCAGGTATGGAGGTAAAGATAGCCTTAGAGGAGAGCCACTGGTGCTGCGTTACACCTAATTACTCTTTATTATAATAGACATAGCCTCCCTGCTCAAATCGTGCTTTGATAACGGATGGTGGAGTAAAGACTGCAGGTCGTCTTTATAAGGCAAGCGAGTAGTTTTCCTTTGATTATCTGGTGATGAAGTTAATTTGGTTTCTAACTCAGTTTATAATGCTTAATTTTAGCTCAAACTCCAGAATATCCACCTATGATAAAATGCTTATTAGTTGAAGATGATGCCAGTGTAGCCTCCTTTATAAAAGAGGGTTTAACAGATAATCAATATCAGGTTGAACTAGTATCGGATGGTTTCCAGGCTGTAACGTTAATTAGCGAAAATGAGTACGATGTTATAATTCTTGACATCATGCTGCCAGGTATAGATGGTTATGAGGTATGCAAGATTACCCGCAAACGGAACATCAAATCTATTATAATTTTTCTTAGCGCCTTAGGAAACCCTGAAGAGCGAGTAAAAGGCTTGGAAGCAGGTGCCGATGATTTTATGGCAAAGCCCTTTCATTTCAGAGAACTGCTGGCCCGGATAAATGCTCACATGCGAAGGAAGCAGCTGGAGCAAGGCATTTTTGAATCAGATAAATATGCTGACCTGGAGGTAAATGTAGAACAGAACAAAGTTGCCAGGGGAAATACCGAAATTTCCCTTACCTCAAGAGAATTCAACTTATTGATTTTCTTGTTGAGGAACCGGGAAAAAGTCGTTTCGAGGGTGGAAATCGCGCAGGCCGTCTGGGACATTCATTTCAGCACTAATACCAATGTAGTAGATGTGTATATCAATTACCTGCGAAACAAAATAGACAAAGGGTTTTCTTATAAGCTGATACACACCATTAAAGGAAGAGGCTATATGCTGGCTCGCAAAACAAATGAATCTTAAACAGAAGCTCGCAATACGCTCTACGCTTGTATGTGCTTTTACGCTCCTGTTAGTGTTTGGTAGTACCTTGTACATTTACCAGAAACAAACCATTAACTACTTTTATAACAAATTGGAGGGTAGAGCCTTGTTATCGGCGATCATCTATTTAGAAAAAGATGAGCTGAACAAGCAAAAATACCATGAGTACGAAAGCAGGTACCTTAACCGGGTAGATAAAGAGGTCGTTCAGATTTATGATGCAAACGATCAGGTAGCCTTTGTGCCGGAAATTTCTTCTTTCCCGGTAGAAAAATCAACCTTAAACAGGATTCGCAGAAAAGGAAAAGAAAATTTTCTGGTAAACGGGAAGCAGTACACCGGCCTTTATTACGAAGATAACCAGGGCAATTTCGTAATTATAACCACTGGAGAGGATAACTCCGGCCGTACGAGGTTGCAAAATCTCGCCCTGGTTTTAGTCTGCCTGTTTGTGGTTGGCGTTCTGGTGAATTACATCCTGAATGTGCTGCTGGCCAGAAAAACCTTTAAGCCTTTTTCCTCCATTCTTCGCAAGGTAAATACCATTTCTACTGAGAACCTGAACTCCCGCCTTGAGCAGGTAAACCAGCCCGGAGATGAGCTAAGTGAGCTTATAAAAACCCTCAACACCTTTCTGGATAGGCTGGAACTGGGAGTAAATACACAGAAACAATTCTCCAAAAACGTTTCGCATGAGCTCAAAACTCCATTGGCTGCCATTATAGGCGAAGCAGAACTCAGCCTGCACAAAGAAAGAAGCCAGGAGGAATACCGAGTGGTTCTGCAAAAGATACTGAAGAGTACAATCGACATTAACTCTGTAATAGAAGGCTTGCTGCTCATTAGCGGGTTAAAGCAAACAGACTCGCGGGCCCATTTCCGAAATTTCAGGCTGGATGAACTACTTTGGGAGGTACTGGAGCGACTCAAGATTAAATATCCTGAAGCTGAAGTAGACACGCTGCTCGAAGTAGAAGATGCCGACCTGCTGGAACTGCACCTGCACCCCGAGTTGGTTTCCACTGCCATTACCAACATTATAGACAATGCCCTTAAATTTTCAGAAGATCAGAAGGTAAAGCTTGTTTTAAGGGAGCTGGACCGGAACCGACTGGCCCTGCTCGTGCAGGACACAGGACCGGGAATACCCGAACAGGAACAGGAGAAAGTGTTTGATCTGTTTTTCAGAGGATCTAATACCCAATACTACAAACCAGGCCATGGAGTTGGCTTGTCGCTCACCAAGCATATAGCAGAATTCTGCCAGATTGAGATTTCTCTTTCCTCGATTACAGGTCAGGGTACAGAAGTTAAACTGGTATTTCCTCCATCCGTAGTGGATTTAATGCAAAACTAACCTGGTTCTAATGTAATTCTAATATTAGCCAAAGAAGCATTTAATGTTGTGGATATAGCTTTGTAAAACAAATTTACAAGCTACACTGGCAACATGACAATAAAGCTATTTTCTTACATTCTATTTCTACCCATTTTACTCCTCGTATGCGGCTTGCCCTCGCAAACGCAGGCGAAGCAGACTGATACCCTATCTGTCACAAGAGTAGAGGCAGAGCGAATTTTTCTGGAGCGTAACCTGGCCCTGCTGGCAGAGAAACTTAACCTGGACCAGGCCGATGCGCTGATTCTGCAGGCAAAAGCGTGGCCTAACCCATCGCTGGAGATAAGCGAGGTAAACTTTTGGGCAACGCCACACCAGGTTGCTTATGGCGACGGTAACCCTCCTCTTTTTCGAAACGGTTTCGGTGAGAACAGGCAACTCTCAGCACAATTAGACCAGTTGGTGCAAACAGCCCGCAAACGTAAAAAGAATATATCGTTGCAGGTTGCCAACCGGCAATTGGCAGAAGTTGCCTATTCTGAAGTACTGCTGTCGCTAAAAGCGGAGTTCCGTACACTCCTTTCGGAGCTGCAATTTCAGCAAAATAATGTGCGAATACTTCAGCAGCAAATGCAGGTGCTCAACCAGCTTATACGCGCGCAGGAAGTGCAATTGCGCAGCGGCAATATATCCAAAGCAGATTTTTACCGGGTAAGGGCACTCGACCTTTCTTTAAGAGCCGAATTAAAAGAAGCGCTACAGGAAAGAAATGAAGTACAGCAGAGCTTAAAGTCCTTGCTGTTGCTGCCTGCCGAAACAACAATTTACCTGGAAGATTCGCCTAACATCTCCCGCAGCTCCTACCTTCTTACTCAACCACTGGATAGCCTGCTGGCACGTGCCGAAAAATATAACCCTGACGTGCGGGTGGCGCAATCAGACCTACGGGTAAGAGAAGCGGAGCATACGCTGGAGCGTGCCATGCGAGTTCCGGACCTTACTTTTAATGCCAACTACGATCGCGGCGGTAATATCCTGCTCAATTTTATTGGCTTTGGAGTATCAATGGACTTACCCTTCTTCGACCGGAACAAAGGAAATATTCAGGCAGCTCAGATAGGAGTGCAGCAAGGCAGATACCTACATACTCTGCGGGTGCAGGAGGCGCGGAATGAGGTAGTAAGGGCTTACAGCGACTATGTGGAACTTGCGGATCTCTACGAATCAATAGACGAAACCTATATCAATGAGCTGGACGATGTGTTGGCTGGAGTAAGCCGAAACTTCCAACGCAAAAATATAAGTCTGCTGGAGTTCCTGGACTTCTTTGATGCTTTCAAAGATAACAAACTGCTCTACTTCGACACCATCAGAAGCCTTGAATCTAAAAAAGAAGAACTCAATTTATTAATTGGAAGCGACATATGATACTTTCCTTGCAGATTAAAACAATATTACAATTTTCGGCAGTTGCCTCTCTTGCCCTTACCTTCTCTTCGTGCCAGCAACAGGAAGCGGCAAGCCAGGGAACAGGCAAGGCTGCCGCAGGTTACTGCCTTACCGGCACGCTCGCTAAAAACATGAAGCTGGCAGAAGTAACGCCTGTTTCCGAAAACTTACAGACCCAACTCACCGGAAGAGTGGTGAGCAATCCTGAAAAATACTTCCGTTTTGTGCCTTTGCTGGACGGTGTGGTATCGAAGGTGAATTTTGGCTTAGGAGATTACGTGAAGAAAGGAGCGGTATTGCTTGAAGTACGAAGCCCTGAGCTGAGCAGCCTGAACGCCGAACTCCGTACCGGACAGGCACAGCTAAAACTGGCTCAGCGCCAGTTAAGCGCTACTCAGGAAATGTTTGATGATGGCGTTGCTTCGGAGCGTGAGTTAATTGAGGCACAGCAGGAAGTGGAAATGGCGCAACTGGAGATCGCCAAAGTACAAGAGAACCTGGCTATATATGGCGGCAGCCTGGAGCGTGGCGTGCTGATAGTGCGTGCCCCTTTCAGCGGCTATATTTTGTCGAAAGATATTGTAAGCGGGCAGCAGATAGAAGCGGGAGATGAGCCTCTTTTTGCAATCTCAGACTTGGAGGAGGTTTGGGTAATGGCCAATGTGTATGCTGGAAATCTCAGCAGCATCCGCGAGGGCATGTCTGTTTCTGTTAGAGCTTCTGCCTACCCTAACCAAACTTTTGAAGGAAAGATTGATCGGCTTGCCAACACCTTCGATACCGAAGAACGGGTACTGAAAGCACGCATTCGCCTGCAAAACAAGGACCTGCTGCTGAAGCCTGAAATGTTTGTGAACGTTTTCGTGAACCAGGAAAACGACACTTCAGACCCGGAGCTGGCGCACCTGCTGGCCTTTCCATCCAAAGCCATGATTTTTACCGACTCCAAACACCAGGTAGTGGTATACCGCGACAGCTGCAACTTTGAGATTGTGGAACTGGAGCCAGTGTACCAAACCAGCACAGCAGTTGTGGTAAAGAATGGGTTGAAGGAAGGCGATAAAATTGTGACCGAAAATCACCTGCTGCTTTATAACCAGATTCATAACTAAAAGAAGAAAGCACCGACTTACCACATGGATAAATTTGTTCAGAGTTTAGTATCATTCTCGCTTAAGAACCATATAATAGTATTCTTCCTGACGGCGCTTCTGGTTGCAGCTGGTATTTTCAGCTATGTCAGAACTCCGATAGAAGCCTTTCCGGATGTAACCAACACCAGGGCCCGCATTATTACCCAATGGCCTGGGAGAAGTGCGGAAGAGGTAGAGAAGTTTGTGACTTTGCCTATTACCAGGCAAATGAATACCATACCAAGAAAAGCAGAGGTACGCTCCACCTCCCTGTTCGGGCTGTCGGTGGTTACAGTGCTTTTCGATGAGAACGTAGATGACTTTTATGCCCAGCAATATGCCTCAAACAGGCTGCAAAGCATTGAGTTGCCAGACGGAGCAGAGGCAGAAGTAGAGCCGCCTTCAGGTGCCACAGGCGAAATTTTCAGGTATGTGCTCCAAAGTAAATCTCGACCTGTGCGGGAACTTGCTGCTATACACGAGTGGGTTGTAGAGCGCGAGCTGGTAGGTGTACCCGGCATTGCAGAAGTAGTTAGCTTTGGCGGTGAAGAGAAAATTTATGAGATACAGGTGAACCCTGTTGAACTGGCCAACTACAACCTCTCGCCCCTCGATGTATACGAGGCGGTGGAGAACAGTAATATTAATGTAGGTGGTGATGTGATTCAAAAAGGCGATCAGGCATATGCTGTTCGTGGCGTTGGATTGCTGGAAAGTGTTGCTGATATCGAAAACATTCTCATCGAAAATGTAAACGGCACGCCTGTATTAGTTAAGCACGTGGCGGATGTAAATATATCAGCTAAGCCTCGCCTGGGGCAGGTGGGCCTCGACGACGAGGATGACCTGGTGCAGGGTATTGTGATTATGTTGCGTGGCGAGAACCCTAGTGAGGTTATAGAACGACTGAAAAGGAAGATTGATGAGCTCAATGAGCGGATTCTGCCATCTGATGTCAAAATACAGGCTTTCCATGACCGAACGATACTAGTAGATAACACAGTGAGTACTGTTACGCACAACCTGGTGGAAGGTATTATACTGGTATCGGTGCTGGTGTTTATTTTCCTGTTTAACTGGCGTACTACTGTTATTGTAGCCTCTGTTATTCCGCTGGCATTCTTGTTTGCCATGGTAATGCTTCGCATACAGGGTTTGCCGGCCAACCTTATCTCAATTGGTGCGGTAGACTTTGGCCTCTTGCTGGAAGGTACTATGGTGGTGGTGGAGCATGTATTTGTAGGTCTCGATAAACGGGCCCAACAACTGGGTATGCCCCGCTTTAACAAAATAAGTAAACTGGGCATTATCAAGAACCAGACGAGAGGGGTGGCAAAATCGATTTTCTTCGCCCAGATAATCCTGATCGTGGCCCTGATGCCTATCTTCACGTTCCAGAAAGTGGAAGGTAAAATGTTTGCGCCGCTGGCCTTTACATTGGGTTATGCCTTAATTGGGGCCGTTTTACTCAGCCTAACTTATGTGCCTGCCATGTGTAAGGTGCTCCTGAACAAGAATGTGGTAGACCGCGATAACCCGATTACCAATTTTATCAGGGGTGTTATGTTTAAACTGTACCAGTTGGGTGCGGCTTCTAAAAAATTAACTATTACCTTGTTTGTGATCTTATTGGCACTATGCGGATTCGGATTTAGCCAATTAGGAACAGAGTTTATTCCAAAGCTGAACGAGGGCGCTCTCTATGTGCGGGCAACTTTACCGAACAGTGTGAGCCTTCAGGAATCGGTGAAGCTGACAAAAGAAATGAAAGCCAAGTTCAGAGAGTTCGAAGAGGTGCAGTTTGTGCTGACACAAACAGGAAGGCCAAACGATGGAACGGACCCAACCGGTTTCTTTAACATTGAATTCCACGTGCAGTTGGCAGATGAGAAGGACTGGAATCGCAAGATCACAAAAGATGAGCTCTTGCAGGAAATGGAATCATCTTTAACGGTTTATCCAGGTGTTATATTCGGGTTCAGCCAGCCGATTATGGACAATGTGGAAGAATATGTATCGGGTGTAAAAAGCTCGCTTGTAGTAAAGATCTTCGGTAACGATTTGTTCGAGCTGGAAAAATCTGCAGATCAGGTGGCAGAAGCTATCAAGGATGTACCAGGTATAGAAGACTTGAATATTTACCGCAATATTGGTCTGCCGGAACTGCGCATTAAACTGGAAGAAACACGTATGGCACGCTATGGGGTGAGTATGGCAGATGCACAGGCCGTGATAGAAATGGCTATAGGCGGTAAAGCAGCTACCTCTTTTTATGAAGATGAGCGTATTTTTGATGTGCGGGTTCGCTATGCGGAGCCATTCCGAAAATCAGAAACTGAGATTCAGAATATATTAGTGCCAGCCAATGGAGGTTCTATGATTCCGCTTTACGAAATAGCGGATGTGGGCTTCTTTACGGGACCAGCCTTTATTTACCGCGAAGGCAGCAGCCGTTACATTGCCGTTGGTTTCTCAATACGTGGTCGCGACCTAGGTAGCACCATAAAAGAGGCCCAACAGCGGGTAGATGAACAGGTACAATTGCCAGAAAGTTATGCCTTAACCTGGGCAGGAGAGTTTGAAAACAAAGAAAGAGCTACCAAGCGCTTAACTTACATTGTACCTATTTCGCTTCTGCTTATCTTCTTCCTGTTGTTTGTAAACTTCGGAAACTTAAAGGATACTGTTATTTCACTCATTACTATTCCGTTTGCCTTCGTCGGGGGCTTCCTGTCGCTGTGGCTCTCGGGCACTACGTTTGGTATTTCAGCTGGTATAGGCTTTATCATCTTGTTTGGTGTAGGTACGATAGATGGTATTATCCTGATTGCAGTTATGAAAGAATATCTGCGGAAAGGCCTGCCTTTAGAAGAAGCGATTTCGCAAGGGGTGTACAGCCGTATCAGGCCAGTGTTTATGATTGCAATCATGGGGTCGGCCGGTTTGCTGCCTGCAGCACTCTCGTCGGGTATGGGGTCTGAAATTCAGAAGCCGCTCGCCATTATGATTGTAGGAGGCCTGATGATTTGTATGATTCTCTCCCTGATCGTGCTGCCACAGGTTTACTACCTGGCATACAAAAAAGGGAAAAGAGCATAAGCTTCTAAGGAGTATATACAGTGTAAAAAAGGAGAAGCCGGTTCAGTGTTTTCTGAACCGGCTTCTCCTTTTTTACATCTCCGTGTAGCTCTTATTCCCCAGTAACAGCTGCCGACCAGAGGTAAGAGGGTAGGGCAGGACCATGCCTTACCTGGGAACATCTAGCTGCGCACTTATAGCTATCCGGTTCCACGCGTTTATGGTGACCACAGCCATAATGATCTCGCTCAGGTAGCTTGCTCCAAAAATTTCTTCGGCTTTTTTATACGTGTCATCCGTTAAACCCTTCTGATGTATCAGAGTAACTTCTTCTGTTATGGCCAGTATGGCTTTTTCTTCTTCGGTAAATAAAGCTGTTTCTTTCCAGGCATTTAGCAGAAAAATACGTTGATTTGTTTCACCGTTTAGAAGCGCATCTTTCGTGTGCATGTCTATACAAAAAGCGCAGCCATTTATTTGAGAAGCCCTGATCTTGATCAACTCTTTTTGTGATTTCGATAATTGTGTTGTCGAAAGATAGGCTTCTAACCCATACATAGCTTTTGCCGCCATAGGTTGTGATTCCATAATGTTTAAGCGCTTTTCCATTTGTTTTTTGTTAGAGTAAGAGATAAAACAAAGGTCGGTAGGGCTGCGCTGAATATACTTAAACTAGTTTAAGAACGATTCCTGCTTCTGATTTCGCTTAAATATTCTGGCGTAAATCCTAGGAAGGAAGCCAACAGATATTGGGGTACCCGTTGCACAAATTCAGGGTAATGCTCGTTAAAATGACGATAGAGTTCTTCCCTGGATAAACCATACAGATACCTAATACGCATCTGAGAAGCCGCAAAGGCTCTTTGGTAGACATACCTGAAATAACGCTCCATTTTCGGATGCTGTTGCAGCAGGTTCTCTTGTGAAGAGTGGCTGATGGAAAGCAAATCTGCTTTTTCCACCGCCTGAATATGAAAGCCAGATTGCAATTGCCGTTCGTAGGCAATGTGGTCTGTTAACCACCAGTTCTCGATGGCAAACTCTGTTGTCTGCTCCACCCCCTTCTCGTTTATGAAAAACTTTCTGAGGCAGCCTTTAAGAACGAAATAGTGCTTTTTACATACCTGTCCTTCCTGCAGCAGATACTCTTTTTTAGATACCGAATGGGCCTCAAAGAAGGTCAGTATCTCCTGGTATTCCTGATCTGAAAGGTGTATGAACTTGTCTAAATGGCTTCTGAATATTGCTGACATGAAGGTTCTTCTAATTGATAATTTTAGTAATAAACACAAAAGGCCTTTTTCTGTATTATTTTAGCGACAGTTACAACATCCTGGTATCGTAATTTTAACTATTAATTAGGAATCTAAGACAGGTTTTTTGCCGATTTTACTTAAATAATTTACCAGTAAAAAGGGTACCACAATGTACTATCCTGTTACTAGCACTTTCTAAACAGGTACGCAGATTCCACATAGTGCTACTGCTAAATTATTCTAATGAAATTAGCCTTCCGGAGGCTTTTTGGTGGTTTTGGGTATTAGGCTACTTCTTAAGCTTTCATTTCCAGTACATACGTTTGCAGGAGCTGCAGACGCTTTGAGGCAATACTGCTTTTTTCCCTGATACTTAATTTACAATTAATAATACAGCACTCACCAATTAGCCACCAACCACCAATTATTCTAATAAAAACTCCCTTCCGGAAGCAAAAAAAGCTAGTTACCCTTAAGGGTTTCAGAATGGTTTTAGCACGATTTAAATATGTAACGTTGTCACTTGCTTACTCTTCGCCATTATTGAATTTTTAGATGATAAATGCATCTGTGCAACAACTAAAGGCTTAGGAAAGTATGGCAAAGCAAACATTTTGTCTTAGGTTGGCATGGCAGAAAATTGCAGCAGATGGCAACTGTAAATTGTCTAAATCAAATATTCCGGGTATTTTTGGCCGGCGCTATTTTTGCCGATAATGTATGAGCGATAACAAGGATGAGGCCATTAGGTCGGATATATTAAACGAGGCGCAGAAATTGTTTGGGCATTTTGGCTTAGCTAAAACTACCATGGAAGATATAGCCAAGGCCGCAGGCAAGGGGAAGAGCACGCTTTATTATTACTACAAAAGTAAGGATGAGATTTTTGATGCGGTTGTAATCCGTGAGATGGAGGAAGTCTTTCGTATTGTAAAGCAGGAGGTCGATAAAGTAGAAACGGCAGAAGAGAAACTCAAAGTGTTTTTCCTGACTAAATTTAATATTGTGCAGGGTAGAGCTAATCTCTGGACAATTCTACGGGGTGATATAGAAGCCAATTTGCACCATATCATGGACTTGCACAGAAGATATGAACTGAAGGAGCTGAGCCTGGTGCGGAACATCCTGAAGTTTGGTCTTGGAAACGGGGAATTTGCACATTATGCAGCCGAGGACGTGGATGCTGTTGCTTTTGGCCTTGTCTGCGCTTTCCGTGGATTAGAAGTCGGCTTGCTGGTCGAAAACAAATTTGCAGACTTTGAAGCCAGGTTAGGGGTGATCCACGGTATCCTGATGCAAGGGCTTCGGGCTTAAGATTATCTCTTAATAGACCTGTAGGTGTGTGGTAGGTTGGTCCAAATTCTGGACGCCTCAAATCTTATAACCCTTACATCACCTGTCACCCGATTCCAATTCTTAAACAGTTAGTTTCTGAGCAATTGCTGCAGGTTTCACTTATACTCCGGTTTAGAACTTCATTAAAGCTTCAGCACAACTAATAAAAGGATATAGGCAGATAATTTTGTGAATTGATAAGGAACTTTTAAATTTGCTAACACTGTTAGGTAAAATAACAGGAGTATAATGGGCATAACAGAACGAAAGAAACGGCATAAAGAAGAATTGCATGCATCCATACTGGCAGCTGCCTGGCAACTGGTGGTGGAGGATGGATGGCAGGCACTTTCTATCCGTAAAATTGCTGATGCGATTGAGTACAGTGTGCCGGTAATTTATGACCATTTCGAGAACAAAGAGGCGATATTACTGGAGTTAACAAAGCAAGGTTTTCGAAAGCTAAACCACGATTTGCTGGAGGCCATAGAACTTGCTGCTGATCCGGAAAGCCAAATTGAAGGTATGGCATATGCTTATTGGAGGTTTGCCTTTAACAACAAAGCTTACTACCAGGTAATGTATGGTTTAGGAATACCCTCCTGCGAGACTGTAAACCAGATCAGCGAACTAAGTACTTTTAGTGGACTGATTCTGCAGCCTATCCGGGAGCTAATTTCCAAAGGCCAACATCCTGACACAGATCCTTTTCTTAAGTTACATACCTATTGGTCTATGCTGCATGGTCTCATCTCTATCAACATGATGGGAGCTCAGCAGGATAAAGAAGAATTAAACCAGATGGTGTTAAAAGATTTTATTCGTGGTTTTATTTCAGGTTTGAAAGCATAATTTTTTGCATATAACCTAACAGTGTTAGAAAAGTTAATAGAGTTAAATAATATTATAAAAGTTAAATATATTCAATAGACAATGGCAACAACTAAATGGTCTTTAGATCCAACGCACAGCGAATTGGGCTTTAAAATTAAGCACCTCATGATTTCGAACGTGACTGGAAAATTCACTGATTTTGAAGCAGAAGCAGAAACAGTGGGTGATGACTTTTCAAGTGCAAAAGTGGTGGCTAACATAAACCCAGCTTCCATTAACACGAGCAACGAACAGCGTGATGAGCACCTGCGTAACGCTGACTTTTTTGCCGTAGAAAATTACCCGAACATGAAGTTTGTGTCTACTAAAATAGAGAAAGTGGACGACGATACCTTTAACGTGGTAGGCGATCTTACCATTAAAGATATTACCAAGCCAGTAAAGCTCTCGGTGGAGCACAATGGTGTAGCAACTGACCCTTGGGGAAACATTAAGGCTGGTTTTTCTTTCAGTGGCAAGATCAACCGTAAAGATTGGGGTATTACCTACAATGCAGCACTGGAAACAGGAGGCGTAATGCTAGGCGAAGAATTAAAACTGCAAGGTGAGGTACAGTTGGTAAAGCAAGCCTAGTAGCTCGTGAAATTAAAAATCTTGGATCATCCTTCTCAATAATAGGGAAGAGCACCAGAAATGGTTAATACTATAATAAGAAGGCTGCCTGCTTTTACCTGGGCAGCCTCTATTTTTTTAAAAAGCTTGGGACCGGATCATCTCATTGCAGCTTAGAAACTTCTCCATGCTTTTTACTCTTTCTCCGATTTTTCGAACATCAGGAAATGCTGAATCGGCAGAAAATCTTTCCGCTGGAATAGCTTGAAACCATTTGCCTCCAACTCTTTCTGTACCTGCTTGGCAGTCATTTTGTGTAGCTCCCGAATAGCCACCTTCGGGTCCTCGGCGCGGTACTCCATCAAAAGCAATTTTCCATCGGGTTTTAATGCCTTGTGTATTGCCTGCAGCATCTCCTGGGGGTATTCCAGCTCGTGGTATACGTCTACCATAAACGCCAAGTCAAGCGACGCCGCAGGCACATTTAAAGACTGAGTACCGCTCTTTACCACTTCCACCTGCGGGAGATTTAGTTCCTGCCTGCGCTTTTTCAGTTCGGAAACAAACTCATCCTGTAACTCTATGGCATAAATTTTACCTTTGGGTAGTAAAGGAGCTATTTTAAAAGTATAATAGCCTGTTCCTGCCCCAATATCAGCTACCACACTTTCAGGGCTCAGCATCATGCTGTCAATGGCCCGCAGCGAGTTTTCTTCTTCCTGCCTGGTGCTGCGGTCGAGCCAACCGCCGCCGCCAGCTCCTATGACCCGTGCTATTTCGCGGCCCATGTATACTTTGCCCGTACCACCTGAAGCAGGTGATTTTGTAGTATAATGAACTACTTCTTTTTGATCTACTTGTGCTTGGCAGGCACTGCTGCCAGCACTAAGCAAAAAGCCTAATAGCAACACAAAAAGTTGCTTCCTACTATAGTAAGTGGATAATTTCATTCGTATTAGGAAAAGAGTGAAATCATTTTTCCTTTTGTTACGGCATCCATTTGGTGAAGTCTTTTTAAAGCTGAATATTAACTCTTAAATTTTATTGTTTAAATCGATTTTTAATAACTTAAATTGGCTCTTTCCTTACTATCTTGAAAACTCTAACTCAACAGTCTTGCGAACTAATAGTAATATTATGAATTACCTGCTTTTTCCATAATAGTTATTCTTTTTTAGTTTTAACTCCTTAAATTATAGTATTTTAGGGTGTTAATGGGCTGGCGATTTCTAAGGAAATAATCACAGATGTTTTTATACTCTAACCTGATGAAGGGATGTAACTAATCAAGAAGTGGTATACTGCAGGCGGTGCATGATCCTACATCGGGAGATACCAAAAAGAGTAGCATCAGCTTATTTATATTTTTAGTTTACTTGGTCTTTTGCATCAATTCCTGCTCCTTTGCAGAAGATGTTCCGTACAGGAGTAACCTAATGCAGCATTAAAGTAAATATTTTAAATATACCTGATATGACTTTAACTGAGCTTTATAGCAATGAGTATGCAAGGGTAGAGACCAATGCAGAAAATCATTTTATTCAGGTAACCTGGCTACAGCACGCCAGTCATACAGCCTTAAGGGAGGTGCTTGAAAAAGCGCTGCAGTATGCAAAACCAGCCAAACTTAACCGCTGGCTCTTTGACATGCGTAAAATATATTTTGTGACAAGTGCCGATCAGGTTTGGACAGAGAAAAGGTATTTTCCTTCTTTTGATCCTGCGCTACAACATCATGTAGCCTGTGTACTGAGTCTGCTCAACGCAGAAATGATCCCGCTCGCCCAGGATCGGGTACTGTCAGACAATATGGAGATGCAGATATTCCTGGACATCGAGATGGCCCACAGCTGGTTGTTGCCTCATTAATAAACGTGCTTTTGTATTACATTAGTATTAAAGTCAAAAGCCGAACTGGTAAACCGTATACAAACTATCTATGAAACTTACGCTGATCTACTCCAACGAAAATGCCCGAATTGAGGCAAGTCCGGAAGATAAATACATACAAGTGACTTGGCTGGAACACACGAGTGGTACTCCTTTAAAGGATGTATTACTAACAGCTCTACAGTATGCTCTTTCAGAAGGTATTTTTCTTTGGCTATACGACATGCGTAAAATAAATTACACTACCGTGGCCGATCAGGCCTGGACTTTAAAAGAGTTTTTTCCAGCTTTTGATGCTCAATTGCAATATCGGTTAGCCTGTGTCGCAAGACCAGAAAACGTGGAAATGCTCCCCGATGCTCTTATACAAGAAGCTATTGACCATGATCCGGTACTTTACAAGAACATAAAAATGAAGATACTGTTAGACATGGAGCTTGCTAAATACTGGCTATTTCACTAATACCAGATTTGGTGGAGTTCTCTTTTCTTGCACCTTTTGCTGTAAATTTAAAAAAGTATAGCAAGAGGATTCAGTAACCGTTACTTCATAACTTCCATTTAATCCTGTTCACCTAGTTTATCAAGAAATGGAATAGCGTTTAAGTGGAATGCGGTCAAATATTATCCGTAAGCTGAAACAACTAAGTAGGGGGCTCCGTATAAAGAGAAGGCTAAAAGTTGTTAAATTTCGATTTTAAATAAAGGAAGGCTCTCTGATGAAAAGGAGAGCCTTCTTTGTGTTTATACTTATCTAATCTAGGTAATAGCTTATTTCTTAATGGAGCAGCTAGGAAGAAATAAACCCAGCATGCCTTTCTGCCCATCAGCTTTTACTTACAGTAAATTCAGTTTTATACCACCATTGATCACTCTTCCATCTACTGGTGCATAAATTTTATTAAACGCAGGGGTTCTCATGCTACCGCTGTAAATACTTCCAAACCTGCTTTGCCTGGTGTCGAAGATGTTCTCGAAGTTAAGGAACAAGGAAAAGTTTTCAAACATTTTTTCCATCATGATCCCGTTTATCCAGTAGTCTCGCCCCCAATTGTTACCCGGCAGTTGTTGACGACTGAAATAATACGCTTCCAGGCCTATGCGAAATTTGTCCTCCTTCTCAAACATCAGCACCGTATTCACTCTATGCTTAGGCGTAAGAGGCATATCCGTAACGGTGCTATTGTAGTGCTGCCTTGCATTGGTAAAGGTATATCCAAGGAAGAGCTTTGCCCATTCGTAGCCGAACTTTATATTCGTCTCTACACCTTTAGTATCTACGTATCCGTTCGCATTCTGAAACTCATACAGATTGTCTGGCCGTAGCATGAGAACAAGGGGGTTATTGAGGTAGGTGTAAAAGAACATGTGGTTTAGGCTGAAGGTAACATCTTCTCCAATCAGAGTGTTGTAGTTAATATCGGCGTTTCCGCCAATAGATGTTTCCGCCTCTGTCTGGCTTAGGTTCAGCGGGAGTATGTTGCGAAAAGCCACATCTTCTGCATCCTGAGTAAAAATTGTAGGAGTTTTGTAACCCATGCCTCCACCTATACGGGAGGTCAGACGGTCACTTATTTCAATAAGAGCAGATATTCGAGGCAATATGAACAAACCTTTTGTCTTGTTAGCGGGGGAAGGGCTCACATAATCGGCTCTTAGACCTGATTCCAGTACAAACCAATCGACGGGTGAAAAGGTGTTTTGAGCAAAAAAACCTACTATCGTGCTATGATAATTTCTGGGGCCGACAGCATCAGCACTCTGTTCCGAAAAATTATCTGTCCAAAGGTTCGCTCCCAACACCCAATCCATTTTTTTAGTATTCAGGCTATAAGCCACTTCGCTGAAACTGGCAGATTGCTTTCCTGCAAAATTATAAACAGGTACCGCAATGTTTCGATCAAAGAAACTAAGACTGTTCTTTACCCAAAGAATAGAATTTTCTGATAGCCGATGCTCAAAGTTAAATTGAGTAGATAAGCGTTCTGTTTTATTGTGTTCAAAATAAAAATCGCCTTTTTCTCCATCAATGTACCGCAAATCGCCACCTAATCGGTTTTCTTTGGATGCGTTCACACCCAAAGAAAGTTTAGTGTGCTCAGTAGGGTAGTAGTGAATGGTAGGATTTGCTGTGTACCGTTCAAACTTTGGTATGGCAGAGAAGCCAATGTTAGCGGGATCATAAGCCTGGTTGGCGTTTCTGGAAGCAAAAACAGTGACGCCCAGTTTGCCGAACCTTTTGCCAAAAAAACTGCTCAGGTCAAGCCCGTTTGCACTGGTAACATTCGCCATCAAGCTCAGTTCGCCTTCTTCTGTCGGTTTCTTTGTAATTAAGTTTACAAGACCGGCTATTGCACCGCCACCGTATAAGGTGGATGAACTGCCTTTTATTATTTCTACCTGGTAGAGGTTGAGCGGGGGAATTTGCATGATGCTCAGGCCGCTGGAAAAACCTGCGTAAAGCGGTAACCCATCCTGCAGGATTTGGGTGTAGCGACCATCCAACCCTTGAATACGAATATTGGCGTTGGCACTTGTAGCAGATGTTTGTTGTGTCTGAATGCCGGTACTTTCGCTTAACAGCATGCGAATATCCCCGGGCTTCATATTCGCCTTCTCTCCAAGCTCTTCCAGCGTAATAGCTTCTACACGCGTCGGGATATCTTGTATGGTACGGCTGCTGCGCGTAGTCGTCACCACCACTTCTTCCAGTTCCTCACCACTTGGAGTTAGTAAAATAAGGAGGGGTTTGGTTTGTGAAAGGGGGAAGCTAAGGGTATCCCATCTATCTTCATATCCTACAAAGCCAAACCTGATAACCTGCCTGCCATCTGGAATATTGGTCAGTTCAAGTTCTCCATCTGCATCGGCACTTGCACCTATTGTAGTTCCGTAAATGGCTGCAGTTGCACCTACTAAAGGCTCTTTCGATTCGCTGTTTCTGATTATGGCTTTTAGTGTATTCTGGCTAAAGGCCAAATTATTGCTAATTATTATGAGCAATACAAAAATGTATTTTTTCATTTTGATTTAATCTAATGCTATAATGGAATATCGTGCGGTACAGGATTGCGCCGCATAAAACAATAACTTGTATGGCATTAGGTTAGCTTTGGGGGCTGCCAGAACGAAAGGTAAATCTGAGGGAAGGAGTTCGGCTTGTACTCCGCAAATTGGGGCTTGAGATTAAGCTGGAAGTTGGCTGGATCAAGGAAACAATTCAACAACGTAAAACCGATACAGGCTGAGCAACTATAAAAGGGTGAGCATAATTCAGCTTTTGGGCTGTGGTCATCTGTATGTTCGGTTTTGATACTATCAATTTCGCAATTCTCAGAGATGCAGCATGGCATCACCGAGAGTACTGTGACTAGTAGAGCTAATATAATAGGTATCACTTTCACACTGCAAATATACGGCTTCTATTCTTAACTGTAAAGCCTGGCAACAATGCCTTTCATATGCTGCTTATCATACTAATCAAAATGGTGGATCAAGTTAAATGAGAATAAACCCGTTGCGTGCACCTGCTAATGACACTATATACTTCCGATTTCTATGTATAAGTTAATTATTATTCTGTTCCATGAAAGGCATTGAAATCAAAAGGGCAGCTCCTTGGTTTGTGGAGCTGCCCTTTTGATTTCAATGCCTAGAATTTTTCTAATAAATTTACGTTGATATTAAGCAGCATCAAGTGCTTCGCGAAGGGCTTTAGCGGCGGCTGCAGGGTCAGCGGCACTATAAAGAGAAGCCCCAGCTACTGCAACCTTAACACCTGCTTGCTTTACAGCTACAATGTTGTTGATGTTTACGCCACCTGCTATAGAAACGGGTACACCAACGCGAGCTGCTTCATCAATCAACACCTGAATAGAATATCCGGGCTGTGCCTGCTCATCAAGACCTGCGTGCAGCTCTACAAATTCAACACCCAAGGCTGTTACTTCCTGAGCACGCTTTACACGGTCAGCCTCTCCAATAGTATCTACAACTACTCCTTTGCCATATTTCTTAGCAGCTTTAACAGCACCTTCTATAGTGGCATTACCTGTTGTGGCCAGCACAGTTACTAAATCTGCACCAGCCTTAAAAGCCATTTCTGCTTCAAGTTCACCAGCATCAGCTGTTTTAAAATCAGCGAAAACGATTTTATCTGGGAAAGCATCTTTCATCGCAGTGATTACTGCCAGACCTTCGCTCTTAATCAAAGGTGTACCCAGCTCAATGATATCAATATAAGGTGCTACTTTTCCTGCAAGAGCCAACGCATCGGCTGTCGTTAATAAGTCTATTGCTACTTGTAATTTTGCCATTATTATTTTTATATATGTAAAAAGATACTTGTTTTGGTGCTGTGCGTTTATTATTCAAGGTTTGCATGTCGCTTCCATAGTTCTTTGGCAGGTGTTTCGTCTAAAGCCCATAGGGTCTGAAAAATGGCATCAGTGAGGAGCAAAATGGCCTGTTCAAACAAGCTGCCGGCATATTGTTCCGAAACAGTGGCACTATGGTCCTGCTTTTGTGCAGCAGGAACAACTGCCACATGCGCTGCCAGTGTTCCTAAAGGGGAATTAGCTGTTGTAGATAATGCCACCACTTTGGCACCAGCTGCAACTGCTTTTTCTGCGGCTCTAACAATAGAGCTTGTTGTGCCAGAACCAGAGGCGGCTATAAGCAAATCCCCATCCTTAATAGCTGGCGTTGTTGTTTCTCCAACTACAAAAACGGAAAGGCCCAGGTGCATGAGCCGCATAGCGGCTGAATGTAATGCTAGCCCTGATCTCCCGGCTCCCACTAAGAAAATTCGCTCAGCACGCTGAATAAAGGGAATGAGTTTCGCTACGTTATCATATTGCATCTTATCAGCCAGCTTCTGATTTTCGTCTAATATAAGTGCAACATTAGCCTGCAGAGAAGCTGCTAAATCATGGCTGTTTGTCTGTGTCATCTTGTGATGGGGTTTACTATCAAAATCGGCTTACAGCGGGTGCTCCTATATACTACATATTCTTCTGTTAGCTGGTACAAAGGTAGGGCCACGAGCTTTGCTCAACGTTACACAATCAGCGCAATGTGTTGGACAATTTAGAAACTGTAGTGCTAAGAGCTTAAAAGGAACTTATACAGAAGACAGAAGACCATATTTACAGTTTGATCCTGTAAATTTGCACAAGCACATAATGTAAATGTTTAGGAGGTTTCTTGTTGGATCTCCGCGCAATCTTATATTACCAAGATTGCATGAGTTCGCGAAAAGTGCTGATAAGTAGGAAAAAATGATAGAAGAAAAAGTAACGGAAGAGCTGAATAAATCACTTATCTATATAAGAAACCTTGCCAGCTGCCCGCCAAGCTATTTGAATGACCCTGGCAGAAAAGAGTTTTTTGAAGTAGTCTGGCTAAAAAATGAATATCCACTGCACGCCATAAAAGATGAAGATGTACCTGAAAGAGGGCATTGGATTTATTTACTGCCGCCTTACCGGGTACATCAGTTGAACAAGGCAGGTAAGAAAGGCGTTTTGTTGTCTTTCAAAAGGGACTTACTGGATGAAGAGGCAAAAGAATTTTCCCTTGATGTTTTTAAAATATTTAATTTTCATGGAGAGTATACTTTCCTGAAGGTTAGTAAGGAGTTATCTGATCAGCTATGCAAGGTATATGACCTCATGGAAGAAGAGTATCAGAAAGGAGATTATAGCCTGTTGATTATTCAATCTTTGCTGAAAGCCTTTCTATTGAATATCATCCGAATCAAGGAACATGCGTTCACCACACAAGATGTTAATCAGAAAAGAGTGTATGAATTTATGTTGTTGTTAGAGGAGAACTACCTGCACAGCAGGAACATAGACTTTTATGCAGATAAAATAGGGGTCAGTTCAAAGCGGTTAAATCAGATCTTGAAGGAAAAGCTTCAAAAGACGGGGTTACAGTTAATTCATGATAGGATTATTCTGGAGGCAAAAAGGCAGATAATTCATAGTGCCCATACACTTAAAGAGATAGCATACCTCCTTGAGTTTAAAGAATACCCTTATTTTAGCCGCTTTTTTAAACACCACACTTCTCAAACACCGGAACATTTTAAAAAGCAGGCTCACAACCACATTGCTTCAAAGGCAAATACATTAATATGATGTAAAGAACTAGGTATCCGCAGCTTTAATTGGTTGGTAAATAAGTGGCTAAGTGAAAAATGTCTTATCGCTATTTGCTATTAAGTAGTACAATATAAGTTCTGCTTACAGACCTAAAAGTTCAACAAGCTGGCCAGATTTTACACTTGAAGCTACCTTATAGACAAAAAAGGCTCCTTTAAGAGGAGCCTTTTTTGTCTATAAGGCTAACTATTCTTGAGCAGTTGAAAATACTATTAACTTAATCGGAGCAAGGTCCTTACATTACCTTCTTAGTTAACTTTTCAAAAGAGTTGTTCTTCAGGTACATGCGAAAGGCTTTTTCGGCAGGTTTTTTTGCACCACTTGCTTGCTAAAATTTTTTCCTAATTAATTTAGCTGGTATAGCAAAAAGCTTGAAAGTTCTATTGTTAGATAAGTCAAGTCCAGTACAGGATAGGGGCTGCCGGAAAGCGTTTCTTCAGTTCCGAATAGAAAAAGCTGCGAAGAAGGTTCATGGTTTGCGTATTGTAAACATATTTTTTACCGCCAAACTTGTTGTACTTTAGCGACCGGTTAGCTTCATCAAAGTCAATTAAAGTGTTTGGATACCACTCCTGCAAAAGTGCTTTGGAGCCTGGTGTAAACCGGTGGCTGATCAGTTCAAAAGTTAATTCACAAGTGAAGTCAAGCGTTTGCTCTAGTCTGTCCAACAGGTGCGTATACTGCTCTTCCCAATCTGGAACAGGCATAATTGGAGAGATAATTAAACCTACTTTATAGCCTCCTCCGCCTTCTGCTCTTGGAAGAGCCAGTTTACGTATGGCCGCTAATCGAGCCTCAAGCGAGGCGGTGCCACCTTCCATGCGTCTCGATATAAAGTCTGTGTTGAGGCTAATTCTGGGCTGGGTGTTGCCATGGTGTGGAAGGTTAAGCAAGCCGTCTACCTGGTCGAACTTTGACACCCATCGCAGATGCATGTCTTTCTGTTCTCCGAAAAAGCGGATCGTTTTGGCTAGGCTGCCTGTTAGGTGCTCTATGCCTAACAGATCGGTATAGCAACTTGCCTCAAAAGTACTCACTTCCTGTGGCTTTTTATAGTTCACAAGATTTTGCAGGATAGAGGGAAGGTTTGCAAAAGCACGAATAACAGGTGGACCCTGCAAGCTTCCGGCCAGGTAGCAGTACTGGCAATGGGCAGGGCATCCTTCTGCCAGGTGAAATTGCCAATCAGCCGAAGGGGGAATAGGCTGCAATTTAAAGGCACTTGGTGGCGCTGTGACAATGGCCAGAGTGCTTTTTGCTATACGGTATGTTTCCCGCTCATCCTCCCCACGTAGGCCAGTAATTCGATTCTGTTTTAGTTCCTGAATCGGTAACCCCAAAGCCTGAACTCGTTTATAAATCTGCTGGCCCCAAGGCTCTTCCAATGCGGTGGGCGTAAAGAGGACTTGCTTGGGCATCCAAAGTTTTGATGCTGGCTTAGTTGTAATCGTGCGTGTTTCTTCCTTGAAGACTATTTCCATGCGTTATATATCCTATTAAATGGATGAGGTTAGGCCACTGCATTTATTTACCTAAAAAGGTACAGCAGGTGCTATAAAGTCAACATAAATGCAGGCATTATGATTCATAAAAAATAAGTTATAAAATAATTTAAAACATTGATAATCAATATTTTGTAAACTTATTTTTATGAACCTAGCAGGTAGTATGGCTGTTATAAGATAGTATGCAAAAATTCAATCCAACAACTATTTTTTATACCCCGGATGCCCTAAATGAGCGCGGGAAGCAAGTACTACGCTCTTACCCTGCAGCGGCTCAGAAAGAGATTGTGCAGCATAATAGGCTTCCTGGTCTGGAAGGCAATCATTATCAGGTAAAATCAGATGTGCTGGTGCTGGGACGTTTGAAGACGCTGGTATGCAAGGAAAGTGGACGAAGCTCAGATTTCATTTCTCCCAGCCTTGCCAACGGCTGCATGGGAGCCTGTGCTTACTGCTATGTAGACCGTAACAAGGCTGTAAATCCTATTACGCTTTTTAGTAACACTGAGGAAATATTGCTGGCAGTGGACAAGCACGTGCAGAAGCAGGCATGGCCTAAAGAGCCAAACCAGACGCATGCACAGTACTACACCTACGACATCGGTTGCAATTCTGATGTATCGGTGGATGCTGCCATTTCAGATGGCGTGCAGACGGCGATCAGTTTCTTCAGAGAGCATCCGAAGGCTTTTGCCACCTTCGCTACCAAATTTGTGAATCAGGAGATGCTGACTTATGATCCGAAGGAGAAAACCCGGATTCGCTTTAGCCTCTTACCAGAAAAAATAAGTAAGCTAGTGGATGTACGAACCGACAGTTTAGCAAAACGTTTGGCTGCCATCAACGATTTTTATCATGCAGGTTATGAGGTGCATATTAACTTTTCACCAGTTGTCGTGTACGAAGGCTGGCTGGAAGATTACAAAGAATTGTTTGAGCAATTAAATCAGGTGGTGCATCCTAAACTTAAAGTGAAAATGAGCTGTGAAGTGATCTTCCTGACGCACAACCAGTGGCAACATGAGCTAAATGTATCTATCAACCCGAAAGCGGAGGAACTGATCTGGACACCTGCCATTCAGGAGACAAAGCAAAGCCAGTTTGGGGGCATCAATGTAAGATATCAATATCAGCTAAAGGCACAATGGATCAGCCAGTTTAGAAAGCTGCAACAGGAAGTTGTGCCGTGGTGCTTTATTCGCTATATATTCTAAAGGATGCACTAATTACTAGAGTTTTTGTAGCTAATCTAAAAAGGGATTAACCGAATTAAAATGCTGCTTCAGTTTTAGCTGAAGCAGCTATTAAATACACTAAGGGAATAAATTGTAGCAATTCATTGAAAATAACTTTCGCAGCGTTACATAAATCTTATATATAGGTGAAGGGTAGAGGATATTATTTTACTGCATCACAGGCTCAATTATAGTGTATCGGATACCCTGTTAGCCAATACTAATCATAAACCGTTATTTCCCTGTTAAGTATAAAGCGATAGGTCATGTTCTGTTGCTTTCATTCAAACGCTTTGCGTAAAGCATAGCCCTCATGAACAAATCCTAATAGCCTTTTTCCCCTCAGGTTTTTTTGTTCACCATTTCTTCAAGGCAGGACCGTAAATTGGCTAGAACCGTTTGCTTTGGATTGACTGCCAGGTTAATAATATGGCAACACAAAAATACTATCTTCTTTTATTAGAACAAGACACTATAAATATTAATGTGATAAGTGTCTGTGATTGGGCTAATCTGATTAGATTAACCCACTAAATGTACTGGTCTCTTTCCTCTCCGGGCTAACTGCCTTTGCCTACCCTGATCAAGCTACCACTAGGTTAAAGCTTACTAGACCCAATACCTAATTTAATAATTGACGATAAACCAGTACAAAAAGACACTAATTTGAAACATTTTTATATAGTTTATAAATAATTAAAAAATCAGTAATCTTTAGCTAATACGGCACGGCTAGCTTTGTGTAACAAATAAGATCAATATGAGAAACTATTCGCACACTCAACTAAGCCTGGCTATGGCTTTTGTTACCCTTTTCGCAAGCGGATGCAAAGATGAAAACAACTCAGAAACAGATGTACCTGCTGTTCTAATCGAAGACCAATCTGTAAATCCCTCTCTTGTGAAGGTATTGCCCGGATTTGAAGGCGTAAAAATTAACACGCTTATCAGCAGCGACGATGTGCTGCCACAATCTCCAGATTTTGTGTATGGCGGTCAGCCAGATGGCGGCGGCATGATGAAAGATCCAGCCGGTGATGGTTTTATCATGATCACAAACCATGAGTTTCTTCGCTCTGTTTCTCGTGTTTACCTCGACAAAAATATGAAGCCGGTTAAAGGAGAGTATCTGGTAAATGGCACCGGCGGTATGTGGCGCCTATGCTCCGCCACACTTGCTACTCCACAGGAGCATGGGTTCGGTCCAACCTTTCTTACAGCAGGAGAGAGCGGCGTGGAATCTATGATTCATGCCATTGATCCGCTTGGAAATGCTGCCGACAGAAGTCGTACCGACCGCGTTTTACCTGCTTTAGGTAAAGCAAGCGCTGAAAATGCAGTACCTCTCCCTAAAGGAGCTTATGCAGGCAAAACAATTATTTTTATCGGTGAAGACGAGAGTACCCCAGCCAACAGCATGGGACAGGTAAATATGTATCTATCCAATTCAGTCGGTGATTTGCAAAACGGTAAATTGTACATGCTGCGCCGGAAAGATTTGAATGTAACAGAAACAGATATGGAAGTAGGCAAAACTTACGATATCGAATTTGTAGAATATTCAAATGTTAAAAATAGTACTGGTGTTCAATTAGCTCAGCAAACCATAGAACAAAAAGCCATTCAGTTTGCCCGGGTAGAAGATCTAGACTATGGTAAGGGATCTGCCGCAGCTAATCGTACGCTATATTTCGTATCTACCGGCGTTAGTCCCGATAAAGTAAATGCTGCTCCTGGTCTGACCATGTGGGGTCGCCTGTATAAATTGGAGTTAGGTGCCGACAATCCACTTGCAGGTAAAATAACTCCTCTGGTTGATGGAAACGAAAATCCAGGTAACAGCATTGTAAATCCTGATAACGTGTGTGTAACTGAAAATTACGTTTATATACAGGAAGACGGTGACTCGTTTTACGAAGCCACTAAACATGATGGCCGTATCTGGCAATATAACATCAGTAATAAGCAGCTTAAACCAATGCTGGAAATGGATCATCGTCGTAACGATCCTGCCTTTAACGCTAAGTATAATACTACAAACAGCAACCTACTGAGTTCGTGGGAGTATGGTGCTATGTTCGATATTTCTGACCTGACAGGCAAGCCTGGTACCTTCGTAGTAAACCTGCACCCGCACACCTGGCGTGATGAGAAATACAAAGATGCCGATGGCAGCGGTATTTCTACAACAGGCAGCGGGCTGGAGGGAGGACAAACTGTAATTCTGACAAACGTTCCCCGCTAACTTCAACTCTTTATAATCTTCCAGCAAAGCTTTCCGACACACCGGAAAGCTTTGCTTTCTTTATTTTAAGCCCTGCTAAGCTCATATTGATTCTGCACTATTACAACCTGCTGTGTTTATGAGAATTATTATTTGTTCTATACTGCTTCTGCTAAGCATTTTTTTAGCTTGCTGTACAACTAAAACTCCTCCTGAACCTGCCCAGGAGGCCAAAGCCTATCTGTTGAACCGGCTCGACACTTTACAGACTGTTGCAGATAAGCACCTGCTGCGGCTAGCTAAAACTGGCGATGAGGATTCTTTGCGGCTGGCCTTCCGTAAAACCCGTTTAGCCTATAAAAAAGTAGAACTCTTTACAGAATATTATGCTCCCACTGCCAGTAAAGAAATGAATGGGGCACCGCTACCTGAGTTAGAGGTAGAGGAAACAACTGCATTTGAGCCTTCAGGCTTACAGGTAATAGAAGAGTATTTATACCCAGCCTTTGAGGAGGCTAACAGAGATGAACTGATACGGGAAGTCTTAAAATTTATTTCTGTTACAAGCCGTGCCCGGTCTGTACTACAGGAAACAGATTTTACCGATGCTCATATATTCAATGCCTGTCGTCAGGAAATATTCAGAATAATGGTGCTCGGATTTACTGGTTTTGACACACCGCTCACAACTACAGGTGTGCAGGAAGCAGCCATTGCCCTGGAATCAGTAAGGGAGGTATTGCAGCTTTACGGGCAAAACCCAAAGGTTCAAAACTTATTAACTGAAGCAATTGCCAACACCGCTGGACACCAGGATTTTGACAGTTTTGATCGAATGGCTTTTATTACACGATTTGCAAATCCTGTTACGGCAGAACTTGTGCGTTGGCAGGAACAACTGAACATTGCACCACTTTCTGGTCTTATGGCCGTTAGTGCACAGACTTCCTCTTTGTTTGAAGAAAGCAGCTTGAGTGCCGATTATTTTGCAGGAACTACCGAGGGAAGAATAACACCAGCAAGAGTAGCGTTAGGCAAGAAGTTGTTTTTTGATCCAAAATTATCGGGCAACACCAGTACCTGCGGAAGCTGCCATAAACCAGAACTTGCCTTTACGGATGGCCTGCCTACAAGTGCCGCTCTGGAGGCTGGCACTTTTGTGCAACGAAATGCACCTACGCTGTATTATGCAGGCCTGCAGCACGCTCAGTTTTACGACATGCGTGCTCATTCTTTAGAAAGCCAGGCGGTAGACGTGCTACGAAACAAACAGGAAATGCACGGTTCTGTAGAAGAGGCGGCTCAACGCCTAAATCAGTATCCTGAATTTGTGTACCAATTCCGCCAGGCATTCCCTGATATAGAAGTAGAGGTACAACCCAAGCACGTGATGTTGGCTTTAGCTACTTATGTTCGCTCCCTTACACCTTTCAGTTCCCGCTTCGATAAGCACATGCGGGGTCAAGAGCAACTAACACCGCAGGAAGTAAAAGGTTTTAATCTGTTTATGGGAAAAGGGAAGTGTGGCACATGTCATTTTATGCCCCTCTTTAACGGTACAGCTGCTCCTGCTTTTACAAACACAGAAGCTGAAGTATTAGGTGTACTTCAGAACCCACGGGCAGCTCAACCTATAATTGATCCAGATCAAGGGCGTTATAATCATGGCAAGATGGAGGAACTTCGTTTTGCTTTTAAAACACCTACATTACGAAACATCACTAAAACAGCTCCTTACATGCACAACGGTGCCTACAAGACGCTGGAAGAGGTAATGAACTTCTACAATAAAGGCGGTGCACAAGGATTAGGACTGCAATTAGAGAACCAAACTTTACCACCCGATTCGCTCCATCTGACGGAAGAGGAATCTCAATCCATCATCGTATTTATGCAAACACTTACAGATGAAATATAAAGTTAAAGCAGCGAGTTGTTCTGAAGATGATGATCTAACTGCCCTCACACAATAGGTATCGTCCGTCTTTGGCCGCAACTTGAGAATCAAATCTGTTTAGCAGATAGGGTGAGCTTTGTCCTGTTAGGAATTTAATAAACTTTCTCTGTACTTTTTGCCGCCTGTGTGATTGGTTTGTTATTTTATTAAAGTAAAAAAGGACCACCGATTTCCTGCTTAACACCTTTTAATTCAACCAAAGCGGCAATTACTGGTAACTGAGTTCACAGCCATTAGCTTTATGCGGCATCTCCTCCGCAGCAGCCAGACATACAGACAATAAACAGCAAGGAAAGTCAATAACTCCTGCTCCTTTATCCGTACATATAGATTATGTTTGGAGTAAATGACATCCCGAAGTTTTTTCTGGCCTTCTTTCTGGTGCTTCCGCTAATTTCTTTTCTGCACGAGGCGGGGCATGTGTTCTTTGCCTGGCTGATGGGAGGCAGAAATATCCGGGTAACCATTGGCTCGGGTGCCGTGCTCTTCCGCTTGGGAATGGTGGAAGTGCGCAAATATTATTTTTGGTACGGCCTCTGCACCTTCGACAACCTGAGGCGTAATCACCGCTTTGCCAATCTCCTTATCTTCTCTGGAGGGGCAATCTTCAATGCCATTTCAACAGTGGCAGTGGTTTACCTTATTGAAAATAATATGCTGGAGGAGGGTATGCTTACTTACCAGTTTACCTACTTCTCCCTCTACTATATTTTTTTTGCGTTGCTGCCCATGCCTTACCCGGACGGCAACTCCAGCGATGGGAAAGTTATACTTGATTTACTCCGAAACAAAGAGCAGGCGGCGGAAAGAACTTACCGCATACAATGGAATGAGGAAGAGCAGCAATGGTGCGTGCTGGACCACAACCAAGAGCTGATAGAAGCCTTTGCTGATGAAGCACAGGCACTCACTAAAGCGCACCAAGTGGCACAGCTAAACCGCCCTAGCCGCCTGCTAAGCACCAAGGGCGGCAAGGAAGCAGAGCTTATCAATTACCCGAGGGTGCCTTTGTAATTCTTTTATGCTTGCATTGTTTTGAGGTAAAGCAGATCATCTTCCTTATAGTGTAATGAAAAAGAAATTCTGTGTTTCCTGAAAACCTTTATAGTAATCCGTAGGAGTGAATTATTGAACCTTCTCCACAGGGGTTTGGCTACATTGATAGAATATTTGAAGAAGGCAGACTATAATCTTTGAATTGCTGGGCGTTTTTTCTTATTTGTAAATAAAAGCTGCCATTTCCGGTTGTTTCTCTGGGATGCACGTTAAGAGTAGCATACTTATAAACAGCTAATTGTCAAGTAAAAACACAAATCAATTCGGCGTGTGGCTAGATTTACACCATGCAACTGTAGTAGGCAAAGAATTGGTTGATAGCGGAAATTTTGTTATTCTGGCCGAGGCTTAGAGTGTTAATCAAGGAAATTCTTCTAACGAATATATAAGCTATAACTCAGAACAAACGTTACAGCAAAAATTTTTTAAAGTAATAACCTCGCACCTGCAGAATGCTGAAGAAGTGCATGTAACTGGTAGTGGTATTACGCAGGAACAATTTTTAAATTACATTGCGCAAACAGCCCAGTTTAAAATCACGGAAGCTAACGAAAGTACTTCGCAAAGAATGAGCGACGAGAAGTTGGTTGAATATATTGCCCAAAAATTTAATTAAAAAATTAGCATTTTAAACAGGAGGCTGCCTCAAATTTTCTGAGGCAGCCTCCTGTTTTTGTATCCAATATTATATAAAGTTACTTATATGATAACTTTCTCTGTGATTGATTTTTTGAAAAGAATCAATCACATCTTCAGCTATCTGATTTATAATTTATAGCATCACTGCCAACTCAGTTCCTTACAAAGAATCGTAGTGAGAACATACTGATAGAATAATTCACGACCATGAGAGGCTGTTTTGATTTCATTTATCAAGTTTGTTAAGCATGATTTGAATCATAGTTCCTTTGATAATGGTCTCAGATGACTTTGTTGAGCACTCATAGTCTTTGGAGAGCCTAAGATAAAGATTGAGCCAGCCGAAGGATCGCTCCACTATCCACCGCACCGCTTTGGCAAAGCCTCAAAGGCTTGCTTATGTATTTTGTTAACTATTTCCAGTTCAGGTGGCGGAAGGTATTCATTGCAGTGGGTGAAAATTTGACATTTTGACTTTCAAACTGTCAAATTTACTGTGCAAATAAATTATTGACCCATTTATTAACTTTGGTATCTTGATTGATAGGCAAAATTTGAAGTCACAGGCCAGTGAACTTTCGTCAAAGTTAATTTTTGTGTGATCGCTAAATAGCGGTTTTCAATTTAATTAAATGATAGTTGAATTGTAAAACACCAAAATCTAATGAAGATAAATATCGCTACAAGAAAGCTCTCAGCAGGTTCTTGTCTGTATGCTATAGTAAATATCCCTTGCCTGCTCCCTCAGGATAATAGAAGAGTAGCTTTACTTTTTCCACCACTCTCTCAATAAGTTTGTTACCACAGATAAGCCGTCCCTCTTTCTATGTCTATAGCAGATAATGAGCTATGATAGACACAGGAATTAGGATGTGGTAGCAAACTTATACTTGTTAATGAATTCATCTAAATATGTGATATCAAACTATTAAAATCTTTAAGGTTTAAAAGTTATGAAAATAGCACAAATATCACCTTTGTATGAATCAGTGCCGCCAAAGCTTTATGGTGGTACTGAACGAGTTGTCTCTTACTTAACAGAGGAGTTGGTACAGCAAGGTCATGAGGTAACGCTTTTTGCCTCAGGTGACTCCTGTACGGCAGCTAAGCTTATTAGTCACGTAGATAGTGCCTTGCGCCTTAATAAAAAAGTAGAAGATTCTCTGGCCCATCATATTGTGCAGATGAAGGATGTGGCAGAGCGAGTGCATGAGTTTGATGTGCTGCACTTCCATACCGACTACCTTCATTTTCCGTTTTCAGCTTTACTAAAGAATCCGCACCTCACTACGTTGCATGGAAGGCTGGACATTCCTGACCTCCGGTATGTGTACCACAAGTTCGGAGATCAACCTGTTGTCTCTATTTCTGATGCTCAAAGAAAGCCGCTGCAACAGGCTAATTGGTTAGGAACCATTTACCATGGACTGCCTGTAAATCTGTACAAAAAAGGAGAAGGGAATGGCGGATACGTGGCGTTTATAGGTAGAATTTCACGTGAGAAACGACCAGACAGGGCGATAGAAATAGCCAGAAAAGCAGGTGTGAAAATTAAAATAGCAGCAAAAATAGATAAGGCAGATAATGCCTATTTTGAGAATGAGATCAGGCACCTGTTAGATCAACCGCATGTAGAATTTATTGGTGAGATAGGTGAAGATATGAAAGGGGATTTTTTAGGAAACGCCAAAGCGTTGCTTTTCCCAATAGACTGGCCGGAGCCATTTGGTATGGTATTGATTGAGGCTATGGCTTGTGGCACACCTGTTATCGCCTACAATCATGGTTCAGTTCCTGAGATCATATGTAAAGGAGAATCAGGATTTATAGTCGATCATATGGATGATGCCGTGAAAGCCCTAGAAAATATAGATCTGCTGGACAGGAACAGAGTGAGGGAGGTTTTTGAAAAGAGATTTAGTGCGCGCGTAATGGCCGAGAACTACGCCAGGCTCTACGAAAAGCTAAGCAGGAAAGCGACCTCTATCCATATCTCAACCCAATCAAAAGAAGGAAACTTGTTGCAGCTAGAGAAGTAGTTTTCTAGCTGCACTTATACAAGCCAAAGGCTGGCACGAATGTATTATCAAACTAAGATTCATATAGCTATGGAAGAACAGATTATGCAACTGGAAGATAACAAGTACTACATATCGGCAGATTCCACTTATGCCGATGATCGGGTACAGGTGCTAAATCACTGTGACACATTCGGCATTTTTGACCGCTGGGGAGATATTTTGCCCATTGGAAAAGGTACACAGGGAATCTATTACCGCGATACACGCTTCATCAGCAGATTGGAGCTACGGCTTAATAACCAACGCCCGCTACTGCTTAGCTCCAATATAAAAGAAGAAAACGAAATACTTTCTGTAGACCTTACTAACTCAGAAATGGAGCTGGATAATGGTAAAGTTTTGCATCATGGTTCCATTCACATACGCAGAAGCCAATTTGTGAAAGATAACCTGTATCATGAGAAGATCGAACTGGAAAACTATAACGGAGAGTCTTATCCGCTCGATTTATCGCTGAAGCTGGCTGGGGACTTCCGCGATATCTTTGAAATAAGAGGCCTTGAGAGGAGCAGGCGAGGAGAAATACTGGAAACACAATGCGTAGATCACAAAACTTTGATTCTGGCTTATCGGGGTTTAGACGGTCTGGTCAGAAAAGCAAAAGTTTCTTTCCCGCTTCCTTTTGAACAGTATACCGAGGATGGTACCATACATTATTGGGTACTACTATCTTCGAAGCAAAAAGCCACTTTGGATTATAGTATATTGTTTGAGCAGGGAGAGAACGGAGATGAGGATGACGGTAAGAAAGACACATTAGGCTATTATGAAGCCAGGGAAAGTTTAGGGCCAGATCTGGATAATACCAAGTCCTACTTTCCCGTGATAGAAACGGCAAACGAGCATTTCACCCACTGGGTAAACCGCTCTCAGGCTGACCTGGTGTCGCTGATGGCAGATACGCCCTACGGGAAATACCCATACGCGGGCGTGCCCTGGTACAATACGGCTTTTGGCCGGGACGGAATTCTAACTGCCTTTGAGACTTTATGGGTAGCTCCCGATTTAACAAAGGACGTGCTAAAATTTCTGGCTGCTCACCAGTCCAATACCTTAAATGAAGCCGCAGATGCTGAACCAGGAAAGATTCTGCATGAGACACGCGGTGGCGAAATGGTAGCACTAAATGAAGTTCCGTTCAAACAATATTATGGTACTATAGACGCAACACCTTTATTTGTACTACTGGCCGGGGAATATTTCGAGCGTACTGCAGATTTTGACACGATCAAGTCCATCTGGCCGAATCTAAAGGCTGCTATGAACTGGATTGCAGCATATGGAGATCCAGACGGTGATGGTTTTGTGGAATACCAGCACAAAGCCGCCAACGGCCTGACCAACCAGGGTTGGAAAGATAGTTTTGATTCGGTTTCCAATGCTAATGGTGAGTTAGCCGATCCACCTATTGCACTTTGTGAGGTTCAGGGCTATGTGTATGCTGCCAAAACCCATGCTGCCAACATTGCGCAATTAATGGGCGAGAAAGAGTTGGCAGAGAAGTGGAAAGCAGAGGCCCGGGAACTAAAGCTGAAATTTAATGAGGTATTCTGGGATGCCGAGCTAAACTGCTTTGTGCTAGCTCTCGATGGACAAAAGCGCCCTTGCCGTGTAAAATCTTCTAACGCGGGGCACCTACTGTTTACAGGTATAGCAGACAGTGGCAAGGCTAAAAATCTTGTAAAAACCCTTATGCGGCCTGATATGTTTAGTGGCTGGGGTATCCGGACGCTATCAAGCAATGAGCGCAGGTATAATCCTATGTCCTATCATAACGGCACCGTATGGCCGCATGATGTTGCACTTATTGCTTTTGGCATGGCTAAGTATGGCTTCAGAGAAGAAACCGTAGCGCTTGTTACAGGCCTTTTCGATGCCTCTTTGTTTATTCCTCTGCAACGCTTACCAGAGCTGTTCTGTGGCTTTGAAAGAAGGAAGGGCGAAGCGCCAACATCGTATCCTGTTGCCTGCTCACCGCAGGCCTGGTCGGTGGCGGCTGTTTTCATACTGCTACAAGCGCTGCTGCAGATCAGGATAAATCCTTCGAAAAAGGAAATATCATTTCATAAGCCCATACTGCCAGGTTACCTAGAGGCAATCAGGATTAAAAACCTGCAGGTTTGTGATCTTTTAGCTGATTTAGAAATTTCCCGCCATGGTAACGATAACATGGTGGGGGTAAACTGGGAAAATCATCCAGAAGATTGGAAGTTGGTGGTCGTGAAATAGCGAAGCTATATAGCAGGCTTTTGAAACAGAATGATCTAACCAAGTGGAATGACTATGTAAATACTTGAAAGGAAATGGTTACCCGATGATGTTTGGAAAACTTTGAAGACAATATTTATACTGATTTTTTATCAGTACCACACAGAAATTTTGGCAAGAAAAGTGTCAAAATTTCTGTGTGGTTAAATTGGCAAGCCGTTTGTTTGGGGCTTATTAGCTTTTTAAGCTTCTCTTTTATTTAAAAATGTAATTTAAATAAGAAAGGAGGATTAGATATGGGAACTCTAATGATAAAACACAAGAATTTATTTCCAACCATTCCTTCATTCTTTGATGACAGCATGTTGAGGGATTGGTTTAACTGGCCGCTCACCAACAATACAGAGCGAGGATCGGTGCCTGCAGTTAATATTAAAGAGACCAATAATGCCTATGAACTTGAAGTGGCTGCTCCAGGTATGAGCAAGCGGGACTTTAGAGTTGAGCTCGACAATAACATGTTGGTAATTTCTGCTCAGAAAGAAAACAACCATGAAGAGCAGGACACCGAAGAGAACTATACCCGTCGCGAGTTCACTTATCAATCTTTTACAAGATCATTTGCCCTGCCTGAACGACTGGTTCAAGCCGAACAGATCGCTGCAAAATATCACGATGGCATCCTTCATATAACATTGCCTAAAACGGAGGAGGCCAAAGTGAAGCCTGCTAAGCAGATAGAGATTTCCTAAAAATTAAGGTTAAATATAAGAAAGGAGGTAGCTATGAAAACACAGTTGTTTTATGATAGACTGTTGGAAAGATGGGTGCCTGCACCTATAGATACACTTTTGATAGACAAACCTTTGCCGGATCTTAGTTACTTCAGCGCCTTTGATAACAACCTGCTCGAAACACCTGATGGTTACAGGCTGGAAGTGGCTGTACCGGGCATGAGAAAAAAGGATCTCAAGCTGGATGTCTCTGGTCGCGTCCTTACTGTTCAGGGGCAGAAGCGTCAACAAGATGTGTTCGGGTGGTTTGGAGAGGGCGTTAGACTTAAGAGGACGCAATTGTGCAGAACCATTATCTTACCCAAAGATGCCGATGCAAACAGAATAAAGGCCAGGTGCAGGGACGGTTTGTTGGTGATTAAAGTACCTAAGGTTAATAATAGGGATGAAAAGAGATACATACCTGTAGAGCTGGCAGAGGAACAAGAAAGCTGGGGGCAAAGCTTTGTGAATTCTGTTAAAATGCTAAAATCAAAACTTAACATTATAATGAATAAGCTAGGCTTTGGTTCTGGACCTCGTAAAATCATATTGTCCTAAAATCTGCTACTTTGTATAGGAAGCAGGTGTAGAACCCGTACAGATGCAAAGTGCTTTTGCCGCTTCCACATGTGGTAAATTTATATAGAAGGTTTATGTATGGAGAAGAAGGTAAGTTTTCGGTTGCATACTTTCAAGGCTTATTATTCTTCCTGAATACATTGTAGGGGAGTATCAGAACCAAGCTGGTACAGAATCTTCTTCCTCTATCAGCACGGTTCCTTCAGCTCCCTGGCGGCTAAGAATACCATCTGTAGAAGACCAAAGAGAAAGGCAGTTTATAGTTTATCTATTAACTGGTTTCGAGGATGAGAGCCTGCTACGCCCGGTAGAGGATGCAGGAGTGGAGCATAGTGGCAGAATGGAGGTAAACACGTTTCGGGACGTGATCCTCAACTGGGGCCTTCCTTTTGTGTTGATTTATTTGTTGTGACGATATATCCTCTTCAGCCGCAAGCACACAGGAAGTATGCTTGATTTAGGTAGGAACAAAGCTAAAATTCAGGCAGAAAAACCTGAAAAAGCCATTTTCTTTAATGATGTGGTAGGAGTGGATGAGGCAGTAGAGAAAGTCGCTGAACTCCAGAAAAGCCCAGAGAAGTTTACTTGTTTGGGCTTTTCTGGGCTTTTATAAGTGGGACCTCCTGGCACAGGTAAAACACTTCTGGCCAAAGCCGTTGCTGGCGAAGCTGGTGTTCCTGTGCCAGGAGGTCCCACAAACAGACCTGAGGTGCTGGATCTTGCTTTGCTGCGTAAAGGCAGGCTTGACAGGCAGGTGGTAGTAGATAAGCCTAATGTGAGAGGCCGTGAAGCAACCTATAAAGTACATACACGCTTTTTAACACTGGATGCTGGCGGTGATCTGAGAAAGTTGGCTGCCCATACAACAGGATACGCAGGAGCGGAGATAATAGGGAGAAGGAAGAGCTGACATCACTGATACCCCTCCCCAACTGATTTAGCTGTGAAAACAAGCTCTGGAAAGAAAGAATAAATGGTGTTGATGGGAGGCTACAGAAGCTTTGTGTCCGAAATAAAAAAAAAGCCTCTCAAAATAAAATGAAAGACTATCTACTACACCCAGTGAGTGAATGTTTAAACTTTACTCACAGAGATCTTGCCAAACTTCTGGAGTATTTGCCAAGGACTACATTTAATGCAGTGCTACTGTGAAACCTCTCAAATACTACAAGTGTAGCAGATTAGAACTTGTAAACTAGAAAGCAGCCTCTTTGTATGTTCCAGGTATTATATTATGTTTACTTATGAAAAATTTTTCTATTTGATTTTACTGGCAAGTTAGGTGCTATAACTAATTATAAAATTTGTGAGCGATTATATTATGTGGTCTCTATTTATAGTACTTGGATTGAGTTGGTGGTTGAAAGCGTATTTTCACTTCCTACTTTTCAAGAAGAAAAAGAACTTAGACATCACTCTATTTGATTTATGGTTTAATCCATTCAGTTACCTATACTCCAAACTGTTCATATTCTTTCCTTTTTACTTATTTAAATCATCAGAAGAAAGAACAGAATACAATAGACTGAGAAGATTAGTAGTAGTTTGCTCTTGGGTTAGCTTTGTTTCTTTTATTACTCTTGGAACATTAGCAATATATTTAGATAAGCAAAGCTCTTAGATAATCAAGATAATAAAAAAATTAAAGCACCTTACAAGGTGTATACCTTATGCTTCAACTGACTGCCTCGCACAAGGTATACACAAGCCGTTACCATTAGGCTCTAACCTTCAACTTCACAGCAATGCACGAAACGCTGCTTCAGTACATAAGCCAATATGCAAAATCTTCCCTAACAGATGAGGAGAAGGGCCTGGTAAGCACTGCCTTTCTACCGAAGAAGCTACGGAAAAAGCAGTACTTTTTGCAGGAGGGAGGCGTTTGTAAGCATTTCGGATTTATTGTGCATGGTGCCATGCGCCAATACAGCGTCGATGAAAAAGGAATCGAGCATGTGGTGCAGCTGGCCACAGAGAACTGGTGGGTCGGAGACAGGGAAAGCTACCTGATGCTGACTCCATCACTTTATAATATCGATGCCTGGGAAGAGACGAACTTGCTGATCGTTGAAAGGGCAGATCTGTTGAATCTGTTTCAAGAGGTACCGGCCCTGGCTCTTATGGCAAGGGAAATGGATAACAGAAACGCGATGGCCTCACAGAGAAGGCTGAACGCCGCCATAAGTTTCTCCGCCGAAAAACGCTACTCAGATTTTGCTAAAGACCACCCTGAGTTCCTGCAGCGTTTCCCCCAGCATTTGATTGCCTCTTACCTCGGCATTACCAAAGAAACCCTTAGCCGTATCCGCAAGCAGTTGATGTAGTTTTCGCCTTCAACCTTCCTAATAATTTCTGCTTTTCGTTGACATTTGTCAACGGCATTTCTTATCATACCTCATCGACAAAAGGCTGGCGAGGGTTGCACCTTTGTATCGTTAGTTAGCTCGTTGAAAAGCAGCTTTTATCAAACCAAAAAATGATACGAAATGAAAAAAGAAGTAAGTTTCTCATCTCAGGGCCAGAGGGCCGACATAGGCGATATTATCATCTATCGCATTTTGCCTAATTGGTATGCAAAATCCGTGGGGCCATTTGTTTTCCTGGACCATATCGCGCCTACCTTCCACGCACCGGATAAGCCTCTTATGAAGAACGGAACAGGTGCACACCCGCATAGGGGTATAGCGACCCTGACCTACCTTCTGCACGGAGAAGGTGAGCACTTCGACAGCGCCGGGCACCATGCCAAAGTAAGTTCAGGAGGCATACAATGGATGAAAGCGGGTAACGGCATTATTCACGACGAGAACCTGAACGTTGATTCGCAGGCTGGAAACAGACTCACGCACGGCCTTCAGTTCTGGATTAACCTATCCTCCAAAGCCAAGGCTGAATCGCCCGATTACCTGGCGGTTCAGGCAGAGGAAGTACCACAGAAATTGCTTGACGATGGTGCAGGATGGTTGAAGGTGATAGCTGGAAGCTATGAAAACCTAGTGTCCAGGATACCGAGCTATACAGATCAGTTTCTGTACCACGTTCATTTAGAGGTAGGTAAAACACTTTCAATAGAGACAAAAGATGGGCAGGAATATGCTGCCTTTCTACTGGAAAGTTATGGTAACATAAACGACACTGCCTTCAATGCAGGCGACTTTATCGAGTTTGGCCGAAAGGAGGGAAGCATTGAGATAAGCAGTAGCGCTGAGGCTACTATGGACCTGATCCTGTTTGGAGGTGAGAAATATATGGAGCCAATCGTGTCGGAAGGACCTTTTGTGATGAACAGCAGGGACGAAATCGTGCAGGCCTATAGAGACTTTTTTAACGGCAAGTACGGCCAGATTGTGTACAACAACTAATTCAGTTCCCATAAAAAAGCTATTATTATGACAACAATAGGAATAATAGGCGCTGGTAAAATAGGCAAAGCCTTAGCCACCCAAGTAACGAAGGCAGGTTATGAGACCCTCATCAGCAACAGCCGAGGACTTGAATCATTGGATGTGATTGTGAAGGAAATAGGCAATGGCATCAAGGCAGGAACCGTAAAGGATGCAGCCTCGGCGGATGTAGTTTTCCTGGCCGTGCCTTGGAACAAACTGGAAGAGGCAACGGCAACTGTACCTTCATGGGTAGGTCGTGTTGTTATAGACGCCACGAACCCTGTGCTGCCTGGATATGTGGCAGCCGACTTGGGTGGAAAGGCCTCCAGTGAAGTAGTAGCATCTTTGGTGGAAGGTGCCAAGGTGGTAAAAGCGTTCAATACGCTGCTGGCTCATGTTTTAAGTTCAAGTCCAGAAGAAGCTGGAGGAAGAAGGGTTATCTTTTTCTCTGGCAATGACAGTGAGGCAAAAAGAGTTGTTGCCGAAATAATAGAACGTATCGGTTTTACTGGCATTGACCTGGGCAGGCTGGATGAAGGGGGAAGGTTGCAGGAGTTCCCGGGAGGGCCTTTACCTACGCTTAATCTTGTAAAACTATAACTGAAAACGTCATGAAAATAAAGCAGAACGATAACGGGAAAAGAGGCGGGTTCTTTATCGAGCAGGAAAGCAGAACTGTCGCCAAGATGACTTACTCCTGGGCAGGAGAAAGCAGAATTATAATAGACCATACGGAGGTGGATGCCAGTCTGAAAGGGAAAGGAGTAGGAAAGCAACTTGTGGCACAGGCAGTTTTATTTGCCCGCGAGAGAAATATTAAAATACTTCCGCTGTGCCCCTTTGCCAGGAGTGTCTTTGAGAAAATGTCTGAATACCAGGATGTGCTTTAAAACAGGTTTGCTATGCAGAATAAAGAAATAAAATATTCTAACGGTGAAATCACTGTTATCTGGAGGCCCGAACTCTGCCAGCATGCAGGTATCTGTGTTAATATGCTGCCGCAGGTTTATAACCCTGCGGAAAGGCCTTGGGTAAAAATTGGCAATGCAAGCACAGAGGAGTTAGTGGAGCAAATAATTAGCTGCCCTTCGGGTGCGTTAAGTTACCTTTTCAACAAGGGGAATGAAGATCAAGTAGGCAGGTAATCCATATAATCGGCAATGGTTTTTTGCTTTGCAAGGAGACAGTTGAGGAGTGACGTTAAAGTGGCCGCTTGCTATTGTGCAGTATAATCGGGTTCAAGAAGGGGAAATCTTAATTATGTTCTTAAAAAAGGAAGGGCACTATCTCAGTTCGATGAAGTGCCCTTTTATCACTATAAGTAGACCAAAGGAATGAATTTCGAACCTTATCCACAGGGATTTATGTGCTATGAGCGATTATTCAACGTGAGGTAAGTGCAGCAAGCTTATTTCCTGTGATGTCAGTTTTTTACTTTGCAACGGCCTGGCGTTTCGTGGGAGAAAAACAAGTTTAGAACAGGTTTAATGAATAGTCCCAGCAAGGGAGTTGTCAGCTTGGTAGTGCAACCCTTTCGTCCGGATGATTCTCTGACCCAGCAGCAAGATCAGCAACGAGAACAAAGCTGACGCGGCCATAACGCCCGCCATGGGCACGGCGGAGTGGTTGCTGAAGAGGCTTAAGACAACAGTTGCCAAAGCTCCAATTCCCATCTGTGCGGCACCCATCAGCGCGGAGGCACTACCTGCGTTCCTGGTGAAGGGCGCCAGTGACAGCGCAGAGGCGTTGGGGAAGGTAAAGCCGAGGCAGCAAAGAAACAGGAAGATGCACGCGATGGTCGGGAACAGACCCAGCCATCCATTCATTGTGCCCAGTAGCAACACAGCTCCTACCACCAACTGGCACACGAGCGCAGTCACAATAATCGATTGGCTACGGTACCTGCGTAGCATGATGCTGTTCACCTGGCTAGCACCAATTAGGCCAATGGAGAGGAAGGCGAAGATCCAGCCGTACTCCTTCTCGTTCACTCGGAAGAGCTCCATGAACAGTAGCGGCGAACCAGCCACGTAAGCCAGCAGCCCCGCGAAAGAGATGGCACCGGACAGGGCGTAGGTGTAGAACTGTGGCTCCTTTATAACCTGCAGGAACTTTGAGAGGATGGGTTTGGGCTTGAGCGAGTAGGAGGGGTCAGGTTTGCTGCTCTCGGGTAGGCCTAAATAAACGGAAAGTAGAATAACCGCCGCCATGGCAGCCAAAATAAGAAACACGGCCTCCCATCCGAAACCGGCTGTCACGTAGCCGCCCACTGTTGGAGCTATCATCGGCGAAACCCCGATAACGAGCATCAACAGCGAAAACACCTTAGCGTTGTCTTTAACAGGAAACAGGTCCCGCACCATAGCTACGGAGGCCACCGCGGCAGCGCAACTGCAGACCGCCTGCACAAACCTCAGCACAACCAGCGCTTCGATAGAGGTGGCAAAGGCACAGGCCACTGAGGCAAACAAGTATCCAGCAAGCCCGATGTAAAGCGGCCTCTTCCTTCCAAAGCGGTCCATAAGAGGGCCGTACAGCAACTGGCCGGCTGATATACCGATAAAGAAACTGGACAATGAAAGCGAAACCTCCGCCACCGTTGTTCCCAGATTTTTGGCGATGGCCGGGAAGCCAGGCAGGTACATGTCAATCGAAAAAGGCCCCAGAGCTGAGAGGGTTCCTAAAATGAGAATTAGCGAAAAGTATTTCTTGCGAGTCATAAAATGGGTAATTACGCAGCAAAGGTACAATAAAAGAAGTTGCGACTGGGGAGGAGGTGTAACTGCTACTGTCAGCGATTTCGTGAGAGTTGAGGGCTGTCTGAGAAACACATCCTTATGTTCAATTTCGGCTAATTTTGTACTCCACTTGCAAAAGCAGCTTTTTTGGTTTAGTAGACTGAAGGAATGAATTATTGAACCATATCCTCAGGTATATGACAAAATTAGAAGAATGTCTGGACTTCTAAAACTTGATACTATTAAGGTAATGATTTCTTATTAGTTGCTCTGAATTGCTCGGGAGTAACACCGCTATGTTTTTTGAAAAAGCGGAAGAAATAAGCGCTGTCAAAATAGCCAAGCTCTGCAGCGATCTGAGAGCTAGTCAACTCAGAATGAACCAATAGTCTTTGTGCTTCCAGCAGTGTCCGTTGTTGCATCAGCTCTTTTGGTGTTTTACTCAAATAATTTCTGCAGACGGTATTTAAGTGCTTTGTAGTTACATGCAAACGCTCAGCATAAAAGGCTACGTGCTGGTGCTCCTTGTAATGCATATCAATGAGTCGCTCCAGGTTTTGCAGGAGGGTTTGTTCTTTCCCTTGATGGCTTGCTCCGCCTTCAATCGGCCGGAAGATACGGGTCAACTCGATTAGAAGTACATCCAAGTACCTACTGAGCATAACTTCTTGCATCAGCATTGGCTGCTTGTGCTCGAGCTCTATTTTATGCAAAATGGGGATGAGCACATTTTCATCTTCCTGTGTGATATGCATTACCGGGTTGTAGAGCAAGGCATTGAAGAAGGGGTAATCAAGAAGCAATCTGTTTGGGTACTCTTTGGCATAATACTCTTGTGTGAAAAACATGACATAGCCATCGGCATCCTCAGACAGCTCCCAACTGTGCACCTGGCCAGGCGTCATAAAAAAGAACATACCTGGCTTTACGTCATTCGCCTTGAAGTCTATGGTATGTACCCCTGTTCCCCGGGTCACGAAAAGTACTATGTAGAAATCGTGCTTATGGGGCTCGCGTATAAATAGGTGTTCCTGCAGGTGCGCTGCGAACGAACTAAAGTAGAAGTACTGGTCTTTCTGTTCCCGGGCCTTAAAATCCTGTATCTGGTAAATAGGTAAAAGTTCTTTCGGCATAAGAGTTCTTAACGCTGCTTAAGTTGCAGATGGTTTATCAAGGTATAATCCATCTGTATGCATAAATGTGGTACAAAAGTACAGTAATTCGTCTCTTTTGTGCAGATACTTAGCTCTGTTAGCGTGTTAACTTTGTAGCGTTAGTAAGGAATAAAGTTATGACCCAGAAAAATTCATTTTTATATAGTGCGCTTACTATTAAGTGCCCTCGTTGTTGTGAAGGGAATATGTTTCCGGAAGGCACCTTATATACCACCAAATTTGCAGACATGCACAAGTATTGCTCGTGCTGCGGTCAAGCTTTTGAGCCTGAGACTGGGTATTACTATGGAGCCATGTATGTTAGCTTCGCTTTTAACGTGGCCATCTTCCTGGTATCCTTTTTTATACTCCACCAGTTCGTGGAAGAAGTAACGATGGCTATGATGATGGGAGTAGTGGCCATCACGGTTGTTGGGTTTCTGCCGGTTATCTTCCGATTATCCAGGGTATTGTGGATCAGTATTTTTGTCAGGTATGAAGGGCCTTGCAGTCTCATTCCCAAAAAAAACACAAAATGATAATGTTATGAAGGATTGCTGCAAAACAGGTGACGAAATGCCACCTAAAAGGGGACAAGTTTGGCTGAAAAGGTTTGTATATGCCATTGTTTTCATATTTATGACAGTAGTGCTATTCCAGCAATTTACCTTCTGATTAGAAATGAAAAAACAA
This sequence comes from Pontibacter sp. 13R65, assembly GCF_047525655.1. NCBI lineage: Bacteria > Pseudomonadati > Bacteroidota > Cytophagia > Cytophagales > Hymenobacteraceae > Pontibacter > Pontibacter sp. 13R65. The sequence goes on from NZ_JBLIQL010000005.1 coordinate 199,413, forward strand.
CTGACTTATTTCGCAGTAGCCTTTTTATTGCTCTCAAGTGGTTGCAAAGAAGATAATATGCAGGAAAGCGTTTATTCAGTTGATGCAATTAAATCAACAAAAGAGAAAAACAGTTTAGTGCATGCATCTCAGGACTTTGTGACATTATTAGGTGCAAAAGAACCTGTTCAAATGCATGGTGGTCTTCCAAAAGAGTTTGTGTGCATGGTCAATAATGCCTACATGGGTAAAGCACAGTTTCCTGTTGAATTTGAGGGGAAGCAATACTATGGATGCTGTCAGATGTGCGTGAAAGCTATTCAGAATGAGCGTCGGGTGCGTGTTGCATTGGATCCATATACTGGAAAAGAGGTAGACAAATCATTTGCATTTATTGCGCTCAAGCCAGGCTCTGTAAATGGAGAAGTATTTTATTTTGAATCTGAAGCAACTTTTGAATCCTACAAAGTGCAGAACTAGGTATGTTGACTTCCAACGGAGATGCATTTAATTATATGCCGTAAAAGGAGTTGAAGTGTTGATGGGTTCTTGTAAATCAGGCAAAGGTGAAACTCTTTGCCTGATTTATTTTTAGCAATAATTTTATCATGATTTAAATGACGGAGCAAATCAGAAACTATGGCTTTAAGGAGGGAATGCCTGTCGAGTTTGAGATTGTATCCATCACTGATCTTTACAAGAAAAACAAAGACATATTAACTTCTCCCCATAGAACAGCTTTCTATCACATTCTCTGGTTTCAAAAGGGCACTCCAAGCCATTTAGTAGATTTCAATCCAGTCGAAATTAAACCCCAGACGCTGCTCTTTCTGAATAAAGATACGGTTCAACTCTTTGATCCTAAAGAAAGCTTTGAAGCCAAAGGTATTCTATTCACTGACAATTTCTTTTTCAGGACTGAGGCAGACATGAAGTTTCTCCGCAGTTCCATTCTGTTTAATGACCTGCTGGGTGTTTCTCAAGTGCAGCTTGATAGCTCTATAGACAATTTTAAAATCCTCTTCCGCTTGATGGAAGCAGAACTGGCTAACAAGCATGAAATTTATTACGCCGATACGTTAAGGAGCCTGCTGCATAGTTTTCTGTTGCTAGCTGAGAGAGAGCGTCGCAAGCAGGACTTCACAGAGCTGAAGAAAGGGCCGGACTTAGACTATACCATCCTTTTCAGGGATTTGGTTGAAGCTGATTTCAGGCAATTGAAGCAAGTTAATGGATATGCGTCTAAGTTAAGTGTGACCGAGAAACGACTAAATCAGGCAACTACGGTAATACTCGGCAAATCCCCTAAAAGCATTATCGATGAAAGGGTAATGCTGGAGGCAAAAAGACTGCTGGCACATACCAACGACAGCATAAAAGAGATTGGCTATTCGCTGGGCTTTCAGGAGCCGACCAACTTTATTAAGTTCTTCCGCAAGCACAACAGGAGCACTCCTGTAGAGTTCAGAGAGCAGTTTGCTACCTAAGTCCTCTTCCCAAAAGTATCATCCAAAGGACTAAACCTACCTTTTACAACCTGCCTGTTTGTAGGAACTTTGTATCCATAAATAAACAAGAAAATGAAAGTATTTAAAACTTCCTTATTGGCAGTAGCAGTGGCAGGTATAGTATCCTGCTCTCTGGAAAATAAAGTATCATCACAAGAAGAAGACACAGCAATGAGCACAAAGAAACAGCAAGTAGTAGAACTTCTAAAAGCACTTGAGACAGGTGCAACAGAACCGGTAAGCGTAATCAACCCTGACAAATACATCCAGCACAATATACAGGTTGCCGATGGTCTGGAAGGGTTTGCGGCATTTGCCAGCATTCTTCCTAAAGGAGAAACGAAAGTAAACACTGTGCGGGTTTTCCAGGACGGAGACTATGTGTTTGCGCACAATGAGTACAACGTCTTCGGCCCAAAGATCGGGTTCGACATCTTCCGTTTTGAGGACGGAAAGATTGTGGAGCACTGGGACAACCTGCAGGAGACACAGCCTGTTAACCCAAGTGGCCATACCATGATTGACGGCGCTACTGATCTGAAAGACCTGGACAAAACGGAAGCAAACAAAACGCTGGTTAAAAACTTTGTGGATGACATATTGGTGAACGGCAGAATGGAGAAGCTCATCGGCTATTTTGACGGCGACAACTATATCCAGCACAACCCTTACATCGGCGATGGGCCGTCCGGATTAGGTAAAGCGCTGGAGGAGTGGGCAAAGCAAGGCATCACCATGAAGTATGATAAAGTGCATCAGGTTTTAGGAGAAGGCAACTTTGTATTGGTGGTAAGTGAAGGTGAGCTTGGTGACATGCATACAGCATTTTACGATCTGTTCCGAGTAGAGAATGGCAAGATTGCAGAACACTGGGACACGCTGGAAACCATTCCTTCAAAGGATCAGTGGAAAAACAACAACGGTAAGTTCTGAATACAGAATGGCACCACAAATTTTGAAAAGTTAGCCATGAAAGATAATAAGATGAAAATAGAAATCTGGTCTGATATTGTATGCCCCTTCTGCTACATCGGCAAGCGCCAATTTGATGAAGCACTAGCACTATTCAAGCACAGGGATGAAGTGGAGGTAGTGTGGCATAGCTATCAGTTGTTTCCAGACTATGAGCAGAAAGAGGGTTCGGACTTTTACACTGAAGTTGGACGACTGAAGGGAAATAACCGGGAGTGGAGCATCTGTTTCCATAACCAGATAACAGAACATGCGAGAAGGGTCGGGCTTGAGTACAACTTCGAAAAGATCCCCTTCCCCAATACCTTCAACGCCCACCGCTTTTCCCTTTATGCTAAAACCAAAGGGGTGCAGCATGAGGCAGAGGAAAAATTATTCCGCGCTTATTTCACTGAAGGAAGGAACATTGGTGATTTGGAAGTTCTGGCACAATTAGGGGAGGAGATAGATCTGCCAAATGCTGATGTTAGAGAGGCTTTATCTGGCAATCAATTTTCTCAACTGGTTCGTAAAGACATCGCCGAAGCTCAAAGGATTGGAGTAAATGGAGTGCCTTTTTTTCTCATTAATGGAGAACTGGCAGTAGCAGGCGCTCAAGACCCAAATGGATTTGTTAAGGTCCTCAACCGTGCCTGGGAGAAATGGAGCATAGAAAACCATAAAGCCCTCATCGGAATTGTGGAAGGAACCACTTGCGATGTACAGGGAAATTGTAAATAATATTTAAAAATTTAAAAAGATGAAAATAGCTGTTATCGGGGCTACCGGATTTGTGGGTAGCCAAATTACGAATGAATTAATAAACAGAAATCTTGTCGTTATTGGTATTTCTAGAAAAGAACAATTATCTGACAATAGTAATCTTCAATATGCAAAAGTGGATGTTAGTGATGTAAATGCATTAACAGAGATATTGAAAGGAATGGATGTTGTAGTGAATGCCTTTAGTCCTGTAGCGGAAAATCCTAATCTTTTGGAAGACTTTATGAAAGGTTCGAAAGCGATACAGCAAGCCGTTGAAAATGCAGGTGTAAACCGATTCATCATCGTAGGTGGCGGAGGGAGTTTGTTAAACGAAAATGGTGAGCAAATTATCGATACCATACCACAAGACCTTCCATTTATCCCGAAATCAAAAGCGACCAGAGCTTATTTTGAGGTGATCAAAGAAGAAAAAGATCTGAATTGGGCTTATTTTAGTCCTGCTTTGGAAATGAATCCACGCATTACGATTGGAAGAACCGGCAAATATCGTTTAGGAACAGATTATCCCGTAATGAATGAAGGAGGAAGAAATATACTTTCTGTGGAAGATGTAGCCGTAGTGATTGCAGACGAAGTAGAAAACCCCAAACACTATCAAGTTCGTTTCACTGCGGGATATTAAGCTTGAATTACGGGTTTAGATAACTACACAAGAAAAGAGGGAGTAACAACGAAAAAAATAATTTTTGTTACTCTGAAATGAAAGAACCCGCTTATTTACACAAATAAGCGGGTTTTAAAGCTTTACTGTGTAGACCGAAGGATCGATTTAACGACCCTTATCCATAGGTTTGAAAGGCCTGATTTTTAGTCTCAAAAATGTCCGTGGCTGTTGCACAACTCAGCTTTCGACTTATCCCCGGTCCTACTTTAAGCTTAATACTTAAGCCCCGACTTAATCTTACAGCTGAAGAAGTGATGATCTAACCATAAAAAACAACTACAAAAAGCCTGTTGCTGCTCCACTTCCATCGCCTTGACCATGCTTACCGACTTGGTTGGCTTGAACTTCATGTATTTTCTGAGGATGAAGGCAGCCGCAGCCATCAGCATAACCTTATGCGCCCCTGATATCCCTAGCACATTGATCTTGTGCAGGCCATAGTACTGCACCAAGCTCCCTGTTAGCTTGTAGAGAAAGTCCAGATTTAGACACTGCTTCAGCTGCTGATAAAAGTTTTGCTCCGGCACGTGTGCCGAGAGCGAGAAGTGCAGCTCCTTCTCATCCTTAAAAGTCTTCCTGCCCAGCATAACACCAAAGGTTTAACCTATAGGCTTACGGCTATATTTGGACAGTTGTGCAACAGCCACTCCCGTTTATTGAGGCTGCCCCATCCTGAAGCGGCAGTCGCTCTAAGCTAAACTTCTAATTCTTATTTTGCCGTCTCAGAAATCAAAATGGGGTTTAGATCTTTGTGATGAGTAGCTGAGACAGTTAGAGAAGTTATATCAAAAAGGATAAAGCTGTTGCGGCAACTGACAAACTAGGGAAGGAGAAAATTAGTCATCTCTATGCTTGCCCTACTAAGTAGCAGGTGTGCAAATAAATTAAATAAGAGGCGTTACTGACTACTCTAGCGTTCGAATAGTGTCCGAACCACATAAAGAAAGCCGCTCCATTTTACATGAAGCGGCTTTCTTACTTTTGTAGACCAAAGGATTGAATTATCGAACCTTATCCACATGGATTTGGAGGCCGTGAGTAGATACCTGGAGGTGGGAGAGGAGCGTTAAAGCCTTTCAACAGTAGCATTGAGTGCTTGTTTATCACAACACTTGTTAGAGTGCTGCTTATAGGCTACAAAAATGAAAGGCTCCCTGTCCCGAGGAAGCCTTTTTTATAAGATCAGTTTTAGAAAACTTATCAGCTTTCAGCCATGCCTTTATACACAGCCTCTGCGCCTAAACAGGGGGAGGAAAGAAACGGTCGTTTTGTTTACACAGCTTATTTATAGTTTCTCATCTAGCCTAATCTACTTCGGTACTCACTTGGGGTAGCACCCAACAACTTTTTTACATAGCGGGTGAAAAATGAACGGCTGCTAAATTCCATCTCATCGGCAATTTCAGAAATATTAAGGTCTCTGTTTTGTAAAAGGATGATGATGCGCTCTTTGGCGAAACGTTGGACCCATTCAGAAGCTGTGATGCCGGATGTATTTTTACAAATCTGGTTAAGGTACTTGGAAGTGATGTTCAACTGATTGCTGTAGAACTGTACTTCACGCTCAGTTAAGCAATGCTCCTGTGCCATTAGCATGAATCGCTCATATAAAGTTCCGGTTTGCAGACTGTGCTTCCTTCTTTCATACTCATTGGCAAAGATGTGCCACATGTCGAGGATAAACAGTTGCATCTGCAAGTTCAGGACTTCGTCGTAAAAGCGATGATCGGTTCCCAGACAGCGATCATTTAGCCATTTAAAGTTCGAAAGGATTTTCTGCCTGTCATTTCTGTCATGTATCTTTTTTACCGGATATACCCTGGAATGCAACAGGGCATTGATACTCCAGCGTTGGTCAGGAATGTTGTTGTTCAAAAAATCTTTTTCCACCAGCAATGCTGTTGCTTTAAAGCTTTTTGAAAGCTGCAAGCCTGCAAGTCTGCTCTCGGCAAACCAAAACAAAAATTCCCCTCTCCCGCATTCCATCTGCTGGTCATTGAACATAAATTTAATGCTTCCACGATGACAGAACAAGTGGGTATGGTAAAGCTTTTCGAAATGACTGGGAAAGTCTTCCTTATTTGATATTTCTAATGAAATAACTTTCGGCTGTACTTCATTTGACATTGAATGGAATCTTTCTGCTAATATAGGTGATATTTGACATTACTGCCGAATAATGTGTAACAATTGAGAAGTTGTTTTGCTTTAACTTTGTAATTATCAATATGATACACTATGAACACGTCCGACAAAGATATTTTCGAACGATTGAGGAAAGGGGAAGCAATCAGCCCAGATGATTCGCAGAGTGGCAGACTGCGTGCTGCATCCTACGCTACGATGGAATTGGTTCAAATAATGAATAATTCCAGCAACCCTGAGGAAATTAGAATTATTCTGGGTCAGATCACTGAAAGTGAAATTGATGCGTCAACGGCTGTATTTCCACCCCTGTACATCAATTACGGCAAGAATACCAAAATCGGAAAAAATGTGTTTATCAACTTTGGTTGCACTTTTTTGGACTTGGGCAGCATCACCATTGAGGATTATGTGATGCTGGCACCCGGTGTGAAATTGCTTTCAGAAAGCCATCCGCTTTCCTCCGAAAACAGGCAATCGCTTGTCGCAAAACCCATTCACATCAAGAGAAACGCCTGGATTGGTGCAAATGCAACAATTCTTCAGGGGGTTACGGTTGGAGAAAATGCTGTTGTTGCAGCCGGGGCAGTTGTGTCAAAAGATGTGCCCGATAATGCAGTTGTGGGCGGCATTCCTGCAAAATTAATCAGAGCAATCGAGTAGTTACATTCAGTTCAACCCCACAGTTGGACAGTTAAACTTCAAGAGACATGAAAAGAATAACAGTTTTAGTTGTTGCGTCCCTCATGGTTTTGGGGCAGGCTAATGCGCAAACAAAGCAAAGAGTAAAAACCGATAAGGCAAAGACAGTGATAGAGGAGGATACAACAGAGCATTATACATTTCCATTAAGCGATAAGGTTACCCGCCAGGAAGTAACTTTCAAGAACCGCTATGGAATCACAATTGCGGCTGATTTATACCTGCCTAAAAACATTGGAAATCAAAAACTTCCTGCCTTGATACTGAGCGGTCCCTTCGGAGCGGTGAAAGAGCAGTCTTCGGGACTTTATGCAAACGAAATGGCGGCCAGGGGTTTTGCAACGTTGGCCTTCGACCCCTCCTTCACAGGCGAAAGTGGAGGAGAAGTTCGTAACGTTGCCTCGCCTGATATTTATACTGAAGACTTCAGCGCAGCCGTGGACTATATCGGCTTGCTCCCTTCCGTTGACCGTAACCGCATTGGTGCTATAGGAATTTGTGGTCTGAGCGGTATGGCGCTTACTGCCGCCACCAGCGATACCCGGATTAAAGCTGTAGCCACCGCTTCGATGTATGATATGTCCCGCAGCATCAGCCGCAGTCATAAAGATGGTTATACATTGGAACAGCGCCAAAAGGTGATAGACTACCTAAGTCAGCAGCGTTGGGCAGATGCGGAAAAGGGTACCTATGCCTTAGGATTACACGAAGTTCCGTTTGATGAAAAAGGCAACATGGTGAAAGGAAAGCGTGTGCTTCCTGAAACGCTTCCAAAGGAACCAAATCCTGTTTTAGCTTCCTTCTTCGATTATTACAGGACGCCACGAGGTTTTCATCCAAGGTCCATCAATTCAACTACAGCATGGACTGCTACAACACCCATGTCGTTCTTCAATTTTCCGATGATGGCAAACATAGAGATGATTTCGCCTCGCCCGATTATGCTGATTGCAGGAGAAAATGCCCACTCCCGTTATTATTCTGAAGATGTTTATAAAATGGCTTCCGAGCCGAAAGAGCTTGTGCTAGTACCCAATGCAGACCATGTGGATTTGTACGACAGAACAGAGGTGATTCCATTCGATGAGCTGACCTTGTTCTTCAACGAAAACCTGAAAACGGCTAAGGCTGATGAGGCAGAGAAGGCAAGGGGGAATGGTTCTGCAAATGGAAGATAAGCAAACACTTAAATGAACAGAATGAGACTATCCATGATGACTGCCATTGTTCTTTATAGCATGCTAACCACAGGCTGTAAAGAACAAACTGATAGGCAGACAACTGCAGAAGCAGCAGCAGAAGTGCAAAGCATCTTTCCGAAAGGTGAAAAAGGATCTTCGGAGTATTTCACTGGCAATGCTTATACCAATGGGCTGGTTCCTGCGGACTCCACCTATGCTACGCTGGTAGGCAACGTTTACTTCGAGCCTGGCGCCAGAAGTAACTGGCACAAGCATCCGGCCGGACAAATCCTGATTATCACAGATGGTGTGGGGTACCATCAAATAAAAGGGCAAGCCCGGCAAACCATGAAAAAGGGAGATGTCATTCAATGTCCGCCCAATACAGTTCATTGGCACGGAGCCAGCCCGGATACAGGCTTACAGCAGCTATACATCATTCCTAATACAGAAAAAGGTATTGTAGAATGGATGGGCCCTGTGACCGATGAAGAATACCAAAACGCTGATTGAGAACAATAAACAGGTAGGCGATTGATTCTGCACGACTTAGAGGAGGGTTTATTTCCGATTCGACAAGCAGGCACTATGCCGAACTGTCTGATTTTGTTTTACATATTTTTGATAAAAAGAAACTATTAATACTCAAATGAACAACATAGAAGGAAAAGTAATCGTCATCACCGGTGCAAGTAGCGGTTTGGGCGAAGCAACGGCGAAATATCTCTCTGAACTTGGTGCTACGATAGTTTTGGGCGCAAGACGCGAGGACCGGATACAGTCCCTGGCAGATGAACTTAGTAAAAATGGAGGGAAAGCGCTGGCCAAAGCGACTGATGTCACAAACCCTGATCAGGTAAAGGCCTTGGTTGATGCCGCCGTGGAAGCATATGGGCGTGTGGATGTCCTCCTCAACAATGCAGGACTGATGCCGCTATCGCCCCTGGAGGATCTCAAAATTGATGAATGGAACCAGATGATTGATGTCAATATCAAGGGTGTCCTTTATGGTATCGCCGCAGCTCTTCCACACATGAAACAACAAAAATCCGGTCATATCATTAATGTCTCTTCCGTGGCGGGGCACAAGATTTTTCCTGGTTCTGTGCTCTATTCAGCCACTAAATCAGCTATTCGGGTAATATCCGAGGGGTTACGGCAGGAGGTGAAGGAGTACAACCTACGAACAACCATCATATCACCAGGAGCAGTCAAAACAGAGCTTCTGGAACATATCAGTGTAGATGACATTCAGAAAGCCAATAAAGAGTATGTGAATCAGGTAGGGCTGTCGCCTTCAGCGTTTGCTCGTTTGGTTGCGTTTGTGGTGAGCGAACCAGAAGATGTTGATATAAACGAAATTTTGTTTCGCCCGACAGCGCAAGGGTTGTAATTCTATTCGACGTCCTTAACTGGGTATTTTTTGTGCAGAGACATCAAAAGCGAAAAGTATGAGGCGATTACTTATCATTATTATTTCAGTAGTATCTCTTAACGTATTTGCATCCTGTGATATAGGCAATGATGCAATGGCAGATACAGAAAACATTCAAGGCGACAGTGTTCGAAAAACGAAAGGAAATCAAATGAAAGTAACCATTGGAACAAAAGCATTTGAAGCAACACTTGTCGATAATGAGACGGTAACGGCACTAAAAGAAATGCTGCCACTTAGGTTGGAAATGAGTGAGCTGAATGGCAATGAGAAATTATTCCGTTTTTCGAATAGCCTGCCTGAAAAAGCTTCCAATCCAGGGACCATTCATGCGGGTGATTTGATGCTCTGGGGTTCTAATACGCTGGTGCTCTTTTATGAGACATTCCCAACTTCCTACAGCTACACCCGCATAGGAAGAATAAAGGATCCTGCTGGTCTTGCCCAGGCAGTTGGTTCTGGAAGTGTAATGGTGTCTTTTGAAATAGAGTAGAAAGTAAAAGTAGAAGCAAACATAAATTCAAATGGAAATCATTAGAAATGGTTCACAGGCATCCCTAAAAGGACCGGAAGACTGGTTCACGGGTGCGGTGAGAATAGACCCTTTGTTCTCAAAAAAAGAAACAACAAAGGCAGCAGGGGCACTGGTAACTTTTGAACCGGGTGCCAGAACAGCCTGGCACACCCATCCTGCCGGACAAACGCTCATCATAACATCGGGCTTGGGTTGGGTACAACGTGAAGGTGGTCCGGTAGAGGAAATACGCCCCGGAGATGTGGTGTGGTTTGAGCCAGGTGAAAAACACTGGCACGGAGCCAGTCCGGGTAAGGCCATGAGCCATATTGCCATACAGGAAGAAGTAGCTGGCGAAGTAGTGACTTGGATGGAAAAAGTTACGGACGATCAATATCAGAAGTAGCTCACCCTTGTTTAAGTGTATGCTTTTGAGTGGAGAGATGAGGGGACTGTACTTCAAGAAATAACCGAAGGGGATTAATATCGAACCAAAAAAGCCGCTCCATATAATATGAAGCGGCTTTTTATAGTAGTAGTCCGTAGGGGAATCGAACCCCTGTTGCCAGAATGAAAATCTGAAGTCCTAACCCCTAGACGAACGGACCGTTTTGCTGTGATTGCGGGTGCAAATATAGGGATAATTTAAAGCAACGCAAATAATATTTTCCCTTTCAAGCCTATTTTCTTTAAAAAAATACTTGCTTTGCAGCAGACCTTCCTGGAGGATAAAACCAATATAGTATAATACCGTTATTACTTAGAGATAAAACAAATTTTCAGAAACATGGCTAAAAGTGCGCATTACACTGGTGTGAAACCTGAAGTATATAATCAACTGAAAGAAAAGCTGCAGTCGATGGGGTTGCGCCTGGAAGGAAACAGCGGCAAGTTAAATGAGAAGGGAGTTTCGGCAAAGTACCAGTATAATCCTGAGGCTGAACTGCTGGAGATAAATGATGTATCTGTCGGGTTTCCGGCAAGCATGATGCTGAATGCTGATAGCCTGATCGAGCGGATGAACCAAATGATTGTACAATATGGTGGTCAGCCAAAAACTTAATTTTAGCAAGCCAATCTTATACAACTACCGTATAAGAAGCAATCGCTAAAATAATAAATAGCTAAAGATAAAATTATGGAAAACGAACAAAACCAAAGCTCCAACGCTGGCGGTAACAAAGGCACTCAGAAAAAGTCCTCTGAAGGCACGTTGCAGTTGCTTCAGCCGCATGATATGTCAAAAACAGTAGAATCTGCCATGCATGTATTTCAAGGTCGCCACGAAAAACTGCCTGAACTTTTACATGATGTAGGCACCTTGGTATTGAAAGCAACCAAAAAGCTGACAACAACACAGTTAATTCTTTCGGCTGGTGCAATAACCATTGGCGCTATACTGGTTGCACGTTATGTAGGCGATCAGAATTTTGACTTTGATTCAGAATAAGCTGGATTTTATATATAGGAAGCCCTTTGCTGAAAAGCAAAGGGCTTTTTTTATTTTAAGCTGCGCAAAAAGCTGGTACAGGTTTTGAATAGGGAGCAAGTATAGCAAAACGCTATGCAGTGCAACAGGCAATCTACAACAACATTGTAATTCCTGTTTTCAACCTTTTTACAAAACCATAAAATTATGAAAAAGTCAAAAGTAATGTTGTTTGTGATGCTGGCCATGGCCTTGCCTTTATTTGTGCAGGCGCAGGTACAGCAGGTAATGCCTCCTATGATTAGCGTTAACGGCTTAGGCGAAGTGAAAGTACAGCCAAACGAAGTAGTGGTAACCTTAGGAGTAGAACTCCGTGACAATGGCCTGGATCAGGTGAGGAAGCAAACCGACAAAAAGGCTGCCGCTATTATTGCTTACCTAAAAAAGCAGGGGGTAGAAGCCAAAAATATTCAAACTTCTTATATGAATGTGCAGCCGATGTTTAATAACATCAGCTCGGACTATGGCAAAACCACCCCTGACTTTTACATGGCCAACAAAACCATGACCTTTGTGCTGACGAAGCTGGACAAGTTCGATGAGGTGGTATCTGGTTTATATGGCGTTGGTGTGAACCGTGTAGATGGCATTACCTTCCGGGTATCGGATGTTGAGAAGTACAAAGAAGAAGCCCGTAAAAAAGCAGTGCAGGACGCTAAAACAAAAGCTGCAGCCTTAACAAATGAGCTGGGTGCAAAAGTGGGCAAAGTATACGCCATTAGCGAGAATACCAATGGGGGAGGGCCTCAACCACTTTACAAGAACAACATGATGATGCGCGAAGCAGCGATGAGCGATGCTAGCGGACCATCTATTGCCGGTGGCGAGGTGGTAATTACCTCTAATGTAAACGTAAGCTTTATTATTGAGCAATAAGCTCTGGCTAATATCATAAAAAAGGTCCTGCCACAATTGGCAGGACCTTTTTTATGATATTAGCCTATAAGCTCAGCTTTATCAAATAGGTTGATTTCTATAAACTGGCCGGCTTCGTTGGCTATAAAGCTAAGTACCTGCGTTGGATCAGGCATCAGGTGCTCTTTCCGGATGCTCCAGGGCTTCAGCATTTCCTCGAACATGTGCGCGTAGCTGCTCATCTCCCAAGGGTTAAACACTTCGTTTGTTACATCATCTATCAGCGTATCCAGTACTAAGTGTTCATCTCCGGGTTTTACAGGGCGCTCAAAATATTCCGGCACCACATTAAAAATGTAAGCAGCATAAAATACTCTGGCTTTAAACTCCGCCAGTTGCACCGGGTGCAATTTTTTACCTTGAGTAAGCTGGTAAAACCTGCCAAGTGCTTTCCTAATGATGCCGTTATCTAAAAGGGTGCAGACAAGTGCAACTGACCCTAATTTTATGCTAAAGGCCATAGTAGTTAGCTCATCCTGATACTCAAAAGGCAGTTCGTCTTCAGTAGGGCTTACCTCTACCAAAAAGAGGGAGCAGGGAATAAAATCAGAAAATACCATAGGAACCCGCAGCGACTGGAACACCTGGTAAAAAGACCTGAACTTGCCGAGCATTTTTGGGTTCTCACTCACCGCGTATTCCGGCCTGATGAGCGGATCTGCCTCTTTTATTAATTCGGTAACCAAGGTTCCATAGTACATTTTTCCTATCCACTGAAACAGCTTTTGTTCCTCCAGCGCCTGCAAGCCGGCAAGGCCATTTTTAGCAGCCTGCTCCACCTCCTCTTCCAGTGGTATAATATGGTGCACATGGCAGTGGTCGCAGCATGGAATAGTTAGGTCTCCAAAGGTAGTTACGCTTTTATCGAGCAGGAGCAGTTCCTTATGTTGCAGCCCGTATTGCTGCTGCAGCCAGCTGGCAAAAATAGGAGTCCGTTGCTCTTTTGTGATCGTGGTGCCGCACAAGAAACAGTTCTCGTCACTGAACTGCATTTTCTCAAAAGGGTCGTATAATCGTAAATCGTTCATTTCATAAAGTAAAATGCAAAGATACGAAAGCAGCCTTTCAGGAAGATGTAAAACATGAAATTGTTCGTGCTAAGGCTTCCTCCAATCTGTAATACAACCAATTCTGCTAATGAAAATGCCCTTCTGGAGTCATTTTGGAGATATTAGATGCTAGAGTATAGAGGCTAGATCAATCCTGATATGATTATTTCCTTGTGCCAAAATTTTGTTCAGAGGCATGCAGGAGCTGTGCACGCTGGGAGATCTTCGCGTAATCCTCAATTAACCATTTAACCATTAAGCCATATAACAATTAACTACCAACAATCAGCAACCAATTCCAGATTCTGCTAATGAAAATAGCCTTCCAGAGTCTTTTTCGAGTATTGGCGGTATAGGGTCTTCGCGGCAGGATAAGAAGTTGCAGTTAAAAGCTGAGTTCAATTGCCGCTTTTAAGGTAAGGCAGGCAAAGGGAACAGGTGGGGAAAGAATAAACATAACGGCAAGCCGATAAGCCGGGTTCTGTCGCTCCACCCGAGGGTGTGCGTCTTATCATTTATCTAGGCTTGCACTCACGCACAGGCTCCATCGACCTACCCACTGACATCGGACGAGCAGCCCTTAGCCTTGCCGAAGCAAGGCGCTGCCAGCCTATTTGGTCTTTCAACTCCTAAGGTTTACCCAGCTGGAACGGTCACCCGCCCACTGGTGCGCTCTTACCGCACCTTTTCACCCTTACCTTTTTTGCAAAAGGCGGTTATTTTCTGTGGCACTGGCTGTATCCCGATTTCTCAGGACCCTTCCCGTTAGGAAGTAGGATGCTCTGCGTTGCCCGGACTTTCCTCTCCTCCTTTACGAAGCAGCGATAAGATGGCTTGCCGTTGTGTTTATGCTGCAAAGATAGTTTTAAATCTTAAGACTAATGTGTTTAATTAGGTTCTTAAAAAGCAAAGGCTTCTGATGAATTACCAGAAGCCTTGTGATTAGGGGTTGAATATACCCAGTTTTGGTCTGCCTACCGCAATCTAACGAGTGTGGCGCCGTACCCGAATTTTTCTTTGCGGGCATCTTCAAAATATTTTATGCCACTGGTGCGGCTCAGTATTTTTTGAATTTCTTTGCGAAGCACCCCGCTTCCGGAGCCATGAATAAAAATTATTTCGTGCATGTTAGAGGCCATGGCTCTATCCAGGGCATCCTGGAAGTGCTCCAGCTGTAGCTTCAGCATGGCGCTGTTGCTCATTCCTCTGGCATCCTCCGTAAGCTTTTCGATGTGCAGGTCTACCTCATGTTCCGGTGCTTTTAACTTGAAACTCTCGTTTTGAGAAAGCTTTTCGGTTAGCTGCCCCTGAATCTGGCCGGCATCTACCGGCACCGGTTTGGAATCCAGTTGGTATACATAACCCTCTTTTTTAAGCAGAGGCGCCATTTTTTTGCTTTTGTAAAAAGAAGCCGCTTTAAACTGAAGGCGCTTCATTACTGGCTCAAACAAGCTGGGGCCACCTGTGCGGTGCTGCAAAAACTGAATAATTAAAACAGGCCACTGCTCAAAATCCTTGAGGTGGTAATGGCCAATTACACGTGTTGCTTTAGGAGCCACTTTGTCGTTGTGCAGGCCGCGGTATTTCTCATTTCGTTCCTCGCCGCTTGTAAACAACACGTCGTAATCGGTGTTGTTGATGATGGTGGCAGCCAGCAGCTCGTCGGACTGGTGCACCATGGCCAGGTAAATACCATGCGCTGCCAGCACAGGTGCCGGCGCTTCTTTTTTAGCGACAGGTTTAGGGGTGTCGTTGCGTAAAAAGGTGCTTTCTTCTGCTGCAATTACCACAATTTCGCGACGTGCCACGGGTATGGTAAAGTCATTGTCTATGGCAACTTCTACTATATTATTATCTAAAATCCGGGTTATAATGCCTTCTTCTCTGCCAGACATTAACCGGACACGGTCTCCTACGTTCATCTTGCTTCTGTTTTATGTGCCTACAAAGGTACGAGGTTTTTAAGAAAGTGTAGCGGTGGGGAAAAGGCTGCTATTTTAGTTAAGGCTGAAATCGGCCGGTGCCTTTTTTACAGGACCCTATAGCATTTTATTTGCAGCTACCGGAAAAAGGTTACCTATAACTCCAGCTGCGCACGAATCGGTAATAACAGATAATTTACTTGGCATGCTAAAAATAAACCGGATGCAACTTAATCCCATTTCGGCTGCTGAACTCCAGGGTAGGTGCCGGTATTTTTACCATGTTCAGGATAAAGATGGCTGTGTTGAGCACTTTATTCTGACCTTTAAAGTGCTGCAGGTTCAGGTCAGGGCTGAGGTAAAATTGCCGGTATGCCGAAAATCCCAGCTTATGATTGGTGGGGGCATGGTTATAAACCATTTCTTCCGCGCCATAACCTACTGCTATATTCAGCCATCGAGGGTATTTCGTTTCTTTTGGTAGAAAAGCTCCTACATCCACCGAGAGCCAATAAGTTTGCCCATTATAATCTTTCAGAGCCTGTTCCGCTAGGTTGCTGCCTAACACATTAGGGCGCATGGCTGCATAAGGCGTGGTTCTGAAGGAGTATTTGGGCATGATGCGGATTTCGCGCCAGGCCAGTTCCTGGGCCACAACAGCTGCAGAACCAACTGTGTTAGCTGCAAGATCTCCTAATGAGGCACCATAATCAGACTGAAAACCGTCGAAAATCTCGATTGGAGTTTGCAGCACTACACCGAGCAGGCCTCCGTACACAATGGCTTTCTTATCTGGCAGGCCTGCCCAACGCATCAGGTCTATGCCTGCCCGGCTCTGGTGAAAGGCACTCCAAAAGTGGCCGGCTTTATCCATTTGTTTCCATTCGTGGTTGTCGTTGAAGAAATGGAAACTCGTGCGCTCCTGGTCTTTATACCAGGCGTGGTGCAGCGTGTACAGCATGCCGGTATAGCCAACTCCGAAACCTGCGCCTAAAGCCCAAAGCCTTTTTTTGTTTACAGTGCTGGAATCGGTATCTGAAGAAAAGGGAGCTGAAGCACTTACCGGTTGGAAGGTGGCCAAAAGCAGCAGGAAAGAGAGCAGGTATTTTGCCATCGCCCAAAGGTAAGTAACCTGAACAAATAGCGCTAGCGCTCGCTACTCAAATTTGTAAATCCGGCATGGCTTCAAAGAAGTTTCTAATCTGATTTTAATGTACTTTTAATGTTGGCGGCTAATTTTGCGCAAACTTGCTGCTTTATAAAGTCTTATGAGATTTTGCTTCTTCTTTTTGCTTTTACTTTTTCCATTCATCGTAAAAGCCCAACACCATGCTCCTGCAGATTCTGCTACACATAAAAGTAAACCTCTGAAACTGGAGCATGCGGAGCCGCTTTATATCGACCTTATCAGAGATCTTGGCGCGCACAAGGGGGAGAAGGAGTGGAACATTGGAGCAGGCATGACCGATAACCTAAACTATGACAGTTATAAGTTTCTGGTAGAGTATGAGTGGGCCCCCATCGACAGGTTAGGGCTTGAGGTGGAAGTGCCTGTTACGGTGTATACCCGCAACAACCGCGACAGAAGACCTGATATTTTCAGGCCATCGGATAGGGTAGAGTCTTTAAAGCTCGCTTCTCAGTACACTTTTCTGGTGAACGCAAAGCTGCAGACCTCGATGGCGCTTGGCCAGATAACGGAGTTTGAACTTGCAGACCTGGACCGGATCGGAAAAGAAGATCTTTTCAGTGGGCTCCTGTTTAATCCTTTTCTGGTAGTAGCCAAGCGTTGGGGCGGTCATTTTCATTCGTTAATTTACACCGGTCCCCGATTACGCAGGCATTTTGGCCATAGCGGCATTGCCACCGACTACGAGGTTAATACAAGCTTGCACTACATGATACCAGGCAGCAGGAATTTTGTAGGAGTAGAGTTTAATAAAGATTTTATGGAAGATCAGTTCAAAATGGTTATCCGGCCTCAAATGCGGCTGGTTATACATGAGTCGCTGATGCTGGGTATTGTTACAGGAATCCCAATCTCCAGAACGAGCGAACGCCTGAGTTCCTTTGTTCGCCTTATTTACGAACCAGGCAGCAGAAAAAGCCACCACAGCCATTAATTGAATAGCTGTGGCTTCTTACACTCTAGGTTGTGTAAAAAGCTTGCTTATCCGGTGGTAAAGGACTCAATGGACTTCTTAAAAGCACTGATGGCCCTGTCTCGGGCTTTGGAATGATCCAACATGGGGGCGGGGTAGGCAGTTGTCTGGAACTCGGGAACCCATCGTTTAATGTACGCATATTCCTTGTCAAACTTTTTAACCTGGTTATCCGGATTAAAAATACGGAAGTAGGGTTGCGCATCTGCGCCGGTTCCTGCTGCCCATTGCCAGTTGCCCACGTTGCTGGATTGCTCATAATCGAGTAGCTTGGAGGCAAAATAAGCTTCGCCCCAGCGCCAGTCCACCAGCAGATCTTTCACCAGAAAACTGGCTAGGACCATGCGAACTCTGTTGTGCATAAAACCAGTTTGGTTCAGCTCGCGCATACCGGCATCTACCAATGGGAAACCGGTGGTGCCGGTGCACCATTTTTCAAACTCTTCTTCGTTGTTGCGCCAGGCTATGTTGCGAAACTTTGGGTGAAAACTCTCTTCTACGGACTCTGGAAAGTGGTAGAGGAGCTGCATAAAAAACTCTCTCCAGATAAGCTCCTGCAGCCATACCGGATTGTGCTCCCGTGCCATATTTACAGCCTGCCGAATACTAAACGTTCCAAACCGAAGGAGAACGCTCAAGCGGCTGGTGGCATCTAAGGCTGGCAGATTGCGGGTGTTGTGGTAAGCCTGCAATGTTTCGACCGATACTTCCTGCATCGGCACTTCTATGTTCGATTTTTCGAAACCAAGCTCTTGTATGGTGGGGAAATGGGTAGTGGCATGGGGCTGCAATTGCGATAGCAACGTGTGGCTTGGCAAGGAGGCAGCCTGTGCTGAATCAAAATGCTTCAGCCAGGAATTTTTGTATGGGGTGTATACCTTATAGGGGCTGCCGCTCTGGGTTAGAATCTCTTCTTTTTCAAAAATCACCTGGTCCTTAAACGTGTGAAACCTCACTTGCTTTTTCTGCAGCAACCGACCTATGTGACTGTCGCGGTGGCGGGCATAAGGCTCGTAGTCGTGGTTTGTATATACTGCCTCCACCTGGTACTCTTCGAGTAGCTGCGCCAACACATCTTCTGGTTTGCCATGCTTTACAAGAAGGGTGCTGCCTTGCTTTTCGAGTTGCCGGTGCAGGTCCTGAAGCGTTTGGTGAATAAACGAAACTCGCGCATCCCGCCGGTCTTCAAGGTTGTGGAGGATTCCAGTATCGAAAATGAATAGAGGAAGTACCGCCGAGCCAGTCTTGAGCGCGTGGTAAAATCCGGTGTTATCGTGTAATCGTAGGTCACGTCGGAACCAGAATAAAATCATGAACAAATAAAGTTTTAAATATTATCTAAAGCCAGAGCTACCTCATTTTAGCCCTTCAACCCAAAGTAAGAATAACTACTCCGGAAGGCCTAATTCATTAGCAGAATTCGGATTGGTTGCTGAATGTTAGTAGTTGATTGACAAAGGGCTATATCGTTGGCTGAGGGTTATCAGTAAGGCTACGCAGTGTGTAAGGTTCTGGACAAAACAGAAACTCCTGGAAGTACATTCTACCAGAAAAATCTAACATCTATAGTCTAACACCTAAAATCATTAAAAAGGCTCCGGAAGGGCATTTTCATTAGCGGAATTTAACTTACTTTTAAATTTCCTATTCCGCCGTTTACGTGCAGTACCTGGCCAGTCATCCAGCTGGAAGAATCGGAGAGGAGAAAGGTGGCGGCAGCTGCCATATCCTGCGGTTGCCCCACCCGGCCCAATGGATGCCGTTTGGCTGCGGCTTCTGTTTTCTCAGGAGTGCTAAGCAGGTTTTGGGCAAGCGGTGTGTTGGTAAGAGAAGGCGCAATGGCATTGAACCGAATCTGGCTTGCCGCATACTCGGCGGCCAGCGACAAAGTTAAACCCTCTAAGGCGGCTTTGGCAGTGGCAATGGACGCATGAAAAGGCATGCCTGTAGCAGCAGCTACTGTGCTGAAAACCACGACGCTTGCGCCTCCTGCTCTTTTAAGAAAAGGCATTGCCGCTTGTAGTACCTGCACCGTTCCCAGTACATGCAGTTCCAGTTCCTGTCTGAAATCCTCTGGTTTTAGTCGCTCAAAAGGCTTCAGTTTAATGCTTCCGGGGCAGTAGAGCAGGCCATGCAACACGGCAGGTATACTTTTTGTAAAATCAGCATCAAAATGAAGAACGTCGAGCGGCAGGTGGGGGAGACCTAGTGCCATGGCGGCCTCTGATTGTTTTCTGGATGCTGTGATAACATTTGCACCTTGCTGTTGTAGCTGCTCTCCTGTTTTAAGGCCTATTCCGGAGGTGCCGCCAATTATTAATATGTTCTTGTCTTTAAAAGTCATCATTAAGAGTGCTTAGGCTGTAACTACTTTATTGTTGTGCCGCAGAAGCAGCTTAATGTATACCCAGACTAATAACCAGCAGCCTTTCCGATTGTTATCAAACATAGGAAATAACTTTTAGCACCAAATGTCTTGAAGGACTTCTTGTAGAAAGCTGGAGCTATGCATTTGGGTTGTTAAATGCGTCTATAAAGTTAGATCCATGAACATATACTGCCAGAAGGTCATCCGTAATGGGTGCCATTTTGATTTTTCTCTTTATTTCCTTCTCTTTGTAATGGTTGTACAGAGCAGGATAATTTGCTTTCTCCGATTCAACTGCTTAAACACAAACCGAACTACCTACATCATGTACATCTCCATCAGTTCTTTCGAAATAGCCAACGACATGGCTTTTGAAGTAAAAGAAGCCTACCGGAACAGGCCTCACCTCGTAGACAGTGCAAAAGGCTTTATAAAACTGCAGGTGCTGAGCCCCCATGAAAACCCTAATGAGATCTGGCTGATGACTTTCTGGACCGATGAGGAGAGTTTTCAGGTTTGGTACAAAAGCCATATGTTCCACGACGTGCACAACAGCATACCTGAAGGACTTAAATTAGTGCCAGGAAGTGTGAAAATTCGTGGTTTCGAGCACGTAGCAGAGTAAAAATTAAAAATAAACTATAGGAAGAGAGCGCAGTTCTGAAAGGAACAGCGCTTTTTTATTTTGAGGAATTTTGTATCTTGATTGGGAGAAATGCCGCCATGAGCGATACTAGAATTAAGTTCATGACCAGACCATTTTAAACAATATAGCATGAAGAGAATCAAAACTTTCCCCTACCTCTTACTCCAGGTTATCTCTCTTTTTTTTCTTATCATGCTGCTGCCGACTGCCTGTAAAGAAACAGAGAACAATAAAGCTCCAAGTATTGCTGGCTATTATAAAATCGAATCATTGTATGCGGATAGGCAAGTAGATTTAAATAATGATGGAAACGTCTCCACAGATGTAATGGAGGAGGTCAGCCGAAATAGATTTAATCGTCAATATAATTTTGATTCTCCTTCAGCTTACATGGAAATAAGGCCTACGAAACACAATCATACTACTCATCAATATCTGTATGTTCCTTTTCCGGATCCACGCCTCACTTTTGAATATACCGATTCACCTAATGGAGCAGTAACTTACCTTAGAAACGAACTGAATGGTATTGGTTATAAGTATAGTTATGATGAAAAGAATAAACTTATCTATATAGACCGCACCGACGTGGAGGAGAAGAATGAGGAGTTTTGGGGCCAGCTGGTAGATATGAAGGTAATTGAAAAGGACAGACTTGAGCTATTGGTTAGTAAGAACTATTATGATTTCGTGACCGCAAGCTGGATAAGGTTGCAGCTGACAGCCATTTATGTAAGAGTAGAAGATTGAAGATTGTTTTGTAGTATAGTAGCAGCAGTCATAAAATAAATATATCCTGCCTTATAGTTCTTTGCGCAGCTGCCAGAGAAAGATGCTCAGTCAGGATGATGAGGATAAGTGTCAGAGTGCCTGTAGGCAACCCTGTGCAAAAGGACTGCACCGGTGGATGACTTGCCGCGGCTCTTCCATTTTACTTTTATTGAGTAATTATAGTGCCATGCAAACAGTTGATTAATTACGGGGCCGATCATAATAATAGTGATCATTATGAAGGATCAGTTCAAATTAGTCTTCCACTTAGCACTGCTGATTTTAGGTTGTGAGAAAGACAAATTAAGTAAAACCTTGTTTATGCAAACTGTACATAAAGTTAATGTTTGCATAAACAAGGTCCCTTATCAATTCGGCGGAACCGTACAAACTTGGCTAGATACCAAGGATGCTTTGTTGTTGCCTCAGAAATATTACTTACACCCCTTTGTACATTTAAAAAGTTTTCCTCTCCATTTCTTGTATATTTTACATAAAAATTCTGGTCTTGTTCAACAGCCTTGCTAACAACCCTTTTAAACTCAAAAAAAGTAATGATTGTGTTTCCGTTTGTATAGTTGCCAAGTTGTTCTAAATCTGTTTCAGCTACTTCAACCAAATCCTCTTGCCAAGGAGTTAGATGAAGAGAAGTAGGAATGAATAGATGATTTGTTACACCCCCTTCAGTTCTTAAGTTACTAAACATAGAAAAAGAATACTGTGTTTTCAAGCCAAAATACGGGCTCAACCCATTAAATATAAGGAGTATCGGAACTATCCATAAAACACTACTCCGTATTCTGAAGAAGTTTGAATCATGCGTATCATCATTATATTGAGTGAACGCAACGGTTATATACATAATGATTACTATCATTCCCCATACATACCACGCGGTGAAAGGAAAATACCTGAGGGGATGGTCGTATTTTGCTAATCCGAGAATGACAAGTACAATAAGGAAGCCTATGGCACCTAGTGGTACAAACACTTTAAGAATTGCAGACTTGCCATTTAACAGACCCGTAAGAACCGTGTAGAGTTTTTCAGTGAAATCAGGTGGAGTGAAAAGGAAATAAAGAGAATAAAGCATAACAACGAAGCTAAACATTCCTTCGTTCGGGTCTAGAGATAAAAGAAAGTGGAATGCTAATCCTAAAAGAATCCCCAAAACTCTGGTTTTTCTAAAGAACAACAACAACAGTATGCCAGCTTCACAAACTAATGATCCATAAACAGAAGCTTGTTGAATAAATTGATTGTCAGGTATGAAAGAGAAGCCGCTATTTCTAAATACATCTAAATACCAAGTAGCACAGCTAACCGCAGGATTAAGATAATCCCAATTTAATTTATGTAATACAGCGAAGAAGTAAAGAATCAGTAAACACCATCGAGCCACCGGCGCAAAAGTATTAAAAAGTTTCTCTCTATCAATTTTTTTGATACCTGCAGTAAAACTGCCTTCCTTCACATAAGGAAAGATTGCCATTACAAAAGATAAAAATATTCCTGTATTTACTGCAAGGTCAAGAATGAAATGATTAGATGTGCTAGGTATTTTATTGAATATTAGAAATATTCTCAAACCTATCATTAAAATAAAAACAATAACATACTTAGGCTTTAGAACAAGAAGCAAGGCACATAAAGCTATTAAGAAGCCAATGGGCTTACTCAATTCTCCAGGATAGGCTAGAATATGAAACAAATTCGCTACAGCCCAAAGAAAAATAAACAATGACAGCCTATCTGGTTTTTTGATACTAATGCCCATGTTTTACATATAATTTTTATAATTATTGTTAAAATTATTATAATAAACAAATAAAATCATCAAAAATTTGTAAAACAAGTGAATTGTCCAGCTCGATTTATCATAATCACAAAGTACCATGACTTAGGGAGTTAGGAAAATTGCAGACAAGCAAATTGCCAAACGCCACTCTGCAGAAATGGATATGATGGTAAAGGGCCTACAGTGCTTATTGAAAGTAGGGAGGAAAATAGAAGATACGGTTTCTTATTTAATAAATTATTTAAGATTAAAGTAGGGAAAATATAATTACGCTCTATGAAAGTCGATAAAGGGTAATAAATATATGCAATGACATCTTCATGATAAGTCTGGCCAAGCACTAATTGTCTCTTCCAGCTGGTTTATAGTATGAAATAATTGACTATCTTTTACCTGCATTAATGAGCCGAGACTTACATAAGAGCCAAGCCATGATGTAAAAGTAAAT
The DNA here is from genome assembly GCF_047525655.1 of Pontibacter sp. 13R65. NCBI lineage: Bacteria > Pseudomonadati > Bacteroidota > Cytophagia > Cytophagales > Hymenobacteraceae > Pontibacter > Pontibacter sp. 13R65. Next base: position 222,846 of record NZ_JBLIQL010000005.1, read on the forward strand.
AGCATATGAGCATAATAATTTCTGAAACAAAAGAAGTCAACCTACATGACATTGTTGCTTTATATCAAGCTAATAAATGGTCCTCGGCTGAAAAGCCGGATCTTTTGTATAAAGCGCTTCTAAATTCGCACTCACTTATCACAGCTTGGGACAGCAAAAGTTTAGTAGGGCTTGGTAATGCCATATCAGATGGCTTTTTGGTTGTCTATTATCCTCATCTTCTTGTTCATCCAGCATATCAAGGAAAAGGAATAGGCAAGTTGATTGTAAATAAATTGAAAGAGATATATGGGAACTTCCATATGCAAATGCTAACTGCAGACGGAAAAGCTGTCGAATTTTATATAAAACAAGGCTATGAACGAGCAGGGCATACTGAACCAATGTGGATTTACCATGGTCGTGAACACTGAATTTAAGCGTAAAGAAAATCGGTAGTAACCAAAGTTGAAAAATGATCAAACGTATCTCATCAACCCTAATTTTACTCCTAACATTTTCCTTAACAGTGGCAAATTCTCAATCTTTGACAATAAGTGGAATTGTAAAGAATAGTAAAACAGATGAGCCTATACCCTATGTAAACATTGGCATCAGAAAGAAAAATATTGGAACAGCAGCGGATTTAAGTGGCAGGTTTAGATTAACTATTAACGATGAAAACAGAAAGGATACCATCACCTTTTCTGGAGTAGGTTTTGAAGAGCTCTCCTTATCGATAGATGCCATTCTCTCAGACAGGCAGACAGAGTTTTTCCTAAATGAGAAAGCTACTTCACTTCAAGAAGTAGTTGTTACAAATAGAGCAAGAAAAATTAGAAAAGTTGGCACAATCTCCAGAAACCCGCTTGTTACTGGAACTGCTCAAACACGCAACTCAAATGATATATCGGAGCTGGCAAATCTAATAAAGCTAAATCAAACGCCCTCGGAGTTGCTTTCGGCAACGCTTTACCTGAAAAGTTTGAAAATAGACTCGGCCAGCTTCAGAATAAATTTTTTAGATAGTGTAGATGGAGAACCTGGAGATCGTATTGTAGAGAAGAGTATTATCAGACGCCTACCCTTAACAAGCGGTTGGGTAACGGTTGACCTTGAACAGTACAACATAGTTATAGAAAAAGACTTTTTTATCAGCTTTGAATACCTCCCAGACCCTAACTATAATGAGAAGTTCCTGTTTTATTATGGAGGAGCTTTAGGAGGTAACTACTATTCCCGGAATGTTAGCTTGGGCAACTGGAAGAAAGGGAATGGAGCAAGAATAGCGGCTTATGTGACCGTAAGGCAGTAGTTGCCAATATAATACCTAAGGCCTTTCTTCGGCTATGGCTTATCCTATTTGGTAGCAATTAACTTTCAAATAAGCTTACAGATATATTCTTCTTTTAAGTTTAACGGCTTGGTATTCATAAGAATAGTAAGAAGCCTGCAAGATGCTCTTTGAGTTTACAGCTTCCCAACATTTGTTGCTTTCGGCAGAGATTTTCTAGCCAACCCTGATTTTGCCAGGCGTATCGAAATAATTGTTGCCTTAAGTGAGGTTAACTTCACTACGCTTAGTACACCGGGTGCCGTAGGCTAAAGATTATGAAACAATATAATTCTCAGTTTCAGTAGCTAAGATAATAAGCTAACTAATTTTACCATCAGATTGCCTCAGGTACCGGAGCAAAGGTAATGGAACTATCAGAGAAGTGCAGAAGGGATAATACCTTATTGCTCGGGCTGCTCAATTCTAGGTGCTTTAAACCTTAGGTAGCTTCAAGCGTATGCTTAATTCCTTTAATCACATTAACTTCGCTCCAACTACATCTGCTCATGACCCATTTCTATAGACTTTAAATAAACATGAACATGATGCAATCAGCAAAACGTTACTTTTTACTGGGCCTTTGTATTATACTATTTGTTGGCAGCAGTTGTAGTAAAGAGGATGAAGCCTCTCCAGATAATGGCGAAGTAACCTGGGGCTCAGGTATTAAGATACCAGCAGACCTTCAGGGACGCCTTATCTATGATTGGGTAGACGAAGGTGTTCTGACAGTAGACACAAGAACAGGAGCTAAAAGTGTGCTCTTAAACGAAGAGGTGCGAGGCAATGGCTTTGACATAAGCCGGGATGGAAGAATACGCCTTACCTCCACTGATATTCGTGGCAACTACGATGCCAGCCAATACACCCTAAGCAATGTGGCTGATGGGAGCATTGTTAGCCAGTTTGAATTTTATCCGCCAAACGGAGGCTCAAAGTATAACTCTGGGCTGTTGTCGCCGGACAATAGCCTCATAGCCATCAAACCTACCTTTGAAGAAGGCATTATTATTTTAGATAAATCGGGAAAGGAAGTGGTGCATTTAACGGCTATCAACAATAATGCCTTTACCAGAAATGACAGAGTGGAGTGGCTGCCCGGGAATGGCATTGTGTTTACGAACGGCAAGTATATTCTAAAAGCAGTTCCTCCATATACCAATGCTACGCTGGTGAAAGAAATGAATTACCAGGATTGGGGAAATGTAAAAGTTAGCCAGGATGGTCAGAAAATATCGGTGCTGATAGACAAGCACATTTACCTGATGAACATAGACGGCAGTAACCTGACGCAGGTAACAACAAGTAAAACCCAGGAGCTGGAGGCCGTGTTTTCGCCGGATGGCAAGTACCTATTGGTGGGTTCCGACTTCAGGCGCACAGGTGTATTTGGAGCTGTACACAACCTTAAAATTATTCCTGCCGATGGCAAGCTTTATGATCTGGATGCGGAACAAATGGCCTCATCGAGTGCAATACCTGTTATTCCTAAAGGAGAAACAAAGATAGAAACCTCCGATGGTATAATGCTCTGGCGTTAAATTATAGTTTTATTCAAGTATAAAGCTGCCACGGAAGAAGTGCTTTCGTGGCAGCTGAGCTATTATGCAGGCCGGGCAATTGAGAACGTAAAGTAAACAGCTAAAGGAGTATGGCTTCTCAATACAAATTAATATGGTTACTTAGGTTTAGCTGGGATAAATAGCACTGATCACGCCTTCGTATTTTGACAAAATCACCTTTCGCTTGAGCTTAAGAGTAGGAGTAAGTTCACCGCCTTCAATAGTCCACTGGAACGGGAGTAGCTCAAAACGCTTTACCTGTTCCACCGGGTTAAATTGCTGATTGTACCACTGCACAGCTTCTGCAATCAGGGCTTGAACTTTTTTGTCTTTGATCACTTCTATATTGCCAGGGTACACTTCGCCTTGGTTGGTGTACCACTCCTGCAGCTTCTGAAAAGCAGGTACTATCAGGGCTCCTACATATTTTTGTAGCTCACCTACCACCATGATCTGCTCTATCCAGGGGCTTTCCACCATTCGGTTTTCAATAGGCTGAGGGGCCACGTATTTGCCGCCACTGGTTTTGAAGAGCTCTTTTTTGCGATCGGTAATTTTAAGGAATTTATTATCGATAAGAGTGCCAATGTCGCCGGTGTACAGCCAGCCCTCTTTTATAACTTCAGCCGTTAGTTCAGGACGTTTATAATAGCCGAGCATTACATTAGGGCCTTTGGCAAGAATTTCACCGTCCGGAGCAATGCGAACCTCTACATCCTGTAGCAGTGGTCCTACTGTGCCAAACATGCGGTTCTTTTCGGGATAACGGTTCCCGCTAATAATAGGGGAGGCTTCTGTTAATCCGTATCCTTCCTGAATAACAATCTGGGCGGCTGTGAAAATGCGCAGCAGGCGTACCTGGCAGGCAGCAGCACCGGTAATAATAGCCTTGACTTCACCGCCCAACGCTTCGCGCCATTTACTGAAGATGAGTTTATTGGCCAGTGCCAGTTGCAGCTTATAAGCGACACTATGATTAGTATTGATGTCAAACTTCTCAGCTAGCGAAAGTGCCCAGTAGAACAGCTTACGCTTGACTCCGGTTAGTTCAGCGCCTTTGGTGATTATGCTCTCGTACACTTTTTCGAGCAGTCGCGGTACGGTGGTGAACAGGGTGGGCTTTACTTCGCGCAGGTTCTCGGCAATCTTCTCCATGCTTTCGGCATAATAAACTGAGACCCCGCTGTAAAAGTAGCAGTAGGTGGCCATACGCTCAAAAGCATGGTTCAAAGGCAAAAAGCTCATAGCTCTTTTGCCTTGCACTCCGATCTCCTGTATAATCAGTGCACTGCCAAAAACGTTGCTAACGATATTCCGGTGCGAAAGCATAACCCCTTTTGGGGTGCCGGTAGTACCGGAAGTATAAAGTATGGTCGCTAAGTCATTTTCCTGCACAGCATTTTTCTGCTGTTCTACCTGTATTGCTTGCTCTGGAGTTAGGGGTAAGAGAAGTTCTTGCCAGTGTTGTGCCCCCTGCACCGGCCTAAACGCAAAAATTTGCTCCAGGCGCGGCAAAGCAGCATTTAACTGGTGTACTTTCTGATATAATTTTCCGTCTCCAACAAAAGCAACTTTTACAGAAGCATCTTGCAATACAAACTGCAGCTCGTTGTCGTTGATGGTAGGATAAATGGGCACCGGCACTACCCCAATTTGCTGCAGGGCCATATCTACCAGTAACCATTCAGGGCAGTTTTGGCTGATAATAGCGACTTTGTCTTTGCTCTCGGCTGTTCCGTCACCAGCAGAAACGCCCATTTTCAAAAAGGCTGCGCTGAGTTGGTTTACCAGGTCCGCTACCTGTTGGGTACTATATTTTTTCCATTGGCCGTTTTCTTTGGAGCAGAGCATATCGTCCAACGGAAACTTTTCTAGTTGGTAAGCAAGAAAATCAAATAATCGTTTTGGCTCTTTCATGACGCGGATTTAGCTGCCAAAGTGATAATACTAGCATATTAGCAATTGGTTACTAATAGGAGCAGGACAAGACAGAAGATATTACAGCTGCTACCCATAATTCTACTTCCTGGCGTTTTATACCGGTCGAAACTCACAAACAGTAATTTTTCCAAAAAACCGAAAACATTATAGGAAAGAATTCAGTTAATTACTAGTAATTATGCTGCATGCATACTATTTTTGAATTGAAGGGCTTTTTTTGGGACAGTGCTTTCAGGGAGCATGAAGGAAGGAATACCACTCCCTAAGCACGCCAAGATCCAAAACACCTCCGGAAGGCCTTTTTCATTAGAATAATCAGGAGATGAGAATTAGAGATCAATCGTCTTCATAATCCAGGCCCATCATTTTGTTGTAGGCCTGCTGCAGTTCCGAAAAAGCGTGGAGGTTTCCTTCCTGGCGGCTGATCTGCATTCCTTTTTTGTAAATGCGCTCTGCTGCGTCGTTTTGGCCAAACTCTTCGTATAGCTTGGCAGCGTGGTAGTAAGTACCTACGTAGTTCTCGTGCTCGGCCAGCAGCTTTTCATAGTATTCCATCGCCTTTTGCTTATCGATGTTACGATATTCAGTGGCGATTGCGTATAGTGTAAAAGCATCGTTCGGATCTTCCTGCAGGAAGACGAGGAGTTGTTCAAGTCGGGAGTCAGCCATAGTTCGTTTTTGCTATATTTAGTAACTTCACACAAATTTATAATTTATAAAGCTAACATTTCTAACCATGAAAATATTAGTTTGCATAAGCAACGTACCAGATACTACTTCTAAAATCAATTTCACGGGCGATGGCAAATCGTTTGACAAAAACGGTGTGCAGTTCGTGATAAACCCGTGGGATGAATATGCCCTTACCCGGGCCATAGAATTAAAAGAGGCTAAAGGTGGTACTGTTACCGTTTTGAATGTAGGAGAGGCCGACGCAGAGGCCAATATTCGCAAAGCCCTCGCCATTGGCGCCGACGATGCCATTCGAGTAAATGCATTCCCTAAAGATGCCCTGTTTGTAGCCCAACAAATTGCAGCGGTAGCCAAAGAAAACAACTACGACCTTATTCTAATGGGAAAAGAGTCTATTGATTTCAATGGGTCGCAGGTGCATGGTATGGTAGGGGAGTTGTTGGGTATACCTTCTATTTTCCCGGCTTTTAAGCTCGACCTGCTCGATGACGCTACAGCCCGATTGGAGCGTGAGATTGAAGGTGGCAAAGAAGTGCTGGAAGTAAAGCTACCCTTTGTAGCCAGCGCACAGCAACCTATGAGCGAGCCCCGTATCCCCAACATGCGTGGTATTATGACGGCCCGAACCAAGCCTCTGAAGGTGGTAGAGCCAATAGGCGGGGAGCCTAAAACTGAGTACACCAACTTCAGCAAGCCTGAAAAGAAAAGCGGAGTGCGTATGATCGATGCCGAAAACGCAGGGGAATTAATTTCATTATTAAGAAACGAAGCTAAAGTACTTTAATATGTCTGTATTAGTTTTAGTAGAAGGATTTAACGGCGAGGTAAAAAAATCATCGCTGGAAGCGGCTACTTACGGAAGTCAGGTAGCCAAAGCACTCGGAACAGATGCCATTGCGGTAGCCATTGGCGAAGTGCAGGAAGCAGCCCTTGCCGCACTGGGTGCTCAAGGAATCAGTAAAGTTTTATTTGATGATGACGTTCGTCTTCATAACTTCGTGGCCGAAGCTTATCTGAAGGTAATTGCCCAGGCCGCCTCACAAGAGAATGCCAAGGTCATTATCTTCTCCAACACCAACATTGGCGCGGCCCTTGGCTCGCGACTGGCGGTGAGGCTAAACGGTTCTTTGGCAACAAACGTAACAGAGTTACCGGTTATTTCCGGAGATTCGTTTACGGTAAAGCGAAGTGTGTTCTCCGGCAAGGCCTTTGCAGATGTTAACCTGACCGGAGACATTAAAATCGTAGCGGTCAAAAAGAACAGCATTGCCGTGAACAGCGACGCTGGCAGCAATGCCACCGTAGAAAAGTTTTCAGCAGGTTTATCGGATGCCGATTTTGCAGTGGCTCCAAAAGAAACCGTGATGCAGGAAACAGGCGGTGGAGTGTTATTGCCGGAAGCGGAAATTGTGGTTTCTGGTGGTCGTGGCCTTAAAGGGCCGGAAAACTGGCACCTGGTTGAGGACCTGGCAAAGGCATTGGGAGCAGCAACAGCATGTTCTAAACCGGTTTCGGACCTCGATTGGCGCCCGCACCACGAACATGTTGGGCAGACTGGTATTACTATTAGTCCAAATTTGTATATTGCCATCGGAATTTCCGGAGCCATTCAGCACCTGGCGGGGGTTAACTCTTCTAAAGTGATTGTCGTTATAAATAAGGATCCGGAAGCACCATTCTTTAAAGCGGCCGATTATGGTATAGTTGGAGATGCTTTTGAGATTATTCCTAAGTTAATTGAGGCGGCTAACGCCTTAGACAAATAGACAAAAAGCTTATTGTGAAAAAAATTCAGCTAGAGATACTTGGTCTCTCTTCCAGTCAGTCACAGACTGGGTCGTTTGCGTTAGTTCTTGGCGAGAGAGAAGGCAACAGAAGACTGCCGATTATTATTGGAATGTTCGAGGCGCAATCTATTGCTATCCAGATCGAGAAGATTAACCCGAATCGCCCGCTCACGCACGACCTTTTTAAGAGTTTTGCCGAGCAACTGAGTGTGAGCATTACAGAGGTGCTTATATCAGACCTGAAAGAAGGGGTGTTTTATTCTAAAATATTGTGCTCGGATGGCATCAAGGAATTTGAACTGGATGCGCGTCCTTCAGATGCCATTGCCATTGGCTTGCGGTTCGGCGTTCCGATTTACACCGTAGAAAGTGTGCTGTCGGAGGCTGGCATTATTCTGAGCGACCTCGAAGATGAAGACGAAGAGGCAGAAGAATTGACGGTTAAAAACTCCCCGGCTTCAGGCTCTACGTCTAAAGAATCGCTGAGCCAGACCTCGGTAGATGAGCTGAATAAATTGCTGAACGATGCTCTTGAAAAAGAAGATTACGAGCGTGCTGCCAAAATTCGCGATGAGCTGAATAAACGCAATTAATGTAACAACAACAATCATATAGGAAACTCCTGCCTCACAAGGGCAGGAGTTTTTGGTTTATAAAAATATCTGCTTTACTTTTGAGAAATTTCTCTCAAGCATGTCTGATATTTTAAGAGGGCTCATTGGCTTAATCGCTATTTTGGCCATAGCTTTCCTTTTTTCAAAAAATAGAAAATTTATAAGTTGGAGGTTGGTCGGGTTCGGAGTTTTTCTTCAGCTCTTTTTCGGTATCATTGTTACTAAAGTTCCTTTTGTTGCAAGCATTTTTGCCTTCATTAGCCGCAGGTTTGTAACGTTCCTCGATTTTTCGCAGGCGGGTGCCCAGTTCTTGTTCGGGAACCTGGCTGATCCTTCTCAGAATGCTGGTTTAGGATTTATTTTTGCCTTCTCTGTACTTCCTACTATCATTTTCTTTTCTTCTGTTTCTGCCGGTTTATACTACCTGGGCGTGTTGCAGAAAATCGTGTATGGCATTGCATGGGTCATGTCGAAGGGAATGCGGATGTCCGGCGCTGAGAGCTTATCTGCTGCCGGCAATATCTTTCTGGGGCAAACAGAGGCCCCTTTGTTGGTGCGCCCGTTTATAGGCCGTATGACGCGCTCCGAACTTATGTGCCTCATGACCGGTGGTATGGCTACGCTGGCAGGGGGTGTGCTGGCTGCCTATGTATCTTTTTTGGGCGGCACTGATCCAGCTGAGAAAGCTATTTTTGCGGCGCACCTGCTAACTGCCTCACTTATGAATGCGCCAGCCGGTATAGTGCTTGCTAAAATTCTGGTGCCAGAAACTGAGCCCGAAAAAATCAATACCCATCTGGAAGTGAATGAGGAGCAGCTAGGCGTGAACCTGATTGATGCGCTCTCCCGCGGAGCTGCTGACGGACTTAAACTGGCTGCCAACGTAGGAGGGATGCTGCTTGCTTTTATTGCCGTTATTGCCATGGTTAATTACCTGCTTACGAACGTCATCGGGAGTTGGTCTGGTCTGAACGAGCTAGTAATTTCCAGCACGGGCGGTCAGTTCAACGGATTTTCGCTTCAATACATACTGGGGCAGATTTTTCGAGTATTTGCTTTCCTGATGGGAGTGCCTTGGGCAGAGTCGCTGCAGGTAGGTAGTTTGCTGGGGCAAAAAACTGCTATCAACGAATTTGTAGCTTACCTTGATCTGGCCCAGATGAAAGAGGCGAACTCACTTTCTACCAAATCGATTGTGATGGCTACCTATGCGCTATGCGGGTTTTCTAATTTCAGCTCTATTGCCATACAAGTTGGGGGTATTGGCAGCATGGCACCCAATCAACAGGGTAACTTATCTAAGTTAGGGTTTATAGCCTTGCTTGGAGCCTCTCTTGCCTGTATGATGACGGCCACCATTGCTGGTATGTTATACGATTTGTAGGGCTACTGCCTGGTAAGTAGAAGCAAAGCCTTGTGGAACTACAGCAGGCAACGAGTAATTATTCTAATGAAATCGGCCTTCCAGAGCATTTTAGCATTGATTTTGCACTAGGGATGATACTATAGAACGAGAGCGGCGCTTCACAAGGAAGAGCCGCTCTCGTTCTATAGTATCATCTGGTAAAGCCGTCCTATCATCAGCAAGCTTTGAGGTGTGGTTAAAACTATCTCACTAATAACTGGCTCTTAGGATTGTCCTTTTCCTCTTCTTACAAGCGTTCTTCTTCAGCGCGTTCGTCTTCCACTTTTTTGGCATCGCGCATCAGGCGGTTGGCAAATATGAAGTCATTAAGCTCTTTGATGTCAGTCTCCATTATTTCTACACTATTGCCTTCCCATAGCTTTTTGCCTTTGTACAGGAACATGATCTTGTCCCCAATCTCAATTACGGAGTTCATATCGTGCGTAACGATGATGGTGGTAATGTTGTACTCCTCGGTAATTTCCTTAATTAGTTCGTCAATGGTGATGGCTGTCTGCGGATCGAGGCCGGAGTTTGGCTCATCGCAGAAGAGGTAAGTACAGTTAGGAGCAATAGCGCGCGCAATGCCAACCCGCTTCTTCATGCCGCCACTAATCTCAGATGGCATTTTATGGTTGGCATTTTCGAGGCCTACGCGGCTCAAGCAAAAGTTCACGCGGTCCATCCGTTCGCTTTTGCTCATGTTGGTAAGCATGCGCAGCGGGAATTCCACATTCTGTTCCACGTTCATAGAATCGAAGAGGGCCGATCCCTGAAACAGCATGCCGATCTTTCGCCGGATCTCCTGCCGAATGTCGAGCTTGTTATTAGTATAGTAAGTGCCATCGAAAGTTACGCTACCGATATCGGGCTTAATCAGTCCTACAATGCATTTTAAAAGCACACTTTTACCGGTTCCGCTCGCTCCAAGAAGCAAATTGGTTTTTCCTGTCTCAAAAATGCCGCTAACACCGTCAAGCACTTTCTTGCCACCAAACGATTTATGGATATTATGAATCTCAATCATAGTTTTTCAAATCAAAGTAATAACTGTGCCAGTACAAAGTCAGCCACCAGTACAGCAATTACACTGTTTGTAACAGCTTTGGTACTTGCCTCACCTACTTCCAGTGCGCCGCCATCTGTTTTGTACCCCTGAAACGAAGAAATGGAAGAAATCAGGAAGGCAAATACAACCGATTTAATTAGTGCGAAAAGGATGTTGTAAGGCACAAACTCGCCGCGTATACCCGAAATATATTCCTGTGGAGTAATTTCGCCAGACAATGCCCCTGCTACAAAGCCACCACCTATCGATAAGAACATGGCAATGATTACCAGCATGGGGAACACCAGAACAGAAGCCATGATCTTAGGTAGCACCAGGTAAGAGGCTGAGTTAATGCCCATTACCTCCAGGGCATCTACCTGCTCTGTTATTTTCATGGTGCCCAGGCCGCCTGCTATGTTGGAGCCAACCTTACCTGCCAGTACGATAGAGGTAATGGTAGGAGCCAGTTCCAGCAGGGTCATTTCCCGCACCATAAAGCCGATTGTGGAACGAGGTATGAGCGCATTCGTAAGATTATAAGAAATCTGAACGCAGGTTACCGCACCTATAAAAGTCGAAACAATGGCTACAATGACAATAGAATTTATTCCTATCAGAATGGCTTCGTCTATGGTTCTGTTAAAAATAATTCTGGCAGCCTCTCCTCGTGCGAAGAGGCTTTGTATAAATAAAAGATACTTTCCGAAATTTGTTAGCATATAGAGCTGTAACGCTGGGTGTAGTGGATGTTACGATAGTTCAACTTAAAAATCATGTAATAATAACTATATTACGTCTAAAATTGTAAAACACATAAAAACTCATTTCTAATTATGCAGCGATACATTCTGGTAACTGGAGGAACAAAAGGAATTGGTAGAGCCGTTATCGAACAGTTTGCCAAAGAAGGCTTCCATATCCTAACCTGTTCCCGAAACGAGAAAGACCTGCAAAAGTTGAAGCTAGAGATAGAACAAGCCTATACTTTTTCAAAGGTTTTTTACCAGGAGGCAGATTTAAGCGAAAAAGCTTCGTTAGATCGCTTTGTGGCTTATGTAAACGAGCTTGGTGTGAAGCTGGATGTACTGGTAAACAACAGCGGCCTATATGTTCCGGGTACCATTTTAGATGAGCCGGAAGAGGCACTGCCGCACATGATCAGCACCAATGTGTATAGCGCTTATTATATAACGAAAGCTTTTGCACCTGGCATGGTTCGTCGCAGGTCAGGTCATATTTTTAATATCTGCTCCACGGCCAGCATCGTGCCTTACATAAACGGCGGTTCTTATTGTATTTCCAAGTTTGCCCTGTATGGCATGACGCAGGTACTGCGCGAAGAAATGAAGGAGCATCGGGTAAAGGTGACAGCGGTAATTCCAGGTGCCACGTTCACTGCCAGCTGGGAGGGGGTAGACCTGCCACCGGAGCGCTTTATTAAGCCGGAAGATGTTGCCAGCGCTATTTACAACGCCTACACCTTATCAGAAAACAGTGTGGTAGAAGAAATCCTGATCAGGCCACAGCTGGGAGACCTCAATTAGAACCTGGTACTCAGCAGCCCTAAAAGGGTGATAAACCTGGCGCGGCAGTTACTCCGGCAAGAGCCAAAAACAGAAAGTGGGACAAGGACTTTAACCTTGCTCGGTGGTGTGTAGGCTTAACTCATTGAATCTTTTCTAAAACACTTCACTCCAAAGTTCAAGGTCTATAGCCTTCCGACGGTAAAACACCTCCGGAAGGCTATTTTCATTTAAATAATTCATGAATGAGCCAGCTGTGGCTGCGGTAAGTTTAAATGCAAATAACAATAGCACCCTTAGGTAGAGAGCAGTGGAGGTAAATGCCCTTACGCCATGCGCCTCTTTTTTGCCTCCGGAAGGCCTTTTTTATTTAAATAATTTTAAGATAATCTGATTGACATTTCGTGTCCTGTAGGATCAGGATGTTTTATAACTGGCGGTGCTTTTAACTTTGTTTCAATTGGTTGAGCCAACGATTGCTGCCCCTATTCTTCCTTCTTCCAAAGCACCATTATCTCTAGATTTTTTATAAGCTACGCTTTACTTAGAAAAACTTGGTTCGCTTTAAACGGAACCGACCGGTATTTTCAAAACCTTTTCTTTTAAATCGGGTACTAAAGGTGGGACTACTAACTGTTTATGACACTAAACCAGCAGCAGGCACTACAGATTGAACGAATCGGGATATTTTTCGATAAAGATCATTTTCCTCCTTTAGCGGGGCGGATCATGGCGTTATTGCTGATTGCAGAGCCTCCTTATTGCTCCTTCGAGCAAATTATAGAAAATCTCCAGGCTGGGAAAAGCTCGGTAAGTGCTTCCCTCAATATGCTGCTGCGCGAAGGTTTAATTGATTTCAGAACCTTTCCCGGAAATAAAAAACGCTATTTCTACATCAATGCCAGAACGTGGCTCGAAATGTTGCGCAAACGCGTGGAGCAGCTGGGGCCATTTCGCTCTATTTTACAGGAAGTAGCCCAATCGCGCTCAGCAAAACACCCGGAGTTTAACCACATGTTGCAGGAAATGAACCAATTTTATGGTGAAATCGAAGAAGCCCTGACGCACGTAATGAAGAGCTGGTCTGAAAGGATAAACCATGTAAGCCAGCAACCAGAAGCAGACTAAGTAGCATAAACAAGGATTGACTGACGCTGTTTAGGATACAAACGAGCCTGGTACCTCTAAATGTTATTACCTGATGCTACTAACGGTTTCCCAAACATTGCCTTTTACTTTGCCAGTACTATGAAAACATGCATACCGTTTTTTAGAAACAAGCAGAAGAGTCTGATACAGTCACTTTTTTGTGCTGCTAAAGTAGGTTCTCGCACAGCTGCTGGTGCACTGTTTGTGTTCCTTTGCTGTGCTTTCGCACAGGCGCAGGCACAACAACAGGCAACACCGACAGATACGCTGGAGCTTCGGCTGGACGATGCCGTGCAGAGTGCAGTCACCGGTAATCCGGATGTACTTATTGCCCAAATTGGTATGAGACGTGCCAACAGCCAGCTTAAAGCAGCCAATGGTAACCGCCTGCCAACAGTCGGCATAGATGGGCAATATGCCCGCAACCTGAAACGGCCTGTTTTCTTTCTTCCGGCCGATTCCAATTTCCCGGGTGGGGGTGGAGGAGGCCCCGAGGAAGGAACTGTTATTGAGGCTGGCTTTGACAACTCCTATCAGTTGGCAGCACAGGCAAGTGTACCTCTTTTTAACATGCAGGTAAGTGCCGGAGCCAAGGCAGCCGAAACAGCCATGGCTGTAAATGAGCGCGGGGTAGACATTACCCGCAACGACATCCGGATGCAGGTGCAAAAGGCTTATTACGATGCCTTGCTGGCTCAGGAGTCGCTTGTAGTACTTACCCAAAGCCTCGAAAACGCCCAGCAGAACTTCAGAAACACTCAGAATCAGTTCGCCCAGGAGTTGGTGCCACAGTATGATGTTATCCGGTCGGAAGTGCAGGTAGAGAACATCCGTCCCAACATTCTTCAGGCAGAAAATAACCTGGAAGCCGCCATCAGCAACCTAAAACTATTGGCCAACATACCCGACGAGCAACCCGTTACGCTGGTACAAACGCTACAGGAGTTTCTGGACAATATAAATCCCGAACTTATCTCGAGCTACGATGTGGCCCAAAACCCCAACTTGCTGCAGTTAGATGCCCAGCGGGTGCTCCAGCAGCAACAGATTAAGGTGCAGCAGGCCAGCTATTATCCATCTGTCTCCGCCTTCGGTAATTACGCGCTGCAAACCCAGGCTAACACCTTCGACTTCCGTAATTACTTTTGGGTAAACACCTCGGCGGTAGGCCTGCAGCTGAGTGTACCGATTTTTCAAGGCTTTATTCGGATGCGGCAGGTAGAGCAGGCTCGCCTCGACCTGGAGCAGGTTGAAATACAGCAGAAGTATCTGACCAAATCGCTTACCATACAATCTCGTAATGCCCTGAACCGTATTAAGCGGGCTAGGGCGGCGCTGGAGGCACAACAGGATAACATAGCCCAGGCACAGAAGGGTTTTGAAATAGCTCAGGTAAGCTACCGCAGTGGCGTTGGCACCTTAATAGAAGCCAACGATGCAGAGCTGGCGCTCACACAGTCACGGCTCAGTTACCTGGAGGTGGTATACGAGTACCTTAATGCTGTTGCCGATTTTGAGCAACTCACCGGAACCAAGTCCAAAGGCAGATGAAAAACATTTTCCAGGCAGGGCAGTTGAGCTCCGTTACTTATACCCGCTGTACCACCAGCACATCTCCTGTTAATCTTCACGAACAATTCTAACCTCAACCAGCTCTTGCCAGAGCCACGCTTAATAATTGCACGAAATGAAGCATGTAAAACTACCTATTTTCCCCTGGCTACTCTTGCTGCTACTGACCGCGTGTGGTGGCAGCGACCAACAAGCTACCCAGGAGGAGCCTGCTGCTGAGCAGGCCATTGCCATAGAAGCACAACCCATACAAATGCAAAAACTGCCACAGCAAATTGAATACACCGGTAACATAGAAGCTTGGGAGGCCGCGCTTGTTGCTGGCCAGAGTGGCGTGCGCATAGACCGGGTACACGTAGAGGAGGGGCAGCAGGTGCGTAAAGGGCAGGTACTGGTAACCATGAACTCCACCCAACTGAACCAGGCGCGCATCCAGCTCGACCTGGCACGGCGCCAGGTGCAGCGCCTCGATACGCTTTACCGCATCGGATCAGTTTCGGGCCAGCAGTTCGACCAGGCGCAGACGGAGTTTCAGAACGCAGAAGCCAGTTACAACAACCTGGCGCAAAACACCCGCCTTACCGCCAATTTCAACGGGGTAGTCATCAATAAGTATTTTACCGACGGGGAGTTGTTTGTACCGGGAGCTAACTCACCGGCTATACTCAACATTATGCAGATTGAACCGGTGAAGGTGATCATTAACGTGTCGGAGAGCTATTTTACCAGGGTGAATGACGGTATGCAGGCCACCGTGTTATCTGATGTATATCCTGGAGAAGAGTTTATAGGTAAAGTTTATCGTAAATCACCTACCATCGACAGGGCCAGCCGCACCTTTCAGGCAGAAATACGCATTGAGAACAAAGACCGGCGCTTGCGGCCTGGCATGTTTGCGCGCGTAGTGCTAAACCTGGGCGAAATGGAGGGCCTCTATGTGCCGGCTGCAGCCATTGTCCGGCAGCCTGGTACCTCCAACGAATTTGTATATGTAGTGGGAGAAGAGAAGAGGGCACGACGAGTACTGGTTAAGACCGGTAATCGCCACCGGGAACTCATTCGGGTAGAGTCAGGGCTGGAGCCTGGGCAGACTATCGTAACCGAAGGAATGGCCAAGCTCAACGAAGGCGCCCTGGTAAGAACTGTAAATGAGGCTGCTGCAGCTGAGCCAGAAAAATAAGCAGTATGAATATATTTAAAATTGCGATTTTTCGTCCGGTTGCCACCACCATGGTTTTTATGGCACTCATGGTGTTCGGCATCTACTCAACTATAAACCTGCCGGTAGATTTGTTTCCGGAGATAGATCCTCCAGTTATTACCGTCATCACGACGTACCAGGGAGCAGGTGCCTTGGAGGTAGAGCAAAACGTGACAAGGCAGTTGGAGGACCAGTTTAGTACGCTCAACGACCTGGAAGAAATCACCTCCACCTCTGTCGACAACATGGCCATTATTACCCTGGAGTTTGACTGGGGTTCCAACCTCGACGAAGCCTCCAATAACATCCGGGATGCCCTTAGCCGGGCGCAGGCTGTTTTACCTGAGGAGATCGACGATCCGATCATCTATCGGTTTAATGCCAGCAGCATTCCGGTTATTACGCTGGCAGCCACAGCCAACGAGAGTTATCCCAACCTCCGCCAAATCCTCGATAACCAGATTGTAACGCCACTTAACCGCATAGCAGGAGTAGGTGCGGTAAACATGGAGGGCGGACCGGTAAGGGAAGTGCAGATCAACCTCGACCCGCAACGCCTGCGGGCTTATGCAATAGATGTAGCTGAAGTTTCGCAGGCGCTTCGCAACGAGAACGTGATTGTGCCAGCCGGCGATATTACGGTGGGGAGGCAGCAGTACAATGTACGCATCGACACGGAGTTTAAAACGGTGCAGGAAATTGAGCAGATTGTGATCCGGAACACGCCACAGGGTGGGGTGGTGTATGTACGCGATGTAGCAGAGGTACGTGACGCCATTAACGAGGAAAACCGCATTTCTGTGGTGAACGGAGGCAAGGCCATCACCATTTCGGTGCAGAAGCAGAACCGTGCCAATACCGTAAATGTAGCGGAAGAAGTGCTGAAACGACTGCCGGAACTTACCCGCACCCTGCCTCCTGATGTGAAGGTCGTAACAGTGGTAGATACCTCCCGCTATATCGTGAATTCGGTGAACAACCTCTCCGAGGTACTGATTTACGCTGTAGTGTTCGTGGTGCTGGTGGTGTTTGTGTTTTTGAGAAGGTGGCGGGCTACTTTCATTGTAGGGCTCACCATTCCTTTCTCCTTAATTGCCGCCTTTATTTACCTGTCCGTAACCGGGAATACCCTTAACCTGATCTCGCTGTCTTCGCTTTCAATAGCCTTAGGCATGGTGGTAGACGATGCCATTGTAGTGCTCGAAAACATTACCACCTACACAGAGCGAGGTACCAAACCCCGCGAAGCAGCATTGTACGGAACAAACGAAGTGGGGGTAGCTGTTGTAGCTACCACACTTACGGTCGTGGCTGTTTTTCTGCCGCTTACCTTCCTCACTGGCATGACAGGCATCTGGTTCGGTCAATTAGGTGCGATTGTGGTGGTAACGATTGTAGTTTCTACGCTAGCTGCCCTTACGCTCATTCCGATGATGTCGGCGCAGCTGCTGAAGGAAAAGAAAAAGGATCAGGTTAAAAAGAACGGATTCCGCTACAAGCTCGACAGGAGTGTGGAACGCATGCTTACCAGCCTCGACAATGGCTATAAAAAGCTTTTGCGCTGGTCGCTTCTGCACAAGGTCTTGGTAGTGGTGCTGGCGGTGGTCATGTTCGTGGGGTCCCTGATGCTGATGCCGCTCATTGGAACAGAATTTATGCCGCAGGCAGATAACGCCCGCCTCATGATAACGCTCGACCTGCCGACGGGCCGAAGCTCCGAAAGTGCCCTCCCTACCATTAAGAAGGTAGAGAATATTTTTGCGCAGCACGTGCCGGAGCTGGAAATTATTTCGTCGGCTGTAGGGTCTAATGCCGTGGGTGGCGGTGGCTTTGGGGGCGGCAGTACAAGTCCCAACGTTATCGATATTACCGCCACGCTCACGCCTGTAAGTGAGCGCGAACGGAATATTTTTGAGATTGCAGAGGTAGTACGCGAAAAGCTGCAGGATCTGCCGGAGGCTGTTAAGTTCTCGGTAAGTACCCAGGGTGGACCAAGCGCCGGTGCACCGGTGGCCATTAACGTAATTGGCAACGATCTGGACCAGATCTCAGGTCTGGCAGAGCAACTGGTAGCGCGACTAAACAAAATAGAAGGTGTTCGGAACGCAGATGTTAACCGTGGAGAACCGCAGCCGGCTCTTCAGATCGACCTGGACCGCAACCGGCTGGCACCACTAGGTTTAAATTCCGGAACTGTTGGGCAAAGCATCCGGAGTTTATTGGCCGGGCAAACCGCCACTGAATATCGCGAACAGGGCGAGGAGTACGACGTGGTAGTGCGCTACGGAGCGCCTTTCCGCCAGAGCCTGGACGATGTGAACCGCATGGCTATAACTACCCCCGATGGTAACCTGGTAGAGGTAGGCGCGCTGGGAGAAGTGCGGGAAATCTATACACCACCCAATATAGAACGTATTGGCCGTGAACGTGCTATTGGCGTAACGGCAGACCTGGTGGGCACTCCTCTAAATGTGGTAAATGAGCAGATGACAGCTTTTATCCAAAACGAACTGAACGTGCCGCCTGGTGTGGAGATAGAGTTTGGAGGCGACATTGAAGAACAGCAAGAGGCCTTTGGAGACCTGTTTCTGCTGCTAGGCCTGAGTATTTTGCTGGTGTACATTGTAATGGCCGCTCAGTTTGAATCGCTTAAAGACCCTTTTATTATCATGTTCTCGCTGCCTTTTGCCTTTACCGGCGTTATGCTGGCACTCGTACTTACCAGCACGAAGCTGAGCGTAATTGCCTTTATCGGCGGCATTATTTTAGTCGGCATTGTAGTGAAAAACGCCATCGTGCTGGTCGATTACATTCAGTTGCTGCGTGGCCGGGGGCTTTCACTATTCGACTCGATTATAGAGTCGGGGGCCTCGAGGCTACGCCCTGTGCTCATGACAACACTCACGACCTTACTAGCCATGTTCCCGCTTGCCATCAGTACCGGTGAGGGTTCCGAAACGTGGAAACCGATGGCAGTGGCTGTAATAGGAGGATTAACGTTTTCTACCTTAGTTACCTTGGTGTTTGTGCCCGTCATGTATGCTATTTTCCACCGGAAACGCAAACATAGAGTAAGCCTGCTATCAGGTTAAGGCATTCGATATTCTAAAACTTTATTGAGTGAGATCTTCTTCTTAGGTTTAGATGTGAACGTGGAATGTGAGACCCAACAAAAAGCCTGGGAGATAATTGGTGACAGAAAGCTTAAAATGACTCTGGAAGGACATTTCTATTTAAATAATTCATGTGGCCAAACCGAGCCTGTTAATTCTAGGTTAGTGAAATACACAGCTCTTTTCTATTTTATTAATTATCTACTACCAAGCATCTAAAAAATGAAAGGAATAATGATTATCTTCAATCAGGCTTTATCGGAGGACATTGTGGAATTGTTGGATGAGCTGGAGGTGCGCGGTTTTACCAAGTTTAACGACCTGCAGGGGCGGGGCGCACAGCAGGGAGAGCCTCGTATGGGTACACATACCTGGCCGGCGCTAAACAATGCTATTTTATCTGTTACAGAAGAGGCAAAAGCAGCTGTTTTGGTATCGCGCCTCAACGAAATGAACCAGGCAGCGGAAGAGCAGGGGCTGAAAGCCTTTAGCTGGCAGGTTGAGGTGGTAGTACCCTGAGATAATGCCGATTAGCTGTCCCGTAAGCTCTTCAAAGCCTATACAACTGAAACCTTGTACCAAAGGAAGAATGAAAGCTCTATGCATTTTAAAACCCGCGTAAAGATTTGCTGCATCAGCAGTGTACAAGAAGCGCACTCTGCCATTGCGGTGGGGGCCTCTGCCCTGGGCCTGGTAGGCGAGATGCCCAGTGGCCCCGGCACCATCAGCGACCCGCTTATTCAGGAAATAGCCCTTGCCGTGCCGCCTCCCGTCGCCACCTTTCTGCTTACCAGCCGCACCACAGCAGAAGCTGTGGTGGCGCATCACCAGTTGGTGCAGACCAATACCATTCAGTTGGTAGATGCCATCGACCCAGATGTGTTTGCTGCCATTCGGGAGGCCTTGCCTGGCGTAAAACTGGTGCAAGTGGTGCACGTGCAGGATGAGCGCTCGGTAGAGGAGGCGCAGCAGGCAGCTACCTATGCCGATGCCATTCTCCTGGATTCCGGTAACCCTAAGTTAAAGGTAAAAGAGTTAGGTGGCACCGGCCGGATACACGATTGGGTACTGAGCCGCAGGATAAGGGAGAGCATCCGGAAGCCGCTTTTTCTGGCAGGTGGCCTTACGCCTGAAAATGTGCGGGAGGCGATTGAAGTGGTGCAACCGTTCGGTGTGGATGTTTGCAGTGGTGTACGCACAGCAGGTTTGCTGGACCAGTACAAGCTGGAGAAATTTATGAGAGCAGTGGAGAAAGGGTCATAGTGTTATAAGCCTGAAAACAGCTCCGGAAGGGTCTTTTCATTAGAATAATTTTAATTTCTGGTTTCTTCTCCTTTATATTCACGTAAAACTATTTTTATCTGTTCTCAAACCAATGAAAATAAACTTACATGAAGATAAAAGGAAAAGTAGCCGTTGTAACAGGCGTAAGCAATGGTATAGGTTTAGCAACAGTTAAAGCTTTATTAGAAGAAGGAGTAAAAGTGGCCGGCTGGGGCAGAACGGCTCCGGATCTTACGCACAGCAACTTCCATTTTTTCTCCTGCGATGTCCGGAAGCCGGAAGCGGTGCAGGAAGCCTACGATAAAACGCTGCACAAGTTAAAAGGGCCTGTCTCTATACTGGTAAATAATGCTGGCTTAGGTTTGCAGGCCAACCTCGACGAGCAGTCGCTGGAGGATTGGCATACCATGTTCGATACCAATGTGCACGGGCTTTTTTATTGTACCCGCCAGGTGCTGCCCGGCATGAAACAGCAGGAGGAGGGACACATCATTAACATTTCCTCTATAGCCGGAAAGAATCCGGTGCCGGGCATGGTAGGCTATGCCGCTACCAAGCATGCCGTTACCGGTATTTCACATTCCTTATTTATGGAGGTGCGCGATTTCGGAATAAAGGTTACCTGCCTCTACCCCGGCTCTACCAGCACCCGCTTCTTCTATAACATAGAGAACTCACCGGCCAGCCCTAACATGATGCGCCCCGAAGACATAGCTTCCACCATTGTGCATGTTTTGGCTTCTCACCCCAATTACCATCACGTAGACATAGAGGTGCGGCCGCTGATGCCAAAAGGCAAACAAAAGAAATAGCAACAGAGCTAACCGAATTTTGTAGTTTTGCTTTACTAAACCAAATTTGCAGTGCGACACAGGAGCAAAGGAGTTGACTCAAGCCTTACCCTTTGCACCTTGTGGCACTATTTTAAACGCAAAAAGGGTACTACTAAAGAAGCTTCATCTATTATAAAGCAGGAAAAATACATTGTCTGTTGAAGTAAAAAACTTAATAAAAACATTCGGGGCGCAGCGAGCCGTAGACGACATTTCGTTTACTGTGGGGCAGGGGCAGATTCTGGGTTTTCTGGGTCCAAACGGTGCCGGAAAATCCACTACCATGAAAATTGCTACCTGCTACCTTCCGCCCAGTGCTGGTACTGTGCTGGTAAATGGGCACGATGTGGCGCAAAACACCATGGCGGTACGGCAGCATGTAGGTTATTTGCCTGAGCACAACCCTCTCTACCTCGATATGTACGTGCACGAGTACCTGCGCTTTGTAGCCTCCATCTATGACCTGAAAGGCAGCAGAGCTAAAGCCCGTGTGCAGGAAATGGTAGAATTGTGCGGCCTGACGCTGGAGCAGGGCAAAAAAATTGGAGCCCTCTCAAAAGGCTACCGGCAGCGTGTGGGGCTGGCGCAGGCACTGGTGCACGACCCGCAGGTACTCATTCTCGACGAACCAACTACAGGGCTGGACCCAAATCAAATTGTGGAAATTCGTGCTCTTATTAAACAGGTAGGCCAGAATAAAACTGTTATTTTCTCCACGCACATTATGCAAGAGGTAACTGCTATCTGCGACCGGGTGGTTATTATTAACCGAGGCAAACTTGTGGCTGACAGCGATGTGGCAACCCTGCAGGCAGGCAGCCGAAACGAAAAAATAACGCTGGTAGAGTTTGAGCAACCTGTTGCCACCGATTTGCTACAAAAAATACAAGGGGTGCTGCAGGTAAGTCTAGCCTCGCAACCAAATACCTATCGGGTTACCTCCCGCAAAGAGGCAGACATCCGTCCGGCGGTGTTTAAAATCGCTTCTGAGCAAAACTGGCCTTTGGTAGGCTTACGCCAGGAAGAAAACTCCCTAGAAAATATTTTCCAACAACTGACAAGAAGCTAATATTTAGCTTCTATTTGTTACTTTCTCTGTTTTCAAATTTTACAGAAATCTTTCAAGAGAAAAGAAGTTTCAAATACAGGCAAATCATTGCTTTCAGCTAAACAAATTGTTTACTATCAAATATCTAGCATCTTCAATCTTAAAAATGCTCGCAATACTAAAAAAAGAGTTTAATGGCTTTCTGAATTCGCTTATCGCCTACATCGTTATAGGGGTGTTTTTAGTCGCAATTGGCATGTTTATGTGGGTTTTCCCGGAGACAAATGTGCTGGATTATGGATTTGCCGATATGCAGACGCTTTTTAACATGGCGCCCTGGCTGTTCCTGTTTCTGATTCCGGCTATAACTATGCGCACCTTTGCCGAAGAAAAGCGGGAAGGTACAATCGAACTGCTGCTGACTAAGCCAATAACCGACCTGCAGCTGATACTTGGCAAATACACGGCAGCCCTCTTGTTGGCGCTCTTTGCGCTGGTGCCAACCCTGCTGTATTATTATTCGGTCTACGCACTCGGTAACCCAGCAGGTAACATCGATTCGGCAGCAGTGGTAGGGTCTTACCTGGGGCTGGTTTTTCTGGCGGGGGTATTCTGCGCTATAGGTGTGTTTGCCTCTTCTGTGTCAGATAACCAGATCATCTCTTTCGTAATAGCCGTTTTCCTTTGTTATATCTTTTACATGGGCTTCGACCTAATAGCTACTCTGCCTATGTGGGGGAACTATAGCTACCAGGTAAGTCAGCTGGGTATAGCTTATCATTACAGCAGCATCAGCAAAGGCCTGATAGATTCACGGGATGTGCTCTATTTTATTAGTGTCATAGCATTTATGGTCTTATCTACTAAACTCGTCCTGAAGAGCAGAAAATGGTAACAGAGCAGCCGCAAGTACCACAAAACAAGCGCAGGCGCGACATTATTAACTTCCTGCTGTTGGTAGGAGGAATTGTTCTACTGAATGTACTGGCAGCCAGCTATTTTTTTAGGATCGATCTTACTGAAGACAAACGCTATACGATCGCACCTGTTACCAAACAGATGCTGTCCAACCTGGACGATGATGTGGTGGTAGAAGTGTATCTGGAAGGAGATTTTCCGGCTGGTTTTAAACGCCTGCAGCAGTCGGTGCGGGAAACCCTGAATGAATTTAAAGTGTATGCCGGAGCCAATATTCGGACGGTGTATATAGACCCGACTGCCATTCCGAACGATACTGCCAGGGCTCATTATTTTACGCAATTGGCTGAGAAAGGCATTATGCCTACTAATCTTCGGGCTAGCGAGGAAGGGAAGCAGGTAGAGCGACTGGTTTTTCCGGGGGCAGTTGTGAAATATAAAGGAAAAGAGGCAACAGTTAATTTACTGAAGGGCAATCTGGCTGCCTCTGCGGAGCAACGCCTGAACCAGTCGGTGGAGGGAGTGGAATACGAGTTGGCGACTGCTATCCGAAAAGTAGCGTTTCCGGCACGCAGAACCATTGGCTATATTATGGGGCAGGGGCAGCTGGAAATGCAGCAGGTGGCCGATCTGGTAGGCTCCTTGGGCGAGTATTACCGCGTGGCCAGAGGGGAACTGTCGCAGATCCCGGACCTGCAGGGACTGGACCTGATTATAGTGGCCAAACCAACCAAGCCTTTCTCAGAACTAGATAAATACAAGATCGACCAGTTTATAATGAATGGGGGCAAAGCAGTTTTTTTCGTAGACGCGCTAAATGCCAGCCTCGACAGTGTAGGAGCAGGCGGTATGTTTGCCATGCCCTATAACCTGAACCTGGACGATCTGCTTTTCCGCTATGGTGTGCGCCTGAATCCTGAAATGATTATGGACCTGAACTCGGGTTTTATACCTATGGTAACCGGTTACCTCGGCGACAAACCACAAACTGAGATGATAAACTGGCGATTTTACCCGCTGCTTAACAATTTTAGTCAGCACCCGATTACCCGGAACTTAGATGCCGTTTACACAAAATTTGTCGGTACCATTGATACTGTTCGTGCGGATGGTATTCGGAAGACCCCATTAATTTTTACTTCTACCTACTCCAGGGTGCTACAGCCGCCGGTGCCGCTTACGTTCGAAGAAGCGCGTATGGAGGTGAGACCAGAGCAGTATACGGCCGGTCCACAGCCGGTCGGCTACTTGCTGGAAGGCAAGTTTACTTCGCTTTTCCGGAACAGGCGTGCACCACAGGGAGCGGCCACAACGGCTGTTAAAGAGAAGGGACTAGCAACCACAGTAGCTGTTTTCTCTGATGGCGACCTGGTAAGAAACGATGTAAACCCGCGTACCGGGCAGCCATACGAATTAGGTTTTGACCGATACAACAATGTTAAATTTGCTAATAAGGATCTTGCACTGAACACCATTCATTACATGCTCGATTCAGAAGGTCTTATAAACGTGCGCGCTAAAGAAATAAAGCTAAGGCCGCTGGATAAGGTGAAAGTAAAAGAAGAACGCACCCGCTGGCAACTACTCAACCTGGTGGTGCCTATTGTGCTATTGGCCATTTTCGGCATGTTGCGCCTTTACCTGCGCAAACGCAAATACGAGTTTAAAAAATAAGTACTTCAGCTTAAAGGAGAAGCATGGAGTGCGGTTTTAGACCTTTCATACAAAAGAAAGCTAATATCTGTTAGTAAAAGTGGGGCTCAGGGCACCTGTCCTTAGGCGCTACAACTAAAATAAGCTGGGTTTTACCTGCAAAAAAGTAATAATTCGCAAAAAAGGCCCTGCCTTACCCGTAGGACAAATGCGAATTATTTATAACTTTGTCCAAATAACATTATAGGCACGCGTAATGAAATTTATTGTAACTTCATCTGCTCTTCTGAAGCAGTTATCCAGCATCAACGGGGTTGTAACGAACAATCCGGTTGTTCCAATCCTGGAGAATTTCCTCTTCGAGATTAACGACAGCACTCTCACCATCACAGCAAGCGATCTGGAGACATCTATGATCACTGAACTGCAGGTGGAGGCGAGAGAGAGCGGACGTATTGCCGCCCCCGCTAAAATTTTGTTGGAAACACTGAAAAACCTTCCGGACCAGCCGGTAACATTTACTATAGATGAAGAGACCTATACGATAGAAATTAGCTCCGCCAACGGCCGTTATAAGCTTTCCGGCGAGAATGCAACAGATTTCCCTCGGGTACCTGTGGTAAAAGGTGGCAATGCTATTGAAATTCCTTCTAATGTGCTCGCGCGTGCCATCAACAAAACCATATTTGCGGTTAGCAACGATGAGCTTCGTCCAGCTATGACTGGTATTTTTGTGCAGCTGCGCTCCGATAACGTTACGTTTGTAGCTACAGACGGACATCGCCTGCTACGCTACCGCCGCCACGATATTTCTACAAGCCAGGAGGCATCCCTAATCATTCCTCGTAAAGCGTTTACTTTACTTAAGTCTACGCTGCCTTCTGAGGCGACAACAGTGCGAGTGGAGTTCAATAACTCGAATGCTTTCTTTAGCTTCGATAACATTCGTATGATTTGCCGCCTCATAGATGAGCGCTACCCTGATTACGAAAATGTAATACCGGTGCAGAATCCAAATAAGCTGGTAATCGACCGTGCCGATTTATTGAGCTCTGTTCGCCGTATTTCTATTTACTCCAACAAAACAACGCACCAGATCCGCCTGAAATTAACCGGAAGCGACCTGCAGGTTTCTGCTGAAGACCTTGATTTCTCTAACGAGGCAAACGAGCGCCTGTCGTGCCAGTATGAAGGTGAGGATATGGAAATTGGTTTCAATGCTAAGTTCCTGCTGGAGATGCTCAACAACATGGATTCTGATGAAATCTCCTTTGAGCTTTCTACGCCTAACAGAGCAGGTTTACTTATGCCGCTCGCCAATGAGGAGAACGAAAATGTATTGATGCTGGTAATGCCTGTTATGCTGAATAATTACGTATAGTAGATTTGAAATTCCCATAGACACAGAAAAGGCCGGTTTATCCGGCCTTTTCTGTGTCTAATGATTAGTTAAACTTTTATTATTTAGATAGATGTAATATCAAGTCTGCTTCACTAGCTCTCCTCACCAGAAGTACATAGGTAAATAATTCCCTCAATAAGGAACTCAACAAATCTTATAATTGATTTTTAGTTACTACTTCGCCTAAGTAGTCGGCAGACGTTCGAAAAAAAGATTAGTCTGGACCTGTTTTTGCATTTCTTCAAAAAAGTTATTTTAGTCCTTATGCAGTCTTCTTTAAAATTGTATTTTTTTCGTGCTGCGCCTGCTCTTTACGCATGTTCATTTAAGAAGAAGTATGCAGTACAAAACCTCCATGTACTGCGGCTGGTTACTTGGATTATATTTGGACTTACATCTTTGCTTTTGGTGAGCTCCCTCTTTGTTCATTATGAAGCCATTCTGAAAAACAGGGATGCTTTCTTTTATAATACACTTTTCCTTTGTGTGGTTTCTGCACTAATGCTTCCTGCAGTTGCCTTGCTACGAAGAAAAGCCAGGAAAAATTTTAGGTTCTCCCAATTTTGCTGCCTGTTGTATGCCGTACTATTTATTTCATCATGCATGTCGGTGTCGTTTATAGCGCAGCACAACCCAAAAAATAACATGACCATGTATTTATTGGGAGTAATTGGTGCTTCGGTTTTTTTTGTTTTTTCGCTGAAAGAGGTGCTGGTGCTTATGGTGCTGGTGAGCATGACGTTTACGGTAGGTCTTTCTTTGTGCTCACTCTCGTTGGAGCAGGAGGTGCTTAACAGTTTCGGGTCTATGTTTATTTTAACCTGTTTTTTCTTTATTTCCAGAATCATTTACTCTTACCGGCTAAACCATCATGTGCAGGTAAAGCTAATAAAAGCCCAACGCCGGCAAATTCAGAAAAACAGCCTCGCAAAATCAGAGATTCTTCGCATTGTCGCCCACGATATGCGTGCGCCATTTGCCAACATTGAAATGCTGGTGACGCTGCTTCGGAAACGGAAAAACATGCAGCCTGAACAGCAGGAACAATACTATGAGATGATCTTAAAGAGCTGCCATAAGTCTAAAGGATTGATAAACGACTTGCTGGAACTGGCGAACCTGGAGCAGAACAAAGAATTGCCGCTGGAGCCAATCGACCTTAATTTATTTATGTTTGAGGTGCAGGAAGAGTGGCAGCATAAGCTTGGCGAAAACAAACGCCTTGTTTTTAATTTCCCTGAGAAGCCAGTTTTTGTGGGGCTTCACAAGCAGAAATTTCAACGAGTCCTGGAGAACCTGCTTTCTAATGCTGTTAAGTTTACTCCTGAAAATGGTATTATTCAGGTAGCTATGCAGGAATCGGGGAACGGTGTAACCATCCAGATTGCGGATAACGGTATTGGTGTGCCACTGCACCTGCAACAGCACCTGTTTAAGCCTTTTTCGAAGGCAGGACGCAAGGGCTTAAAAGGAGAAACATCTGTTGGCCTTGGGCTTAATATAAGTCAGAAACTGGTGGAGCAGCATGGAGGAACCATTTCAGTAGAAAGCGAAGAGGAAAAGGGTACCACCTTTCACATAAAACTACCGCTAGCCTCAAAGAGTTAAGGAGCTTATTAAAAGGGGCCTTAACCAGTTTTGCTGCCTTTAGCCTCTGGAAGGGCATTCACATTAGAAGAATTTGATTGTAGGTTGTAAAATGGGTAATTGGTGGACCAAAGGTAGCTGGAAGTCCTCGCTATGTATGCAGCCCTTGCTAGGATTTTTTAAAAGTAGAAGACAAAGTAGCTGTCTAAGAACAAAGGCTAGCCTTTTACCTTCCACGATCAAAATCTCCCAAAAAGCCTCCGGAAGGCTGTTTCCATTAGAATAATTTGTTCTTGCTTAGCCTCGGCGGCCGTATATTTACTCATAAGGGCGCGCCAGCTCTTCTGCTAACAGATCAGGGCTTTACCTTGATGTAGATAGGGAAGTGGTCGCTGGTGCCGCCTTGATAGGTAGTGCCGGCATAGGTTCTGCGGGGGGTATTTTTGTACTTGCCGAACGTATGTTTAAGACTTACCGGATCATGAATGGTTGCTGAACCACGTACAAAGTGTAAACCTTCTCCTGCTATCCATGATTTAGATACCATGATCTGGTCGTGCATCTGAAATTTGCCTCTATAGAAGGAGCTTCCACGGTTTTGTACGTGGTACATGTAAAATGCATTAAACAGCTCCTGGTTATAATTCGGATCTGGCCTGCCAGTGGCTAGTAACGTCTGCTCCAGGATAGTTGAAGAAGGGTCTTCTGTAAAGTTACCCATCACAATGATCTTAGCATTTTTATCTATCTTCTGCTGCTCATTTATTTCCTGCCTTAGAGTGACGGCAGCGGCCCTTTTACGGCTTTCCCGCAGGCGCGTACTAGGTGTAGCTGCATCTGGCCAATGGGTCACATACACGGTAATTGGTTCACCCCGGAGCAGGCCCTTTACCTGTAAAATGCCTCTGGACTGGAAATTTGCCTCTGCAAAACCAACAGGCAATGAGGCATGAAACGTAGGGCTAAAGTGCTTTGGCTTGTAAAGCAGTGCCACGTCCAGCCCTGATTCGTCCTGCGAATCGTAATGAATAATTGCGTACTTTTTATCCTTTAAGGGAAAGGTACTTAGCAGGTCCTCCAGAACCCGCTTGTTTTCGATCTCTGATAAGCCAAGCAATTCTGGTCCGTCTTTATCGCCCATGTTGGCAATAGTGGTGGCAAGGCTTTTCAGTTTAGCTTTGTACCTGTCTTCCGTCCAACCTAAAGTACCCTCAGGCAAATACCTGTTGTCTTTATTTGCGGAGTCGCTTCTTATATCGTAAAGGTTTTCTAGGTTATAAAAAGCTAATGTAAGCAGTTCCTCTTTTTTAGAAGATGGTGATAACACTTTACAACCTGAGAAGGCGATCAGTATAAAAAGGGTAAAGAAGGTTTTAATTCCGTAGCGCATCGTGTAACTTTGTACAAAATAGGTAATCAAAGGATAGTACGAGAGATATATAGTATAAAGTTTAATAATACGAAAATGAAGAAATCAGAAATATACTTCAGCATTGCGCTAGACGATCAAAAGGTGCCGGAGGCCATTAGCTGGAGAGCTACCGATGCTGGTGAGAAAATACACTTTGCCAAGGCAATCAATATTTCCTTATGGGACAGAGATGAGGCTGGTACTATGAAGATTGACTTGTGGACGAAGGATATGCCGGTAGACGAAATGAAGTACTTTTGTATAGATAGTATTGGTGCGATGGCGCAAAGCATTATGACGGCTACAAACGACCAGGTTATGGCTAAAAAAATGCGTGACCTGTGCGAAGATCTAATGAAGCACGTGGAGCAGGAAAACAAAAACAACAACGGCTAGAGCCAACTCCTATTCCATAAAAGCAAAAGCCCCACCATATTTATGGTGGGGCTTTTGCTTTTATGGAATAATGTAATTAATCAATAGTCGAGATAGCTCCTTCTGAACCAGCACCGGAAGTTATAGCGACAGGAGCTTTGTCTTCCGCATTATTTCCAAGAGCAGCCATATACTGTAGGTCAAACTTGGTCAATGATTTTCTGGATCCAAAGTAGTTGTTGTACTGCACTGTGCTCAGAACGCGCTCTAATTCGCGGTCACGCTCAGAGCAGATAGCTTTATATTGTTTATCGAGCATTTCCTGATTGCCTGCAAACGCTTTTTCTGCAGCTACCATTTTGGCTGCCTTATCAAGGTTAATGGCTCTCACTTTGGCTGACTGGTAATTGTTCAGGCGCAGTTCCCGTATCATTTTGTCGGAAAGGTTATTTGCTCTTTGCTCCACCAGGTTATTGCCAGTTGCAGCCGCACCAAATACAATACCAAACACCAGGAAAGTTAATACAATTAGATTTTTCATAAGTTAGTAGGTTTTGTGGGTTGTATGTTCGCAGTAGGCCTTTTATGCCCTTCTGGTAAATATAACGCAGGCAGGAGCAAAATAATTCCGTGCAAATAAGTTTATCTGTGGCACGCCGTTTATAGCCTGTAGCTGGTGCATGAGCACAGCTTAAAGGCTATACGAACCAGCCTATCAACTGTAGAAAATCCGAAAGCGGCTATTTACCACTCGTTCTTCCACATCATAGATTCTACTGGCGTAATAGTACGTTTGTTGTACTTAGCGTTTGCTTTTTGGTTGTAATAATTGTCTATGCCTCCTTTTACCTCAAAGTAAATCAGCTGGCCAATGGGCATGCCGTAATAGATGCGAACAGGTTGCGTTACTGATATTTCCAGCGTCCAGGTGTTGCAGAAGCCCACATCGCCTTTCCCGGCTGTTGCATGTATATCGATCCCAAGTCTGCCTACGCTCGATTTTCCTTCCAGAAAGGGTACGTGTGCATGTGTTTCGGTATATTCTAGAGTTACACCTAAATAGAGAGTTTCTGGGCGCAGCACATAGCCTTCCTGCGGTATTTCAAACACATCTATCTCGTTGTGCAGGCGAGCGTCCAGTACTTCGTCTCGGTATGTGGCCAGGTAGCGACCTAAATGAACATCGTAGGAGTTGGTGCCGAGGCTGGCACGGTTAAAAGGCTCTACCAGGATGGTGCCTTTGGCCATTTCCTCTAAAATTTGCTGATCTGTCAGTATCATGTTTCTGCGCTAAAAGTCGGGTGGCAAAAGTACGCATTTCAGTTGATAGATACTATAGGAAAAGCGCCAACTGATTATACCGAGTATCTGCTTCTGGAAGGCTTTTTTCATTAGAATAATTTAGTGGGTAGTAGCTAATTCACCTTCACCACCTTCTTGACCACCTGCTGCCTGCCTCCGAAATCCAGCACAAGGAGGTAGAGCCCTGCAGGGTACATAGACAAGTTAACTTCTGTGGCGCCTGTCACTCCTTTCTGCACCCGGCCTACGAGTTGGCCGGTAGAGTTGATAATTCGGAGATCATACACTTCATTGTCGCGGCAATTGTTCTCCTGGCTGATGCGCACAGCAGTGGTGGTAGGGTTGGGATAGGCTATTACAGACACTGGTTCAAACTCACGTGGCAGCGGCTCCAGGTTGTTAAAGTAGGACTCAAGAAAAAGGGGAGTATATGGTCCTAAATAGGCTTCTTGACCTAAGGCAAATGTTTTCTTTTCAATTTGTACGTCAAATTCTTTTCTGTTAGGGTGGTGTATGACGAGCAGTTGCCGTTGAGAGTCTTCACCTTGCAGGGCAAGCCAGTTGGTGCCGCTGTAGATCCGGCCATCCGGTGCCAGTTGTAGGGTAAACGAGGGTCCTCCGCCATTTCCTGCCTGATAATTAAAACAGGTATTGTTCGCTATTAAACCAATAGCAGAAGCATTGATAGCAGCTACAGCTGGATTATTCACTTCGTATTGGTAAATAGCATTATAGGCCTCCTCACTAAATCTTGGGTCTTCATTAATACTTATAAATGATACATACAATTTACTGTTGTCAGGAGAAAAGGATAAACCGAATGGGGCTCCTGGGTGCGCCAGTGGTCTGTAGTTGGAGAGAAGGCCGTTAGAAGCATCAAAATCATAAAGCTGTAGGTTATCTTCTGTAGTATAGGTATCTGGATTTATGGTGCAAGCCAACATTTTACCATCAGGTGAGGGCTTCATTGTGCCATGATTTAAGATTGTTGGTCTGGTAGCGGGAAAGTCAGGCCCGATGCTCTGGGGCTGGAATTCAGAAATTCCCTCTCTGGAAACAGAAGCAACAAAAAAAATGTCTGATGTGCGTGAATGGGTAATGAGCCAAAAATCATTTCCATTGGTATGCGGCACAGCGGTTAACCTAGAGGAGAGGTCTTGCAGTAGCAGTTCCTGCTTTGCTACAATATCCCCCAGGCCGCCATGCAGGTTCATGTTTACCAGCGATGCAAATAAGCTATAGGTAAAACCACGTGAACTATCGTGGTTAATAGTAAAAATGTAAAAGAAGTTGTCCCTGTCTCCTGCGGGAACAATGAGGCTTTGGTGATAAATGAAATTATCTGTGTTTGGGCTCAATTCCTGCCCATTCGGCATGAGTTGGTGATTTCTGTTCCAGGCGTTCCACCCATCTGTATAAAAAAGAAGTTCACCTGTTACTGCATCAGAGATGGTGGCAGCCACAGTTTTAAAATAGCTCTGTCCAGCACCAATGTCCAAAGGGCCATTTCCTGAAGCAACTGGATTTCCTTTAGAAAAGTCGAGGTGCGCCTGCTTCCCCATAAACCAGTGAGAGGCTTCTTTTTGGGCGTAAACCTGCAGATGAACCAGGAGTAGGAAAGAGAGAGAGTTAGGAATTTTTTCATATGCTTTTTGTTTTGTTATGAAAAACCGTTTCTGACCCAAATTTGGCTTCTGCTGCCGTACTAGGTAGCATTTAATGAAATGTTGAAATTACATTGCATACTGGGTATTCTTCTGCATGTACTCCGGCTATGGAACTATTGTAAACACAGGCGTACTTAGAAAAACAAAGGTGTTTTCTATGCTCTGGTTTGGCCACACTGGAAGGTAAATTGGTCCCGTGCCTGCATCGGACGGAATGGCAACCTGAACTGAGTCTGCAGATGTCATGATGAACGGATAAGCAGGCTTGTGAAGCATTTCTCCATTTGCCCCCGTAAAGCCTAGAATATAGGAGGCGTGAACGGTTTTGTCGAGTTGCCTGCCATAAATTGTGACTACTGTTCCTGCGCTGCCATTAGTTGGGCTAATGCCGGTAATTTCCGGCGACGGGTATTCGTTTATACTGATGCTACTTGACGCTGGCTGGTGATTATTTCTGGATACCACAAGGTCTACGTAAGCAAAAGGTACGCCATCAGGCACAACCACTTTCAGCTCTTTTGTAGAGGCAGCTACAATAGGTACCGGAATGCCATGAATGGTTACATGGTTTTCTGAACGATTCTGGCTAAAGTTTTGGCCGGAAACGGTGAGGGTGTCACTTATCATACAGCTGTTGAGCTTAGGGCCACCTATAAAGGTAGCGCCCGGGTTAATACTCTCAATTACGATTTCTTGCTGTTCTTTTTCGCTGTCGCAGCTCTATGCGAGGAGGGAGAGGCAGATAAGCAAGTTAAAGTTTCGTCTCATGGGAAATCCTTTATTTATTAAATTTTGCGGCTCATGTAAAGCAGAAGGAAGCGTAATCGTTGTTATAACAGCTTGTTAAATATAGAAAATATTGATAAACAACCTACCTTTTAACATAATATTTATATTTTATGATCGGGTAAAAGAGTGGAGTATGTTAGAAGGCTAAGCTGCTGTTGCCGAATGGCAGCGTACTTCATCAAGATTAAACTGATCTGCTTCGTATAAAATAAAAGCGGCAACCCCTGCAAAGGGGTTGCCGCTAAATTATTCTAATGAAATTAGCCTTCGCGAGGCTTTTACTGGTGTGCCTCTTGAAGGGCTTCGAAGTTTGCCTGTAGGAATTGCGCTACCAGATCTTCGGTAATCGCTGTAGACACAAACAGCGCCTCGTACTGCGAAGGAGCCAGGTAGATGCCCCTGTTCAACATGGCATTAAAGTATCGTCCGAAAAGTGCTGTGTCAGAAGTTTTTGCACTCTCGAAATCAGTTACAGCTTCTGTAGTAAAGAAGATGCTGAACATGGAGCCAATCTGGTTTATAGTATACTTTAGCCCTAGTTTTTGCATGTTTTCTTTTATACCGTTCACAATGTTGGTGGTAGTTTGCTCCAACTGTTGGTATGTTTCCGGGCTTTGTTTTAGATGCTGCAACATGGCCATACCAGCCGACATGGCAATAGGGTTACCAGATAAGGTACCTGCCTGGTAAACAGGACCGGCAGGAGCTACATAATCCATTAGCTCTTTTTTTCCGCCATAGGCACCAACCGGCATGCCGCCACCTATGATCTTGCCTAGCGTAGTCATATCAGGGGTAACTCCTAATAATTGTTGTGCACCACCCGGGGATAAACGGAAACCAGTCATTACCTCATCAAAAATGAGCACAATGCCAGCCTCATCGCACAGCTGGCGGAGGCCTTGCAGGAACTCAGACTTAGGAAGCACCAGCCCCATATTGCCTGCCACTGGCTCCAGAATGATAGCGGCTACTTCGCCGGCATTTGCAGCAACCAATGTTTTTACAGCGTCCAGGTCGTTATATGGAGCGGTTAGTGTATCAAGGGCTACTCCTTTGGTTACACCTGGGCTGTCCGGAACTCCTAACGTAATGGCTCCACTGCCCGCTGCAATCAGGAAAGAGTCGCCGTGGCCGTGGTAGCAGCCTTCAAACTTAATGATTTTGCTCCGGCCGGTATAGCCCCTGGCAACCCGAATGGCAGACATAGTGGCCTCTGTACCTGAATTTACCATGCGTACCTTCTCCACAGAGGGTACCATGCTGATGATCAGTTCTGCTATTTCTATTTCTTTGCGGGTAGGCGCACCAAACGACAAGGAATTCGGAATGGCTTCCTGTACTGCTGCCTGCACTATTTCAGAAGCATGACCCAGGATCATGGGGCCCCAGGAATTAATGAACTCAATGTATTGGTTCCCGTCTTCATCGAACATGTAAGGTCCTTTGGCGGATACCATAAAACGAGGATTTCCACCTACGGCTTTAAAGGCTCTAACTGGGGAGTTTACTCCTCCCGGAATAGAATGCTGCGCGCGTTGAAACAATTCGTTGCTGATGGGTGCTTTTTCCATAGAAATTAATGTGCTTAATAATGAATTGGCTGATGTGCTGTTTTTGTTCACTAAACCATCAGCAGTTTTTATCTAATCAGTTAAGAGGACTTCATTAACTAACAGAAATATCTTTTCCTAAAAACCAGCCGGGTTTACTACCATTAACTGCATGTTCTCGAGTTTGGTAATGGGAACGTACTGGTTGTCGTTTCTAAATTCGTTGCGGTTAGCAGAGTTGGTGTAGCCAATGCCTTGGTAAAGAACGCCTCGCCTGGTCCCTGCCATTGGCAAATTTTGGCTAAAGCCTGAGCCGTATTGCTGCAGCATACTTCCGAAGTAAAAAAGCATTTCGTAGCCGGAATAGGCATAGACAGAGGGCGGGATATTATACTGAGAAGTATATTTTTTCTTGAAGTGCCGCACCGTCTGCGACTGCTGGTCGAAGTACTTCGGCGATATAAAGTACACCTCCTGGTCGTCTAGCTCTCTTATGGTAACCTGGTTAATGTCCAGCCATTTATCGTAGGTCATTAAAGGCATTCTGGTAGGCTGGCTGCTTACCAAACTGATGGCGTTTACAGCGGCAGTCATTTTATCTGAAAAAACAGCTAAATGCCCTACATCTGTAATCGTTAAATTTTTAAAAACACCGGCCGTTGCCGAGGATTGAGAAGAGTTTATAGCTTTATAAGCAAGCACTTTACCACCTAGCTTCTGAAACTGCTGCCGGTAATGACGGGCAAAAGTCGTGTCGGCGGTTGCCCCTTCGTACACAATCACCACCGATTTTGGGTTGAAATTTTGATAAGCATAAGTGGCAGCTTGCTGCGCCTGTGTCGCCGCCGCCGACTCGAACAACAACACCTGAGGGCTTTTGCCAGCTACTTCTGTGTCTTGCGACAAGGGGTTTATGACCGTTACATTGTTTTCGGCGGCAAAACGCATGGCTACCTTGGCCGTTGATTTATAGATGGGGCCAATAACCAGGTCCATGGCTTTCAGTTCCGGTTGGTCCAGCAGCTTTTTTACACTGGCAGTATCTGATCCGGCATCGTAGGCAAACAGTTCCAGGTTTACTCCCTGCTTCTGGAGCGAGTCCTGTGCCAGTTTCATGCCTGCATAGAGGTCTGTTATAAACTGATTTTTCCTGGCCGACTGCCCAAGGTCCTGGTTTAGCTGAAAGGGAAGGATGACCGCAACCTGATAGGCTTTCTTACGAAGAGCTTCCGGGCTCAGGTACCGTTTACGGTCCAGGTTAAAGCGGCTTACAATCTGCTCCAAGGCTGTTTTGTCCTGGGGGCGGTACCAGCCAGCCAAAAGCTTATCGGCATATACCTGGGCAACAGTTTTATCGGAGGAGTGTTGCTTGAGAAGTTTCTCGTAGGCTTCTCTGTCTGCAAGACCCAGCAGGTAATGACGCTTCATTCTTTCTGCATCAGCTGCTAAAGAAGAAGATTTTATTTGATTCAGTGTAGAAAGGGCCTGATCGTATTGCTTTTGCTCAAACTGTATATTGGCCAACAGGTAATTGGCGTCTGGCGCACCGGCCCACTGCGGGTGCTGCTGCTTCAGCTGCCCCAGCATTAAAAGTGCCTCCTGGTAATTTTTAGATCGAAAGGCTGCTAAAGCATAAAGGTATGAGGCTTCCGGGGCGAAGTCGTTGCCTGAGGCAGCTGCCGTAACCGGTCGCAATTCTGCCATAGCCTGTTCGAAGCGTTCTTGCTGCAACAGAACTTTACCATTTTTATAGTTAACTTCAAAGTTCTGCAGTTGTTGTGCAGTAACAGGTAGTGCCAGCGCAGCCAGCAAAAATATGCCTGTAATATGCTTCAGAAAGCCTTTGGTCATGCCTTTTTTTAGTTGTGAATGAGAGAATGAGTGATGGCGTGAGTGAGTAGTAAATAAATATCCGCTCATTCATGCCATCACTCATTCAAATGAAAGCTACTCCCACTCAATAGTTGCTGGTGGTTTAGAGCTGATATCGTATACAACGCGGTTAACCCCTTTTACCTTGTTTATGATTTCGTTCGACACATCGGCCAGGAACTCATAAGGCAATCGGCACCAGTCGGCTGTCATGCCATCTACACTGGTTACGGCGCGTAGGGCTACTACGTTTTCGTAAGTGCGTTCATCGCCCATAACACCTACCGACTGAACCGGTGTTAGAATAGCGCCTGCCTGCCATACCTCGTCATATAATCCTGTTTTTTTCAGGTTGCTGATAAAGATATGATCGACCTGCTGTAATACCTGTACCTTTTCTGCGGTAATATCGCCTAGTATACGGATAGCCAGGCCTGGCCCAGGGAAAGGATGCCGGCCGATAATATTTTCATCTATCTTCAGTGTTCTTCCTACCAGGCGCACCTCATCTTTGAAAAGTGTGTTGAGGGGTTCCACCACCTGCAGTTTCATGAAATCTGGAAGACCTCCTACGTTGTGGTGCGATTTAATGGTAGCTGAAGGACCTTTTACGCTAATCGATTCAATAACATCAGGGTAAATAGTGCCCTGCGCCAGCCACTTCACGTCTTCCACCTGGTGTGCTTCATCGTCGAATACTTCGATAAACACACGGCCTATTGCTTTGCGTTTGAGTTCCGGATCTGAGATGCCAGCTAAGGCCGCATAGAATCTGTCTTTTGCATCTACGCCTTTCACGTTAAGGCCCATGTGCTTATAGGAATCGAGCACGCTTTCGAACTCATCTTTGCGGAGCAGGCCGTTGTCTACAAAAATGCAGTACAGGTTTTTGCCAATCGCCTGATGAATAAGCATGGCCGCCACACTGGAATCTACACCTCCAGAAAGGCCAAGCACTACTTTATCGTTCCCGATTTTTTGCTGCAGCTCGGCTACTGTGGCTTCTATAAACTGATCAGGCGTCCAGTCTTGCACGCAACCGCAAATATGCACCACAAAGTTGCGGAGCAAGATCTTGCCTTCGTCGGAGTGCGTTACCTCCGGGTGAAACTGGATACCGTACGTTTCCTGGTCGCGGAGCTTATAAGCTGCTACCCGCACAGAATCTGTACTGGCTATTACTTCGAAATTATCCGGAATTTCTTTGATGGTGTCGCCGTGCGACATCCAAACTACAGAACCGGGAGTTAGTTCCTTCATGAGGCGGCTGGTGGTGTGCAGCTCAGAGAGGCGGGCACGGCCATATTCGCGAATAGTAGAAGGTGTAACTTCGCCCTGGTGCTCAAAGGCAATCAGCTGCGCACCATAGCACACGCCCAGTAGCGGAACCTGCCCCATAAATTGGGCAAGGTCGATGGTAGGGTGTTCCTGGTCGCGAACCGAGCAGGGGCTACCTGATAAAATAACACCCTTCACATCTTCGGTCAGGGCCGGCACATTGTTGTAGGGATAAATTTCGCAGTAAACATTAAGCTCGCGCACCCGCCTTGCAATAAGCTGGGTATATTGGGAGCCAAAGTCGAGAATGAGGATTTTTTCTGGCATGCGCAAAGGTAAGGCTCTTTTCAGATAATTGCCAACAAGATGGCTTACAAACCCAGTCTGTTTTTATATCCTTAGCGTTTTTGGCACTAAAAAGGCTAAGGAAGATCCTTTTCATTAGCAGAATTATAGAACAGCTGCACCTGGTGTTGAAAAGCCTTTAACCTTTTTGAGCTGCTTTACTTTTAGCGCTTACCTGTTTTACTGGCTTAATGTATCTACAATAGTCGCAGCCATTTAAGCACTAGATTAGTCAATAGATGATAAACAGGGAATCAGAGGCCTGGAGGAGTAGGATTTTCGGCAATAAAATTAACTTGCTTAAGTAGCAATAGGGGTGGGGGGGACTGAAGATAAAATATTTTTTAGGGTTTTTACTCTCAGACCTAAGATTTTAAGTTGTTTATTTCCAGTGCCTAAGGAAGTTTGTTGATATAATCCCCGAAAGAGTAGATTCAATAAATTTAATTTTATTGCTGCTACCATTTGTATTGAATCATAATTTATCTACCTTTGCAACGGCAAATCGGCACGGTCAGCTCCCGCCAAACTCCCCCAGGCACGGAAGTGAGCAAGGGTAGGTGGTTGTAGCGACGCGATGTTGGTTTGCCACTTTTTTTTGCCCCTACCTCAGTGCTAGCACGCATCCCCCCAAAAAAAACGTATTTCTTTCCCAAATCTCATTTATTGCATTAGATTTGTAGGTAAAACTATAGCAATTACGTTATGAAATTTTTTATCGACACAGCAAACCTGAAGGAAATACAGGAAGCACACGACATGGGTGTGTTAGATGGTGTAACAACAAACCCTTCGCTTATGGCGAAAGAGGGAATTTTTGGGCATGACAATGTAATGGCCCATTATAAGCAAATCTGCGAAATCGTAGATGGCGACATCAGCGCCGAAGTTATCGCAACTGATTATGAGAATATAATAAGAGAAGGAGAGGCGCTAGCTGAGCTGCACCCTAACATCGTAGTAAAAGTACCTATGATCCGCGAAGGCGTTAAAGCCATTAAGTATTTCAGCGATCGTGGCATAAAGACTAACTGTACACTGGTATTTACAGCTGGCCAGGCACTTTTAGCTGCTAAAGCAGGCGCTACTTATGTGTCTCCTTTTGTTGGTCGCCTGGACGATATTGCTACAGATGGTATGGCCCTGATCGAGCAGATCGTAACTATTTATGGCAACTATGGTTACCAGACACAGGTGTTGGCTGCTTCTGTACGCCACGTAATGCACCTGCTGCAGTGTGCAGAAGTAGGTGCCGATGTGGTTACCTGTCCGCTTTCTGTTATCACTGGCCTGCTGAAGCACCCGCTTACAGATTCAGGACTAGAGAAATTCCTTTCCGACCACGCCAAAGGAAACCAGTAGTTTAATTAAAAATTAGAAATTATGAATTAGAAATGTTTGTGAAGTATAGACTTTCTCCTTTCCACCATTATTCTAATTCATAATTTTTAATTTCTAATTTTTAATTAAAATCAATGTACATCATCAAAGTAAAGGGCAAAGCCAAAATTCCGGATTATATTCAGCTCCGGGATGAGCAATTTGTACTTATTGCCTATTTTAGGGCAGATCGCCCGCTTAAAAACCTTGAACGCTACGGACTTGGAGGCAAAGAAGAAGCGCTCTCTGCTGTAATTGCTGCCCTAACGTTCGGGAAATTACAGAAATTAGATATTTAGTCTTCATGAATTTTTCTTCTTCCCCTGTGGTTTCGCTACGCGATGTAGCTGTGTACCAAGATGTAAACACCATTTTAAGCAGTGTCAGTTTCGATATTGAAAAAGGGGAGTTTGTGTACATGGTGGGGCGCACAGGCAGCGGGAAAAGTTCTTTGCTGAAAACACTGTACGGCGACCTGCCTTTGTTAACGGGTGCAGCCTCTGTAGCCGATTTTAAACTTACCAAGCTGCCTCGCAAGCAGGTGCCTTTTCTGCGCCGAAAAGTTGGCATTATCTTTCAGGACTTCCAGTTGCTCTTCGATCGATCGGTAGCTGAGAACCTAACTTTTGTGCTTAAAGCCACCGGTTGGAAAGATTCTGCTAAGCTTAAGCAGCGAATTTCGGAGGTACTGATGCGGGTAGGTTTGGATGCGGCAGCCTCTAAAATGCCTCACCAGTTATCTGGCGGCGAGCAACAGCGTATTGTAATTGCACGTGCTTTACTGAACGAGCCTGTTATCCTGTTTGCCGATGAGCCCACAGGTAACCTCGATCCGGAAGTGGCTGACGATATTATGAAGCTGTTTTTGGAGATTAACAACAGCGGAACGGCGGTGTTGATGGCTACACACAACTACGAAATAATAAACCGATACCCTAAACGCGTGCTTAAATGTGAAGGAGGCAAAGTACTCGATTCTACAACAGGAGCATTTAAGCTTGCAAATGATTTCTGAGGTATCTATACTTATTCCTGTATTTAATTATGATGTAAGGCCGCTGGTAGAGGAACTACTGCGGCAATGCCTGCAACTGGATCTTACTTTTGAAATCCTGCTTATAGACGATGGGTCAGAGGAAGAAATCAAGTTCCTGAACCGTGCTCTATGTAAATTTGAGTCAGTAGATTATCGAGAACTACCTGAAAATATTGGCCGATCTGCCATCCGGAACATGCTGGCCACCCAGGCCCAGTACCGCTACCTGCTCATGCTCGACAACGATTGTATGCCAGCAGGCAAAGACTTTATAGCCAGTTACCTGGCTGCGGCTGCTAAGTCTGATGTAGTAGTTGGAGGTATATCTTATACCGAAAAAGCGCCAGCTAAAACCTATCGGCTTCATTGGAAATATGGTCAGCGTGCAGCAAAACCCTCCTATATCCGCCAATCAGAGCCCTACCAGGATATTTACCTGAGCAATGCCTTCATGAAGCGGGACCTTTTTCTGCAGTACAGACTGTGTGAGAAGCTAAAACACTATGGCCACGAAGACACCATGTTCGCCATAGAACTAAAGCGGAACAAGGTAAAGGTAAAACATACTGAAAACCCTGCGCTGCACCTTGGCCTGGAAACGACCCAGGTATTTTTAACCAAAACCGAACAGGCCATAGCAAACCTAGTTAAACTCTATAACAGGGGAGTGGAGGTAGAGCAGTTAAAAATAGTAAAGGCCTATAAGGCACTCCAGTACTACAACCTCGATAGAATGTTTATCAGCGTGGCACGAAAGTGCAACAAACTTTTTTTGCTGAACTTCACATCCAAACAGCCCAACCTGCTTTTGTTCGACCTATACCGGCTTCAGTTATTTTGCTCTAAAATGCAAACAACCAAAGTAAAGCAGGAAGAGTCTATTTTTCATTCCTGAAAGCCTCAGGCTTTATCATCAATAAAATGCCTCTGGAAGGGCCATTTCATTAGAATAATTGCGCGATTCGGCCAAATGTTGCGGCTCATGCCCTAGATCCCATTTTTTTGAAAAAGCCAGCTGAAGGCGGTTTTCATTAGAAAAATAAAATCCTACGGCAGCCTTTGCCGATAGGCCGGGTTAAATGGCTGGCTTAGGAGAAGCTATGTTTTGGGTTTTAATCAGCTCTTGGAATTCCGATTGCTTTTGTGCGATTGCTAGCTCATCTGCCGGGCGCAACTGGTCTTGTAGCTGGCTCTTTCTGGTATTAAGGGCCGTCCACCAGCCCTGTATCAGTTCCCAGTCTCGGGGAGTATACACTTCTTTGTTTTGCACCACCGTATTTACAAACTTCTGATAGGTGGCCGTAATATTGTCAGGTAAAATACGGTCCAGATCTTCCGAAACTACTTCTACGCCTAAAAGATCTTGTCTGAGTCTATATCGCGCCTGTGCATCGTCATACTTCTTTTGCTTTTGGGAAAGGGCAATGCTAAAGCGCTCTTTGTAATCTTGTATAGTTTCGCGCTGCTGGGGCGGGTAGTGCTGTATGTAATTGTCTACTACATCTTCTAGCTGGTGATACTCCTCTTTCAGCCTGTTGGCCTCATCTTCCCATATTTTAGTAGTATCCTCCAGATCAGTTTGTAAGTCATCTTCTACCTGCCTAACAAATTGTTTCAAATCTTCTAAGGCTTCCTCACTCTCTGCTATAACCGATTTATCTTCAGGTTTTGAGCATGAAAATAAAAAGGCTGATACCAAAAATAAAGTAGATAGCAAGATTCGTGTCATAAGCAAATTCTATACAGACTCACGTTCCTGAACGCGATGCGCTGTTGATGGTTACAATATTACCATTTAGCATTTAATTTATGGCCTGCAAAAGAATATAAATTTAATTGTGCAGATCGGGTTTGGTTATATTTACAGTAAAACGAGAAAATCGAACTAATAAAATGGAAGATATAAAAATGGGCGATGCCAAGGCCCCATATGCAGCACTGAAGTCAGAATTGGACGATGCATTTCAGTTGGCTATGGAAAACATGGCAAATCCGGATGTTCCTCAGGTCTTAAAACTAGCCCAAACGCTGCAGGATTACCTGCAGGTGCGCCAGGTTGTGCCATGTTCACATGGAGCTGATGCTTTGGTATTAGCTCTGCAGACCTTACAGTTGCCGCAGCAGGCAGAAGTAATATTGCCGGCCTTTGGCGATAGTTTTGCAGCCGGTGCCATAAAAAGACTTGGCCTGACTCCTGTGTTTGCCGATGTGCTGCCAACTACTTTTACCTTAGACCCAGTTTCTGTAGCCAAGCTAATAACAGACAAAACAGTGGCAATAATGCCCATGCACCTCTTCGGACAATGTGCGGATATGGCTCAACTGCTGGCCTTAGCAGAAACCCAACAGCTACTCCTGCTCGAGGACACTACACAAGCACTGGGTGCGGTTTACAGGTTGCCGGGTGGAAAAGAGCAGCGTGCAGGTACAATGGGTCATCTTGCCTTTGCTTCTTTGCTTCCAACAAAACCTCTGGCTTGCCAGGATGAGGGCGGTGCTGTAATTGTGAACAGCCAGAACCTTTGCGACACCTTTCAAATTGCGGAACTGCCATGGGCGACGGCAGCAGTACAATTTCAAAAAACCACTACAGACACTAAAATTGCAAATCTGCAAGCGGCGATGGTAGAGGTGAAGTTACGGTACCTGGACCAGTTTAACCAAGCCAGACAAGAGGTAGCGGCAGTATATGACGACTTATTTAAGGATACGAGCTTGTTACAGATTCCTGGGCACACTCCAAATAGTACCCTTATATACCTCCAGTACACCATTAAAGTACCTGCAACTCTTCGGGATAAGCTAAAGCAACACCTTCAGGATAATTATATTCCTAGTGCTGTTTATTACCCGGAACCACTGCACCTGCAGGATGGGCAAACGCCAGGGAGTTTGCCGGTTGCAGAAGAATTAGCCAAAACTGTGTTATCGTTGCCCCTGCATGCTGGTCTTACAGTGGAGCAACAGACTTATGTGGCACAGCAGGTGTTGTCTTTTCTAGAGAAGAATTTGTAAGCGTTTATTGCGTTAATACCTTCTGTTATTTTCGAGGCATTAACCTTTTCAAGTTCACCAGAAACCAGGCATTCATTTCCGGAAAAACTTTCAGACCGATCGTAAGGCTCCCATAGATGGTAGTAATCATTGCAGACCGAACCAACATATCGAGGTACACATTGCCCAGGTATGGCAGCAGGTAAGAGGCTCCTAAGGCAGCAGATGCTATGACAGCAATTAGGAGTGAACTTAGGGCAAAAGGCTGCATGCCGTACAGGAACTGCAAAAAGAACAAGCGGGCCAAGTTAATGCTGGCATAAGAAAGCATGGAGGCAAACGCTGCTCCGTTAATACCATAAATTGGAATAAAGTAATAGTTTGTCCAAACGGTTAGGACTGCCAGCACCACATTAAAAACAAGGTCCCAGCGGTACTTGTCGGAGGTGGCCAGAATAATGCCGTTGATTCCGGTTGCCAGGTCTACAAGTCGTGCTACTGACATAAACAGCACCACATACTTGCCTGCCCGGTATGGCTCCGGCATAAAAGAAAATAGGTTATCGATATTGGCCCATATTCCAATAGAAAGCAGTAAGCCTAAAATCAGATTTACAAGGGTAATCTGTTTATATAATTTGCTTATACCTTCCATGTCTTTGTCTTTCCAATAATCGGCTACCTGAGGATACGCAATTTTTAGCACCGATTTGGCCGGAATCATAATGGCTGTGGTCATAAAAAAAGCGGTTGTGTAAACCCCATTGTCAGAGAGGCTGTAGGAACCAATCATAAACTGGTCGAT
Source organism: Pontibacter sp. 13R65 (assembly GCF_047525655.1). Taxonomy (NCBI): domain Bacteria; kingdom Pseudomonadati; phylum Bacteroidota; class Cytophagia; order Cytophagales; family Hymenobacteraceae; genus Pontibacter; species Pontibacter sp. 13R65. The sequence goes on from NZ_JBLIQL010000005.1 coordinate 267,304, forward strand.
GGTAGTGATAATGGTTGTAGAGATGGTACCTAAAAAGGTGAAGAAGCCATAATGCAGCAGCTCCCGCAACGGCATCACGCGCAGCGCCGCCCAGGATGGCTTCAGGAATAGTTGCTGCAACCACATAGTATATAGGACAAGTACCAGCAGCACCACGGAATGTATGCCGATGTAGAACATCACAAACTGATGAAAACTCATCCAGCCAAGCGAGTATACCAGTATGAGTACCGAGGTGAGCACCTTCAGCAGAAAATCCTGCACAAAAGACGATACAATGGTTTTGTATAACGATCTTAAATAGGAGGTAAGCAGGTTGAGCAAAAGCGTAAAGAACGCCAGCGGAATAATGTAATAGTAGAAGTCGAGCAGTAGCTGCGAGCTGTCTTGGTAAGCTTCCACCACCAAGGGCTTGGTGAGTAAAAACAGTGCTGTGATAACAGCAAACCCAAAGATCGGAATGAGCAGCAACAGAAAAAGGAAGCCGTTGTGCGCTTTAGTCTTATCGCGGAAGTAGGGGAAGTAGCGGGCACTCATGCTGTTGAAACCAAGTGCCGAGAACTGAGCATACATCAAGGCCAGCGAAATGAGCAGGCGTGTAAGGCCAACCTCTTCCTCCTCCAGAAAATTTGGGAAAAGGAGGACCGTGTTTACATAGCCGACACCTATACCGGCATAAGAAATAAACGTGTTCCAGATTCCTTCGCGCTGCAGTTTTCCCATCAGGTGTTTTGAGTTCAGGCTGCAAAACTATGCTTTATAGCGGAGTGAACAACCACATACTGATGCAAATTTTATTTGCCGCCGTTAAAAGCTGTTGCCGCCTCAGCACAGGTCAGAAAGGTGGAGCCTTCCTGTCTTAGAAGCAGTAGTATTTCATTCAGAACTTCCCGCCAGTTCGGCTCGTGCGGACCAAGTGAGTATTCGGAATAATCTGAAATGTTTTCGTTGTGCCAGAGTAGGGTAAACAAACCATTAAACTTTTTAATTTCCTGCATTACCTGTCGTACCAAGGGCAGTGCTTCTGCTGGTCGCAGCTGCATGTAATTAGGGCTGTATAAGGTCACGTCCATGAGTATGAGCGGTAACTCTATATAATGGCAGGCTTTCCGGTTTTTAAAATCATATGGAAAAAAAGGGTGGCAAAAGGAATTTCGAAAACCTAACTGTTCGGCAAAACCTAAAGTGCTATCGTATTGCAGGAAAGTTTCGCTTAATACCTGAGGCGTAAGTTCCGGTTTGTATTGTAGGTAATGGAAGCGGTTTCCTGTTACTGGAGCACCAATTTTGACAGCTTCTGCTAGCAATTGGCCGCTGTTATTGGACGTGCCAAAGCTACCATGGATACCTATTTCATGCCCTTTATCTAAAAGTTTCTTTATTTGTAATTGGTATTTCGGCAGTTCTACAAGATAGTCGGCATTGGGGTGACCATTATATTTTTGGTTATTAGCCATCCAAAAATAAGTTGATTTCAGCTGATGCTGGTTTGCAAGTGCCATTAGTTCGCTAATATTATCCCAGGCATCTTTCCTAAGTAGCTTTTTAGTGACCAGGCGGCCTACTGCTAAATATTTTCCTTGCTTAAACCGGTGCAAACCCGCCACTTTCCAGGCTGAGGTAAGTCTGTCGATATCATGGGTGAGGCAGGAAGCAAAAGAAGCATTAGGCCAGAGTTCCAGCTCCAATTTTAAATTGAAGGCATGTTGAATTGCCTCCTTCAACATGTCGAAATAATAGTTCACTACTGGTACATTAATAAAACCATAGGTGGCCTGCACACTGGCTTTGTAGGGAAACCTGCCGAAGCGATCGCGGTGGCTGCTGTGATACTCTTGCCAGCCACTGAGCAGAAAAAAGGCAGAAGCAATAATGTCGTAGTTTATAAGGGCACGACCATCAGTGTAGGTAATTGGAGCTACCGTACTGGTCTGGTCAAAAAAGAAGGGGAGGCGTGTGCCATTCCACTCCTGCCAGACAACTTGTTCAGGTTGCGCCACCTTTCCTTCAAAAAAGTTTCCTTCGTATTGGCGAATAAAAACTCCTTTAGCGGCAGAATCTTCTCCATAATAAATTGGAAGGTCTTTTGCCTTTGGGTACAGGCGGTAAAAATGGGTAAGGACGTAGTTTAACAAAGGTGCACCTATTTTATTATTTCAATCCAGCCCTTATACTCTCTGGAGGATGGGCCGCTTTTGATATAATAATAATAAATTCCAGCTGCAACATTAGAAGGCGACCAGGTATTTTTGTAATTATTATCTTTATAAATGGTTTTGCCCCAGCGATTGAAGATTTCAAGCCGGACATTTTTCATTTCAATGCCCTGTATGCTAAACAAATTGTTCAACCCATCACCATTTGGAGTAATGATGTTCGGTATTACCGGGCAATCCTCCGCTAGCACTTCCATATGATGACGATACACACAGTCGTCCACTGTTATGTCTACCCAAAAGGTTCCAGTTTCAGACACTTGTATACTCGAAGCTTGTGAGCCGTTGCTCCACTGATATTTAGCAAAACCAGCTGGTGCAGTTAGGGTAGCCTGACCTCCTGCGCACAAACTTACTCCTTTACTTAGTTCTATGGCAGGCAGTAGTCGTTCCTCAACGGTAAAGGTATCTGTTACGGCACAAATACCTGAATAAACCGTTGCCCAATATTTTCCAGGTGCTGAAATGTTAAGTATTTTCCCTTGGTGCCCTGTATTCCATACTGGCAAGAGGTCTGTTTCTGCTATCAGCTCCATACTGCTACCCCTGCAAATCGATTCAGGACCCCTGATAGACAGCTGCCCTCCGGCGGCACCTGGCACAATAAATTCTCTTGAGAACCCATCTGTTTTAATGTAGGCCGCTCTTGCTTCAACGGTGGTGGGAAGCCTGTTCCAAGAAAAAAATTCGTTGTTCATTCTGGAATATGTTTCGGCACTGCAAAATTTATTATCAGACGAATAATTAATGTTATAGTTATCTGCTTTGTGCAAAGCCGTAAACACGCCAAAATAGTCGCTTACTGGTTGAGAATTTGGAATACCTGCAATGCTGTTTGGCCTTGCCTCGACTTGGTATATGTGAACTCCGGCAGTACGTGAATTAATGCCTACAGAATCTACCCAAAACCTGCTGCCATCTTCAGCCTTATATTCTAGTTGTTGCCCCTGCCAACTGCCTGTGGGGTAGAGGTGAACGCTTTTGTCTCCTATTGCTGCCCCAGAAGTGACCCAGTCAGTAGCAGGGTTTATGTTCCGAAAAGTACCATGCATGCTATAGCTACTAAAGTCATGTACTGTATTTCCTGAGGAAACATCCATCTTATAATAAGCTACCAAGCCAGGTGAATCACCTGGGATCGATCTGCACATGTTTTCCCTGATCTGCTCAACTGTCAAAGCTTTGTTCCAAACCCGTATTTCGTCTAAGGAACCTTGATATTGCTGACTATTCAGCAGGTAGTCCTTTCCTATGGCGAGTGCAGACCTGTTTTTTAATATAGCCGGTTATAAGTTCACTCTCAAATACTCCATCTACATAAATCTGCCAGGTTCCGTTATTGCAAACTCCAGCTAAGTGATGCCAGTTATTATCATTTATGCTTTTCTGAGAGTAACCGGATTCTCTATAAATTCCAACTCCATCACTACCATTAAAGGCTGCCTTCCCATTCTGGATAATGAGGTGGTATCCATGTTCACCCAGCGATCATATTTTCCTACTACCCAATGATATTTATAGGAGGTGTTTTTAACCCAAGCCTCCACTGTTACACTATGAGTTACACCTCTATCGTTTGTACTAAATTCTACAAAGTCGTCTATGCCGTCAAGGCGTAGTGCATTACCAGGGCCCTGAGCACTACTGTAGAAACTCAAAAATAAAAAGGCGAAAGTGGTAAGTAGCAGTCGAACTACCAATTTTATAAGTCATATATTTATTATTATAAATATATGACTTATAATTGATTTTGAAGCATAAATCCTTTTATTAATTCTATTGCCAATTCACTGCTTTTGCCATCCTTTGCTGTACCTATGGTCGCATTGTAGTATTTAGCTCTTAAATATACAGAGGGCCTATTCTGCAGGTGCTGCTGCAGAAGGAGCAGAAGAGCTTCGGTAGTTGCAACGGCATCTACCAAACCATTTTCGACAAATCCATAATAGTCTTGTAATTGCTCCTTGGGATTCAAGTTAAAATAGATGGACCAAACATTTAAAAGTACTGCCTCTAAGTGAATTCCGGAATTGGCACTTATTTGCACATCAATTTTTCGAAGATAATCGAAAGCTGCTTCAGTAAGTGAAGGAGAGATAGAGACAAGCGGAGAAATTTGTTTTAGGAAGTTAAAATCCCGCTGGTCTCTTGGGTGTGGCCTTACCACCAAGTGCACTTCTGGTAAAGCAGCAGTAATTCGGTTAACCAATGCCTCCAGTTCACTTGTATGATCCATCAGGTTGCTTCCTATTCCAATAGTCCGGATAACGTTACTTTGGTTCCTATGAGCAACATAAGCATCTGCTTTAGGCATGCCAATAAGATCAACCTTGCCGTTGATAGAACCGCAGCGTTTGTATTTGTTTAAGGAATCCTCACCTTCAAGCAGATTTAGGTCAAATTCAAGAGGAGGAAAATTCGGGCTGACACTGGCATGCTGAATATAAACTGTTTTGATGCCCGCTTTTTTTGCTGCTAAAAGCATGGCTCTCGCATCAGGGTTATGGTCATTAGCAAATACTATACACTTCGGGCTATAGTACTCTAACTTATTCAGGTATACTTCATAAAATCCAACCGCATCAAATAATATATCGAAAAAGCGGTAGGTGTTTTTACTTTTGTATTTGGCAAATCTTAAGAGGAGTGGTACAAATTTATAGTAATACAGAATTTTGCGCCTCAATGAAATACGAGCCACAGAATAATTGTACTTACCTAACGATTTGTTTTGGCCTGCCACTAAAACGGCATCAGGTAAAGCATCTGCTAAAAAACTGAGGCTATCGCCGTTGTTCTGGCTGACCACATATAACCAGATTTTTCCTTTTAATTTTTCTGGCTGCTCCACTGATTTGAACAGGTTTCCGAACAATCTGACAACAGTATAGCCCTTTATCTTTAAAAGCCGCATCACTAAATTTGTTGGTGACACGGCTCTTTTAGCACTTTCAGGCAATTGATAAAAGCTGTCTGTAAAGTAGAGATAGAGGATGTTACTGTAAAGCTTGAACCACTGCTTCATTTGTTATACCATTTCCCAACTTAGAGGAGTTCCTGCTTTTATTGCAGTCTTTGCTTTCTTACCTAATAGTTGCTCAAAATGCTTTGGTGCCAATCCTAAACCAGGACGAATGATACGGATGTTATCATATGTGAGCTGCTCATCTGGGGCAATGTCTCGGGCTGCATAAATGGATCGTTTAAAGAGTCTGCTTTTTTCTTCTGCCCGCTGCACCCCGTATTGCACCTGGCCCAATGCCAAAAAAGCTCGTTCAGATTCTATAACAAGTGATTTTAGCTCCGAGGGCTCCAGCGAGAAGGCCGCATCTACACCGCCATCTGCACGGGTAAGTGTAAAATGCTTTTCTATTACCGTAGCACCAAGTGCCACAGCAGCCACAGCGGCTCCTATGCCCATGGTGTGGTCTGATAAACCAACCTGCACTTGATACAGGTCGCGCATATGAGGAATAGTTCTGATATTCGTGTTTTCGGGCGAAGCAGGGTAAGTGCTTGTGCACTTCAGAAGGATCAAGTCTTTACAGCCTGCCTTTCTCAAAACGCGTACGCCCTCATCAACTTCTGATACTGTGGCAGCACCTGTACTCATTATAACAGGCTTGCCAGTAGCTGCTACCTTGCGGAGCAAGGGGTGATCAGTGTTTTCGAAGGAGGCTATTTTATAAATTGGAGCACCCAGTGTTTCCAGAAAATCAACGGCTGTTTCGTCAAAGGGGGAGGAGAAGGCTATGAGGCCCCGTTCTTTTGCTCTGTCGAATATAGGCTGATGCCACTCCCAAGGGGTGTAAGCTTCTTGGTAGAGTTCATATAGCTCGCGACCTTTCCAGAGGGAGCCTTCATCGTCTATGGTAAAAGCTCCAGGAAGCGTCATGGTATCGGCTGTATATGTTTGGAGTTTTATAGCATCAGCGCCTGCATCAGCAGCGGCATCTACAATGGCAAGGGCCCGCTCCAATGACTGGTTATGATTGCCTGACATTTCAGCTATAATGAATGGTTTTTGTGTAGGGCCTACCATTCGGGAAGCTATCCTAATTTCGTTTGTCATTTAAATTCAAGAGTTGAAAGTCTGTTTTGTTTGCAGTACAAATCTGTGTGCATGTGGGTATTTAGGATCAGGAGCGGCATATTCAAAACCAGCTTTTTCAAAAGCTCTGACAGAGGCCTGATTGTCTTTTTGTACCAGTCCTTCTATGTTGGTAATAGTTGGTCGTTGTTCCAGTAATTTTTTTATTCCTTTTAACAATACACTATGTCCCAGGCCCTTTCCTCTAAACTCCCTACTAATCATGTAACTAACAACACCTATTGTTTCCGCTACTTCAAACCGTATATGCGCGGCTGCTACTCCATTTACTTCAGCAATATACAAATAGGCATCTTTTTGTTTAAGTTTTAGATTAAACCAAGTTTTATGACCTTCTAATGGTATAGGTTTGCTGTTAAAGGAGCGACGCCGAACTTCTGGATCGTTTGACCAATCAAAAATCACCAGCATGTCCTCTTCCATAACATTCCGTAAAGTCACCTGTGATATCATGGCAAGTGTTTCCATCACTTGTAGTATCCTGTCACCACTACGACCATCAAAAGTTTGTCGCTGTAGCGCAACTTTGGTCTCAAAACTAGTCATTAGCCAAGCTTCAGATATAATTTGAGGAAGCATATTTATGTCAGATGCAAGACCGCTATTTATCAAATAGTTATATAAACCTTTCTGATTACCAGCGGTCTGCTTAATGAATAATAAACCTCCTACTGCAGCATATTCGTAGGCTATTCCACTGGCAGATGTAACAGCTATGGCACATAACTTCATGATCTTACACATGGCATCTGCCGATAAATTATGGTGCAACTCCACCTGCGACTTGTCTTGCAGCCATTCCTCAAGCTCCGGTCTAAAAAGATAGGCGCTGCCAACTACAAGGTGTAGGTGCCCAATGCCTGGAACTTTATATAACCTCTTTGCTACCTGCAGCGTAAAATTTTGTGGATCAGCCCCACCAAAGTTTAGTAGTACATGCAGTTGTGGAACAGGAAAAGGGCGACTCTCTTTCGAAGCTACCAGAAATGGAGGGCGAAGTAAGGCAAAATTGGGTCCCAGCAGCAACCGGGTGTAAGAAGCAGTGTTATAGACGTTCGCTAATATACCACCTGCCTGATTTAGGACAACATCTGCAACATAAGGAAAAGCACATGTATCGTCAATGCAAAGCAGGGCACAGTTTTTACTTTTTAAAGTTTTTTGATAGTTGGTTTCAAAGTGATAGCCGTCCAACACTACTACATCAGTAGATCTTAAGACATGCTCTGTTAAAAAACGCGCTTCATGGAGTAAGTTATTTTCTGAAGGAAGATTAATCAAAGTAGCGCCTACTGCTTTAATTTGTTCTTGCAACGAAGCATCAGGTTGCTGTATGGCAAAAAACACCTTAAACTTGTCCTGAAGCATTTGTGCCAGCGCCAAACACCTTATTACATGACCTAAGCCAATCTGGCTGCTACCATCTGCTCTAATTATTATTCTTTGGCTATTAGTCACGGCTGTTTTTTAAAAGGATATAGTTTGCACTCGAATCCATTCCTGCCTGTTGTAGTAAACGAGCAGCATCTGCCAATTCATCTTGCTCAGAGTTATAAATTTTTTTCTGATTATTTGAGGCGTTAATTTGGGCGAGCCATGGCCAATTTTGTAAGATAGCCTTTAGTGTTTGAATTGAGAAGGAAGTAAAATCTGCTTGTACTTTTTCAAACAGAAGGCTTATCATGGCATAGTCGCTCGGGTAATCTATTGTAAGTCGCAGGTGCTTTAATTCAGTCGGAACAGAGTCTGACATATTGATAAGCTGAATAGGCCGATTGCTTTTAGCGCTATACATAAACGGGGTTACATGTTCCCTTTCAAATGGTGCCTTTGCCAACTGATGCGCCTGCTGTAGGGCTTTATAGGAAAAGGCTTCCACATTTGTGCCTAAGGGCAATCCTTCTGTGCGTGTATAAGCTGCCTCTGTTTTTAAATGATGTTCAATGGCATAATCAATTACTTCTGCTGATACACAAGGATTATCGCCAGTTAAACGAACGATGGTAGACAAATCGTATGCAGACGCGGCTGCAAAGAAACGAGCAAGTACATCCTGCTCCTCCCCGCGATAATATACAATACCCTTTTTTTTGCAAAATTCAGCAATCTGATCATCGGCAGGGGCTGTGGTTGTGGCTACAATAATATGGTGAAGGTGGTAACTCATTTTTGCCCGACTAACCACATGTTCCAGTAGTGTTGGCCCGCCGCTAAAGGGTAACGGCAGCAACGCTTTTTGAGGAAGACGCTCAGATCCCAGCCTTACCTGGATAATAGCACCAATTGTTTCTTTTACCATATGGTCCAGCCTCCATCTATCAACAGATTCTGACCTGTAACAAAAGAAGAAGAATCGGAGGCAAAAAACACAAAGGCGCCTTTCAGTTCTTCTGGTTTTCCGATTCGGCCCATTGGGTTCTTCTTACTCAGCCTCTTTACAAAGCCCTTGTCTTGTTGTACCAGCTCGTTTGGAAAAGGTCCAGGGCTGACCACATTTACAGTGATGCCATGTGGTGCCAGGTAGCTGGCAAAATACTTTGTTAATTGTACAACACCTGCTTTTGCTGCACCATAGTGGGGTGGATTAAGCGAAGCAGGACTTTCTTCGTAAATTGTAAAATCAGGTGAAACTACACCGTACATCGAAGCAACATTTATAATGCGCCCGGCACCTTGCTTTTTCATATACGGAATTACTTCCCTGATGCACCGGTACACACTGTTCAGGTTTCCATCAATGCCTAAGGCCCACTGCTCATCTGTTAGATTTTCAGGGCTCTGACCAGCCGAATAGAAGGCATTATTGACTAGAATATCTATTTTACCCTCTACTTCCGCTACTCCAGCAATAGCGCCAAGTATACTTTCAGAAATAGAAATGTCACAGTACCTGAACTTTAGTTTGAGCAGCTCCTGGTCTGGAAAAACTAATTTAAATTTTTCTTCATTTCTTCCTAACACATACACGGTTGCTCCAGCTTCAGCCAGGCCCAGACTAATGGATTTGCCCAAGTGGCCATAGCCTCCTGTTACCAAGGCGGTTTTACCTTTAAGCGAAAAAAGAGTGTCTAAGGACCTTTGCATTAGAATTTCCAATTAAAAGGGAGCAAAATATCTTCGTCTTCTACAGTATACGGTGCTAATGCAGCAGCTGTCTCCTGTATTTGACTGGCAGGTAAGAAACCTTCCAGATTTTTCCTGAGTGATTCTAAACTATCTATGCCAATTACAAACTTATCGATGTTGGGCTGTGCTGCCACAAAGCTTAAAAGGAGGGTGTGCAACGGTATTTTCATTCGCCTTGCCATATGCTGCAGGCTAGCTATTTTGTCTTTAACTCCTGAAAAATGAATACCTAGCTCGCTGGGGTTCATAAAAAATAACCCCTGAAGGAAAATAGACCGCACATGCGTCTCAATCTGCTGATCTTTCAGCTTATCCAGTACTTGATCAAAGCGTCGGTCAAATAAGTTGTAAGGAAACTGAACCAACTGGCAAGGCACCAACTGATCTAAAATTTCCTGGACTTCCTTGGGGTGGTAGAGTGAAAAGCCTATAGACCCAATCAATCCTTCTTCCTGCAGTTTAAGCAACTCTTGCACCACCAAAGGAGTATTTTTGTAGATGCTAAAATGGTGCAGCAAGTAGCCTTCTAGCTTCTGTACGCCTAACTTTACCATCGATTTTTCTAGCTCCCGTCGAACTTCTCCAACTGATTTGACAGGCGGCAACTTTGAAATTATATTAAAAGAAAGTCCTGTTTCTCGCAAAGCAAAACCAATAGCTTCTTCGCTTTCTCCATAGGCTGCTGCTGTATCGAGGGTAGTTACTCCTTTTGCATGTGCATGGGTTAATATCTGACAAACCTCCTCTCTGGAAACCTGACCTTTGCTGTTACTTATGCCATAGTGCAGACCAAACTGCACAGTGCCCACTATCATTTTTTGACTAAGAGAAGGTAATGTCATGCTATTTCTGAAAAAACTCCTTCACTTTTTCAATTACAAAATCCTGCTCTTCATCCGATAGGGTGGGGTAAAGTGGCAGGCTTAAACATTGGCTGTAGTAGTGTTCTGCAACCGGGAAATCTCCTTTCTGGTAACCAAGCCTACGATAGTAAGGCATGGTATGAGCCGGAATATAATGGACCTGAGCAAAAATCTGGTGCTGTCGCAGGTAGTCGTACAAGCCTTTGCGATCTTGTATCTGGATGATGTACAAATGATAGGCATGGCCTGTGTCGCCAGCCAAACCTGTAGCGGATGCGGCTGTTTGCACCAGTTTGATCTCCGGTACCTCCCCAAAAGCCTGATCGTACCTGTGGGCTAGTTCCTTTCTGCGGAGGAGGCCTTCATCGGCGCGTTGCAATTGAGAGAGGCCAAGGGCGCACAAAATGTCAGAAATTCGGTAATTGTAACCTAGTTCCTGCATCTCCATATACCAGCCACCGTGGTTTTCTTGCAACAGGTCCGGGTCTTTTGTAATGCCGTGGGTGCGATAAAGTAGCAGTTTCCGGTACAGTGCTTCATCATTGGTCGTGACCATACCGCCCTCACCTGTGGCGATGTGTTTCACCGGATGGAAGGAGAAAATAGTTAGGTCGGCATATTTGCCATTGCCGCAGAGTTGCTTTTCCCCTTGGTCATCGTAAAAGTAGCCACCAGGGGCATGGCAGGCATCCTCTATAATCCACAGGCTATGCCGGTCGGCGAGCTCCCTAAGCTCTTGCAGCTGAACAGGGTTCCCTCCAAAATCAACAGGTATAATGCCGCTATAGTACCCTGGAGGTTTACTTTCGAGAAGGCGACGGATATGTTGGATATCCAGTAGGATAGTATCAGGATCCACATCAGCAAACTCAATGGAGCCGCCACAGTACAACACACAATTGGCTGAGGCCACAAACGTAATGGGCGTGGTTATAACGCGGGTGCCTTCTGTAACGCCTAAAGCCAGGCTGCATAAATGGAGTGCAGCTGTACCGTTGGCTACGGCCACCGCGTATCGGGCGCCAACATAGCTGGCAAAAGCCTCTTCGAAGGCAGCTACCTGCGGCCCCTGTGTCAGAAAATCAGACCGCATGGTTTCTACTACAGCGGCTATATCTGCCTCTGTAATATGCTGCCGTCCATAAGGTATAGGCTGCTGTAGCGGATGCTGGTCTTTCATTTCTTTAGGTGATGTTAAATTGAATATAAGGTAAAACCCGGGGAAGTAGCCTAGAAGGCTCTTATGTAATTTTTCGAATGAATTTGGCCTTCCTGAGCTATGTTAATATAAAACATCAAAAGGCCAAGAAAGCTTTCCCCTAGCCCATTGTGCTAACTTGTATTAGAAAAGCCGCGATGAAGTTAAGGAGCCGCTTATGGCTCTCCGCCAGTACCATTTAAACCGTAAAAGCCGGGTCGACGTGCTGGCGAATCTGGTCACGTAGCTGTTCTACTGTTAGCCACTCGTTGTTTGTGCCGGAATTATACTTAAAGCCCATTTCTACCATTTTGCCATCGTGTGCCTTCAAGAAATCCTCGGTTTTCCAGATAGGAGTGGAAGGAAGAATGACATAGTATTTGGCCAGTTCTACTGTGTTCAGGGAGTCCGTTTCAGTAATCATTTCCTCGTGAAGTTTCTCGCCTGGGCGGATGCCTACAATCTCTTGCGTACAGTTGGGGCCTATGGCTTCGGCAACTTCTGTAATGCGGTAAGAAGGGATTTTGGGTACAAAGATTTCTCCTCCCCAATGGTTCCCAAGCGCATGAAACACCAACTCAACGCCTTCTTCCAACGAAATGTTAAACCGTGTCATGTCGGGGTGGGTAATCGGCAAAACTCCTTCTTTTCGCTTGTTCAGAAAAAAAGGTACTACGGAGCCGCGTGAGCCAATTACATTTCCGTAGCGCACTACCGAAAAACGGATGTCTCGTTTCCCTCTCATGTTGTTGGCTGCCACAAATAGCTTATCGGAGCAGAGTTTGGTGGCACCATAGAGGTTGATAGGGGCAGCGGCTTTGTCGGTAGAGAGCGCCACCACTTCTTTTACGCCACAGTCTAGCGCAGCATTAATTACATTTTCTGCACCCAACACATTGGTCTTAATGCACTCTATAGGGTTATATTCTGCAGCAGGTACCTGCTTTAAGGCAGCAGCGTGTACAATAATGTCTATGCCTTCACAAGCCCGCTTAAAACGTTCTCCGTCGCGAACATCACCAATAAAGTACCGGATAGAAGGGTATTTACTGTGCGGGAATTTCTGCGACATCTCAAACTGCTTGAGCTCATCGCGGGAGTAAATTACCAGGCGCTTTACCTGCGGAAATTGCTTGTATACCATTTCCACAAACTTTTTCCCGAAGGAACCTGTGCCACCCGTTACCAGGATTGCTTTATGATTAAGGTCTAATGCCATTCTATAAAATAAATCTTAATACGTTTTGGTGCAAAAAGTCACCTTTAGGGGCTGCAAGTTACAGAATTTCCACTATTGTTAAGAAATGCCTGAAACGCTTATTTCCTGCAGCCTTCACTCACCTGTTCTTGCCGTCGAGCCATACCACCACCTGTAATACTACCTAACAAATTATTCCAATAAAATGAGCCTTCCGGAGGTAAAAAAGACATATTTTCCATAAAATGCTCTAGCCCTTTCGCTAACTCTGGTGCTACCGTCTAGCTTAATATCTTGAAACTGGTAAAGATGCCGGAGCCGGTTAATCTACCAAGTCTCTAATGACACCGGCAAGCTGCTCGGTAAGGTAGCGCCTGGAGTAGCGGGTGTGGTTTATTAGTGGCAGGTCGAGGTTGGGATTTAAAAGCCAGGCTTTGCTCATTTGCGTCATGTGGTCCAGCATGAGTTCATAGGCTGTGTAATGGAACAACCGGCCTGCACCGCATTCATCAATAATGCGATCGGTGTCGGAATGAACAGGGCCAAGGCAAACAATAGGTTTGTTCGACGCCAGGTACTCGAACAGTTTGCCGGGTACGTTTGCGAAGACATGGGGCACATCGGCTATGGCCAGTAAGAGAATAGTGCTCTCCATAAGGTATTGTATGGCTCTAGTGTGCGGTACATGCGGTACAAACTCGGTGATGCCAATTAAGCCCGCCTTTTCTATCCGCGTGCGCACACCTTCCGATACCTTCCCCACAAAACGTAACTTATAATTTATTTCATGGTGCACCGACCGCAGGTGGGCCAGCACCTTCAGAAATACGTCTATGTTGTAGGTTTCGGTAATGGTGCCGGTGTAGGTAATCAGGAAGGAATCTTTCGGTGAAGCCGAGGGGTATATAAAGTCATCGTCATCGTATCCATTCGGAATAACATGAATTTTGTCTGGATCGATGCCAATCGGCTTGTTCAGGAAAAGGCGCTTGGTATCTTCGCTGGTAACAATTACAGCATCTGCCTGCTCCAGCACCTGCCGCTCGTATTTCTGGTCGAGGCGCTTGGCCAGGGCAGTGTGGTAGAGTTGGTCGTAGTAGTGTATGTTTGTCCAGGGGTCACGCAAGTCCGCAATCCATTTTATGTTATGCTTTTTCCGCAGCTCCAGACCAATAAGTTGGGTCGAATGTGGCGGACTAGTGGTTAGAATGGCGCTATATTGCCCACGCTGCAGCAATTCCTCTGCCTTCCGAAGGGCGTGCTTGTTCCATCCAACCCGCGCATCGGGTATAAAGAGATTGCCCCGCACAAACTTAAACACTTTATCGAGTAAAGAAACTTTTCCTTGCTGATTGGCAAAGCCACTATATGGAATTTCTTTTTTCCCTGATAGCTTTTTGTAATACTCAAATGGCTCAGAGGTAGCGGTGCGGTGCACCTCCAGTTCCTGAGGCACTTCATTCAAAAAAGTTTCGTCTAGCAGGGGGTAAGAGGCCTGTTTCTCATCTACGGTAAGCACAGTAGGCCAAATGCCAGCCTGCGGAAAATATTTCACAAACTTAAGGCCTCGTTGCACACCTGGTCCGCCGGAAGGAGGCCAGTAGTAGGAGAGGAAGAGCAGTTGTAGTTGGTCCTGTGATTTCAATTTTAAGCCTGATAATCTTAGTTTCTGGTTTGTAAAGATATTCTGCCGGTTAAAGCCTCTTTCGTCTCTATTAGCTGTGCTCACATAAGGTTAGGCAGAAACAAGTAAATGTTTATTCGGAACTTTCGTTGCTGTAGCTTCATGAGCTGCCATGCGAGCCATTTTTCATCGTTAAATAGCCAATAATCCTATTTTAGAAGGAAGTTTTAAGGCTGTACGAATTCTTAGGCATACTGTCTGAACCCGGAATTACAGAAATTTAAAGTTACTATATTTTTTAATGATTGTAAAAGTGCAGCAGAAGACTGTAAAAAGAGGTTGGTACTCCTGGCTAAACCAGACAATAGGCATAATTACAGCTTCTTATTCCTACAAGGGCTGGTCTTCCATTAACTTCCTTAACGCTTCGAAGGAGTTATAAGGACCAGTGGTTGCCACCGTATTGACCACCCAGGCAGGTAAAGAGCCTCCTGGGTTCACTCCAAAAACATATTCAGCTATTAAAGTGGTGTCTGTCAGTGGCGAAATTTTCCAGGATGAACTAGAGTACGGGACCCTCACTTTTCCTTTCTGATGGGGCATGTAATCGTCAAGGCTTTTGGATTGAATGTAAGTTTGCTTAGTGGCCGGGTCCTTCTTTACGGTTAGCTGCAGCACCATATCGCGGTCGCTCACAGGCCAGGGTAAATCGGCTACATTGTAGTAAATAACGGAACTATTATCGATTTTCTTGAGCAGCCTGCTTTCTTTAATGCCATAAACCCAGTTTTTAAGATTGTTCACGTCCATGATAATGGCTACTAATTGCTCCGGTGTACCCTGCAGTTCCGAAACCACTTTGATTTCTTTCAGTTTCTCATGAGCAAGCTTTCGGGTGTATATTTTTATGCCATTTTCATCTTTTTTCAGTTCCCAGTTATCCTGGGCTACTAACTCATTGGTAATAATAAGCTGTAATAACAGCACAGCTAACAAAAATACTTTTCTCATTTGCCAACTTAATTAAATAGTAAGTAGTTAGGGTAGCATAAACATTCAACGCTAATGCTAGTACGAAAATTTAGGCAAAACTATGTTCCTTCCACTATTTAAACCCAGTTACTCAGGGGCCTGTTGATTTTAAACAGCAGGAAGATAAGTTCATAAGGCAGGAGCTAACGCGTCAACGCCAGGCAAAAATCAATTTTCGTTTAAACTTTTGACGACAAACCACCAAGCTTTGGCTGGCACCAGTATCATATAAAAAGAAAAATCCTTATTTTTGTAGGTAAATCCAGAAAAAGAGATGTTTGATAATTTAAGTAACAAGTTAGACCGCGCCTTCAAAACCCTGAAAGGCCAGGGAAGCATTACCGAAATCAACGTTGCGCAGACCATAAAAGAGGTACGCCGTGCCCTGGTAGATGCTGACGTAAACTATAAAGTTGCCAAAACGGTCACCGATAAAATTAAAGATGAGGCCATGGGCCGCGATGTATTAATCGCTGTGTCACCGGGCCAACTCATGGTTAAAATCGTGTTCGAGGAGCTGACAGCCTTGATGGGTGGAGAAAAGCAGGACATCAACATCAAAGGCGATCCGGCCATCGTGCTGATTGCAGGGTTACAGGGTTCTGGTAAAACTACTTTTACAGGCAAGCTGGCCAGCTTTCTTAAAAAGCAAAACCGCAATGTACTGGTTGCTGCCTGCGACGTGTATCGCCCGGCTGCGATTAACCAGCTGCAGGTGCTGGCAGAGCAGGTAGGTGTAGAGGCCTATACCGAACTGGATAATAAAAACCCAGTTCAGATTGCGCTGAATGCCATTGAACACGCCAAAAAGACAAATAAGAAAATCGTCATTATCGATACTGCAGGTCGTTTGGCCGTGGACGAGGCGATGATGAATGAAATTGCCGAGATCAAACGTGCCGTAAAGCCAACCGAGACCTTGTTTGTGGTAGACTCCATGACTGGCCAGGATGCGGTGAATACAGCAAAGACTTTTAACGACCGCATCAACTTCGATGGCGTGGTACTTACCAAGCTCGACGGTGACTCCCGCGGTGGTGCAGCCCTTTCTATTCGGTCTGTAGTAGAGAAGCCGATTAAGTTTATCTCTACCGGTGAGAAGATGGAGGCGTTGGACCTGTTCTACCCGGACAGAATGGCGCAGCGTATTCTGGGCATGGGCGACGTGATCTCTCTGGTGGAGCGTGCACAGCAAGCCTTCGACGAAGACGAGGCAAAACGTATCAACAAGAAGATCCGCAAAAACCAGTTCAACTTCGACGACTTTCTTACGCAGCTGGAGCAAATCAAGAAGATGGGCGATATCAAGGACCTGGTAGGCATGATACCTGGTGTAGGCAAAGCATTGAAAGATGTAGAGATAGATGAAAACGCCTTTAAGCCTATCGAAGCCATTATCAAATCCATGACTCCATACGAGCGCGAGAACCCAGATGTAATTTCGGGTAGTCGTCGTGCCCGTATAGCTAAAGGTAGTGGCACCGATATTCAGCAGGTAAACAACCTGATGAAGCAGTTTAACGACATGCGCAAAATGATGCGTTCTATGAACAAAATGGCAGGCAAACCAGGTGGTCTGGCAAACCTTGCCAAAATGATGGGCAAGTAATTTGTAACTCCATCGTTTTTAATAGTAGCAGGGGCTGCATCACATATGGTGCAGCCCCTGCTGTTTTTGGGCTTGACAAGATTTATTTTAGTAAAACTTAGCCCTAAGATTATCTGCTTTTCTGCTGATACAACTCCTGTTTGATGCCAGATTTTTTCCAGATACAGGACTTCGGGTAAGAAAGAGTGATGGAGTTATCCTTATTGAAGCCACACTACTAGTTTATTTACCAAGCTTCTAATCAAGCATCAATCTGCTAATTCTAGCACATCAATACATTAAGCAATAGCACATCAAATTAATAGGCTTTTTTGTCTTCGAGTTGCTGCCATGCCTCAAATCCAGCCAATGCTTCCTCTCGCAGGAGTTGCTCCATGGGTATTTGCCGTTCAGGGAGCGGTTTATCAAGCTCATCATAAATAAACTGGTCGTCGAACCCGATTTGGGCGGCATCTGCCTTGGTGTTGCCATAATATACCTTGCTGGGGCGGGCCCAATAAATGGCTCCCATACACATAGGGCAAGGCTCACAACTGGTATATAATTCACAGTCGGTCAGCTGAAAAGTGCCTAACACCTGGCAGGCCTTTCGGATGGCGTCAACTTCTGCATGGGCAGTGGGATCGTTAGAGGCCAACACATTATTAAACCCACGCGCTATTATCTCTCCGTTTCGCACCACCACGGCACCAAACGGGCCACCAAAACCCGCTTTCATTTTTTCTATGGAAAGGCGAATTGCTTCGCGCATAAACTCTTTTTGGTCCTTCATTTGTTGTAGTGTTATATAGGTTAAAAAGCTCAGCACTCTTTTTCATACATTACAGGTACGGCAAATGCTGATTTTGATAGCGATCGTACAACCGGCAGCTGCTGTAGCTGAAACTATAGTTACCTGCTGTATCACTTAAGGAGGTTTGAGCGTTATAAATGGAAACTAACCTGAATTTAGCTTAATTTTTAACTTTACAGAAGCAAAAATAAAAAGCTATGACACCCATATTGTTGCTTTTGCTGTGGCTTTTTGCCAGCCCCTTAACGGTAGGCAGCGCCTTACCGTTGCATGAACCAAAAACACATGCCAGCCACGACTCTGTGGCAGAGCTGTCGAAAATCTGGATACTTCGGGAACGTTTTGTACAAGACGAGGAAGAGCTTGTATCCGTGCGGCCAGTGCCGAAATTTGTTCTCACTTTTCATCCGGACAAGACATACCGCCTGATACAGGAAAATGATATACCAAACGCTGTAAATGGCCCGGAGGTTGTAGAGGAAGGCGTGTGGGAACTCGACGAAAACAAAGGATACATTGGTGTACAGGTAACCCAGGTAGATGGCCGCGCCATTCGGAGTGCGCTTGCCTACCGTTGGCAGATTGCACGCATTTTGCCGAGCCAGTTGGTTTTGTCTACCATCACGGCCGGAGCAGAAGTTCTTGTTTTTGAGGAAAGAAGAGATACCAATAAGCGAAAACTGTAAAGCGGCAGCTAGGGCAGTAGAGGAGTTGGTTATTTATAGTGCTTTAAGGTCATAAAAGAAAAAGGCAGCATAGGTTAAAACCTGTGCTGCCTTTTTCTTTCCTCGCTTTTTTCTTGCAATGCCTTTAACATTAGTGGGCATAGCTTTTAAGCTTTGAAGAAGCTTTCATCCTGCTTATATCTCTATAAGCATCATTGGGGATAAAACTTTTTAGATACTTTATTTTACGAGTTATATAAAAAGATGTTTAATTCTGATAGTGCTTTTAATATATCATTCTAAAAAAATCAGTAAAGCTAATTAGCTAATGTTTCTACTTCCAAAGAATCATCTTCTGTAAACGCGCCTCCCGGTGCAGGTTAACAGAATGATCGGGAAAATAAATAAGCTTTGACTGAAGGATTTGCAGCAAAAAATCAAAAACTGGTTCTGCTCGTAATAAGGTAGATAAAAGTCTTGCTTATATTTGACTTATGAAACAAGCCAGTATTCTTTTAGTACCTGTTCTGCTTTGCCTATTAGTGCTAAGCGGTTGTGCCCTAACCAAAGAGCAGCAACTGAAAAGAGATTACCAGGACTTTAAGGCATGGATAGCCAACCAGGAAGAGCAGCCTGAGATCCAGACAAATGAAAGCTGGCAGATAAACAACGCTGCTTACAAAGCCAAAACAGCTCATCTTGACCAGCAGCTGCATAAGTTACCAGTAGAACAACAACAGGAATATAAGCAGCTAAAGCAGCAATATGAGGAGGTGCACGAAGCGCAGGCCAGAATTCGTTTGAAAGACAAATGGAGAAACGACCTTTTAGAAGATGCTGCCGATACCTCAAATATTACATCAGAAAGCCTTTGGCAGGCGTATGCCACCTTTATGAGCAATGTGCGGCTTCGCTGCAAAAAATGGGAAGAGCAGGATTGGAAAATGGCCAACGAAGTTTATCAGGAGCTCACAAAGCGGCAGGAAGAGGTATATGCTGGCGTAACCACTGAAGACCAGGTTCGGATAAAAGCGCTACAGATGGAATATTATGCCCTTAGAACGAGTGCTGAAGAAGAGGAAGAAGCACCGGAAACAAAAGAATCCTAAAATCTGACAGCAGCACCTGTTTCCTCTTCACATATAATGAAATTTGAGTGGTAACTGGTAACCTGAGATCTATCCAAAAATTAGTTTAGCGCCTCCCAAGAAAATAAAAATCCAGATCAGACCTTTAATAAAGAAGAATAGGAATCCGGCGATGCCAAGTTTTTTAAGGCTACTTTTTAGTTTAGACATAAGCTGTAGTCAGTTATTTTGTATCCGTTTCAGAACGCACAAATATACAAAATAGTCCCTTCCCAGCTCAAAAATAATCTGAATGCTTACCCTATATTGTATCAACCCTAATGCCTAAAATTGTTTAAAAACCTCCGGAAGGCTATTTTCATTAGAATAATTTGTGCGATTTAAGAAGCATATAGTTGGCTTAAAGGCAGACATTTGCAACAAGGCTTTTAATCACGGCAAGAGCCCTGCACTTAGGAAACGGAGTGAGTAACAAAAGGAACAGCCATGGCTGCAGGCAAAGCATAAACCGGAGCTAGTTTAGCTAGCGATCTAACTTTTCTGAACCTGAAAAAGGTCAAAAACCAGCTGAGGATAGTTGAAAAGGTAAGTAACTACTCCTGATGAAGGGCTTGCTTTAGGTGCTTTATTTGGGCAGCGTGGTGGTCGAAATGATCTTGCAAAAAGCTGAGGCATTGGGACGCAGTAAGAGGCCCTACGTAAGGGTGCTTAAAAAGGCATTTCTCAAGGAGCTCGGGGGTAAGGTCGGTCAGCAGGTCTTCTAATTTGAACCGGATGGTATCCCACTTACTCCGGATAGTTTGGAGACATACCTGTTCCGGAACTTCTGCTACTCTGGGAGGAGCTTTAAATTTAAGGTTGGTTTTAAGAGCAACTTTAAGAAGAAGGGACTTGAGCGAATGCGAAAGTGAGGCATTTTCCAGTTGATCAGGTTCCTGTAACTTTCGGTGCATGTAACTAAGTGTAAATTCCTCCACCAGCACCAGGTGCGCCACAATCTGCGCCATAGACCACTTTTCTTCCACGCAGGGAGTGTTCAGAATAACTGGTTCAATGTGCTCAAGTTCGTCCAAGAGCTTATTCCGGGATTTTTCGAGCTGCAAATACTTAGCTTCTAGGATTAGGTTCATCAGCGAATAGGAGTATGGGTAAATGTCATCATTAAAGTCAGTTCACTGAATATATATAAATTAAGATATATTTAATGTAAAATGCAAATCTGAAATGGCGGCAGGCATAGATTTAACATTGTGGTTTTAATGCATGTTAGGATCATTTGCCTCTACTGCTAATACGTTTTAAGAAGCGTTTCGGATTAGAGCAAGAATGCGGTAGATTTGTACTTTAATTTACTTATGGAAGATAAACAAGATCCTATTGGAGCTGCTCTCCTGGATAAAATGCGTGGGATAACTGGCGCCGAAATAATAGTAGAAAGCAACCTTACCGAAGACGACATCATGCCGGTAGATTACCTGTTCCGGAACCATGGCGAGATGCCAGAGTTGGAACAACTGGCGCTGGCGGCCTGCCACGGCGCTGTGCTGGATATTGGAGCCGGAGCCGGTAGCCACAGCCTGGCGCTGCAGGAAAAAGGCCTGCCTGTTACTGCCCTCGACATTTCGGAGGGTGCCGTAGAGGTAATGAGGAGGAGAGGAGTACAGCAGGTCCTGCATCAGGATGTCTGGCAGCTGCAGGAGCAAAAATTTGATACGCTGCTGTTGCTTATGAACGGCATTGGCATTGCTGGCGACCTGCTGGGCCTATCTCGGTTTTTGAAGCACGCCCGCACGCTGCTACGCCCCGGAGGGCAGGTGCTCCTAGAGTCGTCTGATATTCTTTATATGTTTGAGGAAGAAGATGGAAGTGTGTTGCTGGACCTGAACGCAGGCTACTATGGGGAGGTAATGTACAACATGCACTATCAAGGGCACCACACTGGTTGGTTCAAATGGCTCTTTGTAGATGCTGCCATCCTACAAGATTATGCTCAAGAACAAGGTTTTTCCCTCGAATTGCTTTATGAAGGAGAGGAAGGCAACTACCTGGCGAAGCTTACCTTTGAAAATTAACTAAAACACAGGTGTCCTTATTAAACCTTCATAATATGTTTTGTGGCAGCAGACGAAAATTCCACACTGAATTATTCTAATGAAAATGCCCTTCCGGAGGCATTTTGGGCTCAGATAAGGAAAGGGTTTACGAAAAGCTTCACGAGTTGCTCCACTGGTATGACACCATCCTGAATATAAAAGTATCGTATGCATAAGCGGAGCTTCCTTTGCCTCAAAGGGCTTGGCAACAAGCGTTTTGCTCTGAGCTAACTTGGCACATCTCTGCGAATGAACGAGAAAGTAAAATACACCTGGAATATCACGAAGCAAACATTCAAGGACTTTGCTGAGGATAGACCCTTGGATTATGCTGCGATCATCGGTTTTTACACCATATTCTCGCTGCCTGCAGTTCTCATCATCACGATTCGAATTGCTGGTGCGGTGTTTGGGCAGGAGGCGGTGCGGGGAGAGGTTGTAAAGCAGATCAGTGGCATAGTGGGGCACCAGGGCGCGGAGCAAATTCAAAATATCATACAAAATGCCAGCCAGTCGGAGTCGAGCACTATCGGCACTATTATCGGTGTCGCCACCATGATCTTTTCTGCCACCACTGTGTTTGTGGCTTTGCAGGATTCCCTCAACGCCATGTGGAAGGTGAAGGCGAAGCCAGAGAAAGGCTGGTTAAAACTGATTATCGACCGGGTGGTATCGCTGGCAATGGTGGTGAGCCTGGGTTTCCTGCTGCTTGTCTCTCTTTCCTTAGATGTGGTGCTGGGCATCATAAATGATTACCTGCGGCAGGAGCTATCTGGCATAGCCATCTATTTTATGACGGCAGCCAACATCGCTGTTTCCATTCTTATTGCCGTCCTTATTTTTGCTGTTATTTTCAAGGTCTTGCCCGATGCTAAAATAAAATGGATGAATGTGTGGGTCGGAGCCACTGTTACAGCTTTGCTTTTTGTTATAGGCAAGTTCGTGCTTAATATTTACTTCCGGCACGATCCGCTGGCCGATACTTATGGGGCGGCCGGCTCGCTGGTGCTGATACTGGTATGGGTGTATTATACCTCCATCATTTTTTTGCTGGGGGCCGAGTTTACACAAGTCTACTCCAGAATCCACGACCGCAGGATAGAGCCGCAGGATAACGCGGTGAGGGTTCGTATAGAAGAAATCGAATCGGATGAGACAGGGGAGGCAAGGCACGAAAAAAAAGGGGGAACTCTTTAATTAGAGATCCCCCTTTTCTGCTTATGTAAAGTCTTAAGCTTTTTTATACATTACTTGCTTTACAGCTTCGATAGTACGTTCTACGTTTGGCAAAGAAGCTTCGATAAGCGTAGGTGCATACGGAAGCGGCACATCGCGGCAAGTAACGCGTTTTACAGGAGCGTCCATGTAATCGAAAGCGTTGCTTTGAATGTGGTAGGCGATTTCAGAAGAAATAGAGGCCAGAGGCCAGGCTTCTTCTACTACTACCATGCGGTTGGTTTTCTTTACAGACTCAACTAGTGTTTTATAGTCAATTGGTCTAACAGAGCGCAAGTCAATTACTTCTGCGTTTACACCGTCTTTGGCAAGTTCTTCAGCAGCAGCCAGGGCTACTTTCATCATTTTACCGAAAGATACAATGGTTACGTCAGAACCTTCGCGCTTCACGTCGGCTACTCCAATCGGAATCAGGTATTCTTC
Source organism: Pontibacter sp. 13R65 (assembly GCF_047525655.1). Lineage (NCBI taxonomy): Bacteria > Pseudomonadati > Bacteroidota > Cytophagia > Cytophagales > Hymenobacteraceae > Pontibacter > Pontibacter sp. 13R65. The sequence continues at coordinate 290,579 of NZ_JBLIQL010000005.1, forward strand.
TTCAGGCACTTCGCCTTTGTCGCCGTACATCTGCTCCGACTCCATAAAAATAACAGGGTCGTTATCGCGGATGGCGGTTTTTAGGAGACCTTTTGCATCGTAAGGATTAGATGGTACTACTACTTTAAGACCGGCTGTGTTCGCAAACCAGTTCTCAAAGTTCTGAGAGTGCTGCGAAGACAGCATACCGGCACTACCTGTAGGACCACGGAAAACCATAGGGGCACTGTACTGACCACCAGACATGGACATTACCTTGGCAGCCGAGTTAATTACCTGGTCGATAGCCACCAACGAGAAGTTGAAGGTCATAAATTCAATAATGGGGCGCAAGCCGTTCATGGCTGATCCAACGCCGATACCTGCAAAACCAAGTTCTGCGATGGGAGTGTCGATAACACGCTCCGGACCGAATTCGTCAAGCATTCCCTGGCTAACTTTGTAGGCGCCATTGTACTCGGCCACTTCTTCACCCATCAGATAAACGCTCTTGTCACGGCGCATTTCTTCGCTCATGGCTTCGCGCAGGGCTTCTCTAAACTGTATACTTCGCATATATGATGTTTATTTCTCTTTCTGCTGGTAAAATTAAGAGAAGTCAGTCAATTTACAATGCCTTCTTTATATTTCTGCAACTGACCTAGCGCAGAAGGGCGTCCTGAAATAGCCTGGTGCCATGGTATTCCCTGAATTCCAGGTCCTCTACCGCCTCTTTTATAAGGGATTGTTTGCTTCGTACGGCCTGGCGGAGATTTGTAGTTAACATCTGTTCGTTCTTGCTCCTGGCTCCCACTACTGCTAAAAAATAATGTGCCAGGGCATCGTAGGGCTTATGTTCTAAAGCTTGTTTGTAATAACCTTCTGCCCCTTCGTAGTTATCTTTTAATAGATAACTGAGGCCCATGTTCATTTGTGTTTGGTAGCTGTCGCCGGCGTAGCGCAGGCTGGCTATTGCCTCATCATATAGCCCCATCTCTATTTCCAGCGCTGCCTTGTCTGCGAAAATCCGTGTTAATAAGGTGTCTGGCCCTCCCATCCGAATGGCATAATTGTACGCTTCGAGGGCTTTAGGCTTGTTGCCACGTACATGGCAGGCGCTGGCCAGGCTGTAATGCACGGAGGCCGTAGGGTTTCGGTAACCTGCATAGGAGAGGTGCTGAATAGCCTGGTCGAGGAGCTTATGCTTTACACTTACCCGATATTCTTTTAAAGCCATTTGCAGGTATACTACCCCCAGGTTAAAGTAGGCTGGCCATTTATCAGTTAGTTTAACAGAAGCTTCATACAGTTTTCTTTTCTCTTTTAGCAACGGGGTTAAGGTGGCGGCGTAGAGTAATTCATCGGCTGACAGTTGGGTTGGGTCTACTGTTCCATCAGCTATTTTTTTGGCGAGCAGGTAAAGTTGGTAATCAGGCTTCCGACTGCGCTTATAATTTATTTCTACCCGGGCTGACCGCAATGAAGGATAAATGTACTTTTGAAGGTAACTGTATGCCTCTGTTTGTTTAAGGGCCTCAGTCTGGGCAGCCATTGTTCCTCCTTTTTGTAATATGGCCAGCACTTCAGCCACCTGCTTTTTAGGCAGCGCTGACTGCTTTACTTTATCGGCAAGCTGTTCAGCATAATCCTCTTCATGTTGTATTGTGAGGCTGACTTCTTTCCCCACATAATCCAGCATTTCTACCTTGCCCAGGTAATAGGCTTGCAATTCTGCTGCTCTTCTGGCGGCCAGGTCTGCGTCTGCTTCCTCAGGCGATTGGCTTCCAAAGACTTTTAATTGCTGCTCCTCCACGTTATCTAAAACATACTGGTCGAGTATTCTCAGGTTTGAGCCTATATAGTCGCGCAGCCTGTACTGGTTTTCTTCAAAAAAGAATTCAAGCACCTCAGCCGTATCTTTATCCGGGTGGTAAGCATTCGGGATGTATAGCACCTGATTATTTTTTACGACCGATAAAGGAGTGGTCGAGATACCAGACGCGATCTGTGTGGTTTTGCCAAACTGCGCCTCATTTGTTTTCGCATTCAGCACACGCCCCTGCACCATTAATCTACCTTCTTTTTTGGCGGGGTCATATGGGAAAGCCAGCGTTTTGCTGATAGTTGGTTTTTTGTTTTCGTACAGAAACTCACCAAACTGAAAATTGAGGGTGCCTATATTTTCACGCTTATTCTCGCCGTACTCAAAGTAAACATCGAGTTTATACGGATAATTTTTGTTCACGAGGCGTTGTGGCACACTTACCGCTATTTCAAAGGTAACTTCATCCCCGGATGCTGCCAGAGGCATCGGCTGTACCCGTACTTCCTGCTTCTTTTCGGCATACTTTATAAGGTAGGGTAGGGAGCAGGACGAAAGTAAGAAGCTGATAATGAGTACATAAAGGGTACTCTGTTTAATGGAATCATAATAAAAGGGCATATCCTGTTTCTAAATTAACCGTAAAATACATCAAAATTCCGCTTTTGCCGTTATTAGCCAATAAGGTTTTAAAGCTTTTATGTTGTATCTGCCTGGTTCTTAAACTTTTTAAGCTTCAGTATGTTAGTGCAATGCGGTTCTTTCGAAAAAAAAATAGCGCTCTTTTACTTGTTAAAAATGACACTACAGGTGCAGCAGATAGCGAAGGGGCTGGCAGTAGGCGAAGCTTACAAAATTTTATTTTGACGGAAGAATTTTATATTCTATTTTTAAAATTAAATTAATTCAGATTTATGAGACGGCTCCAGTACTTTATCGAATCTCAGGCATTTGGTGTATGCACCATGTTGGGAGAGAAGCTTGGAATCGCTTCCAGCAGCATACGATTCTCTTTTATTTACCTTTCTTTTCTAACTTTCGGCTCTCCGGTACTGCTGTACCTGATGCTTGCTTTCTGGATGAATGTAAGCAAACATTTGCGCCGGGAGCGTAGCACGATCTGGGATCTATAAGTCCTGTACCGTTCTTTTTTGCCGGATAAAGTATTGCCAAACAATGCTGCCTTTGTAAACTCCGTTTAAGGTGCCCAGTTTGCGTTTGTTTTGTTGCAGTTTACGGCGGGCGTGCCAATACCCTGCATTCCGTAGAATAGCAGCATGAGCGTCCAGCACAGCTTTTGCATCTGCTACCTGCCCAGCCACCAGCATGCGAGCCGCCGCTAACCAGTCTAATATAATTCGGAAAACCATAACCGGCAGCAGTTGTGAAAGCGGCATGTTCTTGTATAACATGGCCAAACCATTCCGGAAGTTCAGGTATGTTTTGTGCGGGTTCGATTTGTGCAAGGTTCCTCCGCCCACATGCAATACCCGGCTTGAGCCTTGGTACATTATTTTATACCCGGCATTCCTGATGCGCCAACATAAGTCTATTTCCTCCATGTGCGCAAAGAAAGCAGGTTCTAAACCGCCCAAGCCATGGAACACAGATGCCCGGACAAACATGCAGGCGCCGGTAGCCCAAAACACTTCTTGCACATCGTTATATTGCCCATTGTCTTCTTCCAAATGCTCGAACAGGCGGCCCCTGCAAAAAGGGTATCCTAACATATCGAGCATACCTCCGGCTGCGCCTGCGTACTCAAACAGGTGCGGGTGGTGGTAGGCATTGATTTTAGGCTGACATACAGCTACTTTTTCATCTGCCTCCATTAACGATATAACAGGGGAGACCCAATTAGGAGTTACCTCCACATCAGAGTTTAGAAGCACATAGTATGAGGCCTCCACCTGTTTAAGCGCCAGGTTATAGCCTTCGCAAAAGCCAAGGTTTGTGGAGTGCCGGATCAGGCGCACCTGCGGGTATTGCGCCTGCAGGTACGCCACCGACTCATCGGTAGAGGCATTGTCGGCTACTATAATTTCGCAACCGGTACTATATTTTATAACAGATGGCAGAAACTGCTTCAGGTGATGCAGTCCGTTCCAGTTTAGAATAACAATGGCCGTGTGGCCAGGTTTACATGCCAAAGTTACCTAAGTCTAATCCGGGAATGTTAGGGAGCAGGCCTTCAGTGTTTTTCTTTAGCTCTTCCTGTGCCTTTTCATTAGCCGATTCCATGGCGCTGTTCACTGCGGCTACTACCAGGTCATTTACCATGTCGCGGTCGTTGGTGTTTAGAATGGATTCATCGATCTCTATTTTTAGGAGTTTTCGCTGACCATTTACAGTGGCCTTAACCAGCCCTGCGCCAGACTCTGAGGTAACGGTAATGTGCTGCAGTTTATCCTGAGCTTCTTTAATTTTCGCCTGGACTTCTTTTACCTTTCCAAGCATTCCGAACATATCAAACATGGTCCTATATTAGTTTATGGTGAGTTGCCAGATGTTTTTTGTCCGGCAATTTGTAATGGCAAATATACGAATAAGCGGCTATTGCATCATCTAATCAGGGTCACTGTTCCTTTGCGATCCTTCTTTTCTCCGTCAAGTGTAGTCAGTTGTATTTCGTAAACATAGGCTCCGGCCGGTTGTGACTGACCCTGGTAAGTGCCGTCCCACCCTTCGGTAGGCTCAATAGACTGGTAAACCACCTGCCCTGACCTGTTGTAGATTTTAATGCTGTAGTTCTCATAGAATTTCCCCTTTACGGTGAAAACATCGTTTAGGCCATCGTTGTTTGGACTAAAAGCACTCGGCACAAACAATTTTAAAGGTTGCACTACCTCCAGGTAATTAGAGTAGGAGAATTGGTTGCCAGTGCGGGAGGTGGCCTTGATCCTGTACCGGAGCCGGGGTGAATCGTACGCGTTGTTGTCGGTGTAGCTGGTGCCGGAAACAGGATAACTGGCTAAAACCTGAAAATCTGAGTCGAGCACTTCTACTTCGTACCTGCCAACACCTCCCCGGAATTCTGAGTAGGCCGACCAACGCAGCGTAGTTACTGCCTCGCCTTGCTCCCGAACCGTGAGCAGCATAGGGCAGGTTGTGTTGCTGAGGCTGGAAACTGCTTTGCAGTCGTTAGTGTAGGTGGCTTGGTAGCAGTATGCTGCCGGTGCACTTAGCTCATCGAGGTAACTGGTTGTACCAGAAGTACCACTTGCCTGCGCATTGCCGCCTGCACTGCGCTGCACGTTTATCTGTCTTACTTCCTGCCCCTCTGGTGCCTGCAGCAAAAGTTCTACCTGGTTTTGTTGGTTGTATGTCGAAAGTAGTAATCCTGCAGGAAGCGTTTGATCAGAGGAGATCTCTATGCATTGTTCTTGCGCAATTCCTACTCCGTCAGCGCCACTAACATAGGCCGAATAACAGTATTGACCACACGCTAAGTTAGCGACTGTATAGCTGTCTAGCTGGTTAGAGGATGTATGGATGGTCGTATTTGTTCCCGTCCTGATTTCAACTTTCTGATTTGGGAACAGATGCGTTTTCCAGGAGAGTTGGGCCTCTCCCTCCACTGCAGCTGCATTAAATACTATAGAACAAATAGAATTGGAAACACGGCTGTTTCCGCAGGGATCTATTACCCGGACCCGGTAACACCTTGGTTCAGCTGTGTTAATATTTTCAAGTGTTTTCACTACTAAGGAAGATCCACTACCAAGATTCGGCAATGAGTCTACTGCTATTACAGCATTGTCTGCAGGATTAATATGCTCCAGGAGGTAGGTGTACCTGGATTCTACCAGATATACAATATCTATAATGCCGTTTACCTGAGCTTGCTCCCTGATGTTCACCTGGGCAAGAACGGGAACAGGAAGTGGCTGGAGGCTCGCCTGCTGTACAGTAGTACTTTTTGAGCAGGTTCCGCCTTGGTAGGAGCCGGTTAAGGTAAGTTCATATGGTCCTTCAGCCGGGTAGGTATAAGTTGCTGTTTCTCCTGACTTTACACTTCGCGTTTGCCCATTACCAAAATCCAGTTCATAGGTATCGTAGGCTTTGTCAGTAATAGCAACCTGCACGGTTTGCTTGTCGCAGCTGTTAACCGTGAAAGTTGGATCTGGGGCTTCTTTTACTTCAAAGGTTTGGGTAAAGAGGGAGGTGCCCTGGTTGTTGAAATTAGCCAGCTGCCGGATTGTTACTGTGCCAGCTTTGGTAAAGGTGAGGGTCTTAACAGTATCCTTGTTTGGGTTGTTCAGGTTCTCATCCGGGTGGTAATAATACTCCTGTTCCGGGCTCACCCGACCACTGCAGTCTTTAAATCGGATCGTCTGTCCTACACAAAAAACGGTAACTTCTTTGCCTTCATGGTAGGCTTTAAAGCACCTGCTCTGTGCCAGCACCACCAGGTTCGAAAACAGAAAAAAAATGAACAGCAGGTACTTCAATGGGAATGGTTATTTATTTTCTTCAAATCAACTAAAAATAAAGCAGCCATGCATGTTTATGTTACTGTTTTAGTTGTGCCTACTAAATTAACTTAAACCAGCCTCTTTTAGTATTGCCTCTGCATATATGTTCCTGCTGCGCCTTTACCCCAAAGGTTTAAGCAAGGCCGCTATTAATCTAATGATGAAGAGGTAAAGCTAATTATTCTAATGAAAACGGCCTTCTGGTGCCTATTTGATTAGCCTGGAACCAAGGGTTTGTAAAAAACTGCTGCTACTCTGTATCTCCTGCAGTTCCTGCCTCTAAAAGATCTTCTACCTTAAAAGTTCTGAGAAAGGAGATGCTGCGCTGGAGGTGGGGGTGCAGGAGGGTATCTGTGGCCATAAACGGCACCTGCTCTCGGAATGCGGCTACTACCTTTTCCAGTGTGGCGGAGGTTCGAAGAGGTCTCCTGAACTCAAGCGCCTGTGCCGCATTGAGCAGCTCGATGGCCAATACGGCTTCAACGTTCTGCACCACCTGATACAGCTTAGTGGCTGCGTTGGCTCCCATACTCACATGGTCCTCTTGTCCGTTGGAGGAGGGAATGGTGTCAATAGAGGCGGGGGTGCAGAGCTGCTTGTTTTGACTAACGAGACTTGCAGCAGTATACTGGCTGATCATTAAACCGGAGTTCAGGCCAGACTCCACAACCAGGAACTCCGGCAGGTGGTTGTTGCCTGTGAGCAGCTGAAAGGTTCTGCGTTCCGAAACGCTAGCCAGTTCTGCCAGTGCAATGGCTGTAAAATCCAGCGCCAGCGCCAGCGGTTGCCCATGAAAATTACCTCCTGAAATAATCTGGTCTTCCTCCGGAAAGATACTTGGGTTGTCGGTTACGGCATTAATCTCTGTGTTAATCACTGAAGTAGCATATCCTATAGCTTCTTTACTGGCGCCGTGCACCTGCGGAATACATCGGAAGGAATACGGGTCCTGCACATGCTCTTTAGGTTGACCAATCAGTTCGGAACCCTGCAAAAGTTGCCTTACCAGCCTTGCCGACTCCACCTGTCCCTGGTGGGGCCTGATCTGGTGGAGAATTGCCTGAAACGGCTCGATGCGACCATTATAAGCATCTAAAGAAAGCGCCCCTATAACATCGGCCCAAGCTGACAGGCGCTCTGCCTGCAGAAGGCAATAAGTAGCATAGGCGCTCATAAATTGGGTGCCATTGAGCAAAGCAAGACCTTCTTTGGCCTTAAGCTGAATAGGGTCCCAGCTAAACATCTCCAGTATATGCTTACTATCCAGCTTGTACCCCTGAAAGTTGGCCTCGCCCAAGCCCAGGAGTGGGAGGCAGAGGTGTGCCAAGGGAGCCAAGTCGCCACTAGCCCCCAGAGATCCTTGCTGGTATACCACCGGGTACACCTCCCGGTTAAAGAAGTCAATGAGCCGCTTTACTGTAGGTAGCTGCACGCCGCTGTGCCCGTAAGCCAGCATCTGTACCTTTAGCAGCAGCATAATTTTAACTATTTCTGCGGGCACCTCAGCACCAGTGCCACAGGCATGCGACATCATGAGGTTACGCTGCAACTGCTCCAGGTCTTTGGCAGACACTCTTTTATCGGCTAGAGCACCAAACCCAGTGTTGATGCCATAAATGCTTTCGGAGGTACTTTTAATCTTTTGCTGCAGGTAATTAAAGCAGTTGGTTATGCGCTCCTCAGCTTCGGGAGCAAGCGCCAGTGTATAGTTGCCATACAAGATCTTCCCGATCTGCTGAATGGTAAGTATACTGCTGGAGATGGTGTGTACTCTGCTCATTTTGCAAAAAGTATATGATTCTATAGATATTGCCATGTGCACCACCACAAAATCAGTAGGTTATAACCTTTATTTAAATTTATAATAGAGGCTGATATCGTGCAACAACCTGTGAGAAGGTGCGGATTATCTGCTCCTTTAGCTCTTCCTTTGGTTCATCCTGAAGCTTGATTCCTTATGCTTGCCAAGAAGAGGCAGGAACCTATATCAGCCTTAATCTGATTTTAAAGAAACTAGCTCCGGAAGGTCATTTTCATTAGCAGAATTTGCCCTTTACGGAACTTCAGACTTACCTTAGTTGGCTAAAAACTGCACCAGTTCGCTTGCCGTCAGGTCCTGCTGCTCCCCTGAAAGCATGTTGCGGAGCTTTAATTTTCCGGTGGCAATTTCCTCAGAACCAATTAGTATAACATACGGAATACGCTTTTGGTCGGCGTAGCTCATCTGCTTTTTAAGTTTGGCTGCCTCGGGATACAGTTCTGCGGCAACACCTGCATCGCGTAGCTGCTGCAGAAGCGGCAGGGCATGCTCCTCCGACTCTTTATCGAACTGCACCAGCAGCACTTTGGTGCCGATCTGGCTGCTGTCAGGGAAGAGTTGTAGCTCCTCCAGCACATCGTACACCCGGTCTACGCCAAAAGAGAATCCAACTCCAGAAACGCCGGAAAGGCCAAACATGCCGGTCAGGTTATCGTAGCGGCCACCGCCACTAATGCTGCCCATGTTCGCGTTATTAACTTTTACTTCGAAAATACAGCCGGTGTAGTAAGAGAGACCCCTTGCCAGCGTTACATCGAGCTGCAGGCGAGGTTGTCCTGATGGATTTTCGCTCGCCAACGCCTTGCTTTGCAGCAGCTCTAAGTATTTCCATACTTCCCGTAAATCGGCGAGGCCTCGCGTGCCTTCTGTCGTTTGGCTGAGCAATTGGGTCAGTTGTTCCAGCTTTTCTAGGTTAGAGCCTGCCAGCTCATAAAGTGGCTCCAGCTTCTCTATGGCTTCTGTGGTGATACCCCGCTCCAGCAGTTCTTTACGCACGCCTTCTTTCCCTATTTTGTCGAGCTTATCTATGGCTACACAAATCTCGCTTTCACGGCCTTTTTCGCCTATGGCTTCTGCTATGCCTGCCAATACGCCACGGTGGTTAATTTTTATGGTGAAGTCGGTGAGGCCGAGGGTGGTGAGCACCTCATTGATCATCTGCACAATTTCTGCCTCGCAGAGCAGTGAGTTGGTACCCACTACATCGGCATCGCACTGGTAAAATTCGCGGTAACGACCTCTTTGAGGTCTGTCTGCCCGCCATACGGGCTGAATCTGGTAGCGCTTAAACGGAAAAGAAATTTCGTTGCGGTTCATCACTACGAAACGGGCAAAAGGCACTGTGAGGTCGTATCGAAGTGCTTTTTCGGAAATTTTACGGATAACATGCTTGGAACCCTGCGCCAGGTCGGCTGGTGTAGTTTTACCCAAAAAATCGCCTGAGTTGAGGATCTTAAAAATCAGCTGGTCTCCTTCGTCGCCGTATTTACCTGTCAGTACCGAGAGCTGCTCCATGGCAGGCGTTTCGAGTGGCAGGTAGCCATAGGTTTCGAATGTGCGCTTGATAACGCCAAAAATATAGTTTCGTTTGACTACCACAGCGGGGCCAAAATCACGTGTTCCTTTTGGGATGGATGGTTTCTCTTTGCTCATGCCTTCTGAGTTTGCTCCGCGAAGTTACTAAATAGCTTGCGAATAGAGGGTGGTGAGTTTTGGAAAATTGCTGAACATACCGTTTACTGAGGTTTATCACCACTTGAGACGGTAAACAAATCGCAAAGTAGAGTAGGATCGGAGGCAACCTCGCTAGCTGTTGAGGCAGGCAGCACAGCCATTGATAAAATCAAACAGGCAAACCGTAAAAACAATAAACTGAACTCAAAGTTACTTCCGATAACCGTTGATTAAATGAAATTCTTCTAATGAAAATGCCCTTCCAAAGCCAATGAGAAGCTAATATATGTCAGGCATTATTGCAATGGTCTTTTGTTTGGGAAGATTGATGCCGGAAAGATATTTAGAAGGCGTTTTTGTCGCCGCGAAACATATTGTAGATAGTGTAAAAAATTATTTTGATGTCGAGCATAAAAGTCCAGTTCTCCAGGTAAAAAATATCGAGTTTTACACGTGCACGCATTTGGTGTACTTCCTTCGTTTCTCCACGGTAGCCACGAACCTGAGACAGGCCTGTTATACCAGGTTTGATAAAATGGCGTACCATAAACTTATCTACTATAAGCGCATACTCCTCCGTGTGTTTCAGCATGTGCGGCCTTGGACCCACCACCGACATATTCCCAATGAGCACGTTAAAGAACTGCGGAAGTTCATCTATACTTGTCCGCCTGATAAAGGCTCCGATCTTTGTTATGCGTTCATCATCTCTTCTTGCTTGCACAATGTCCGAATCGCTGTTTACGTACATAGAGCGCAGTTTCCAGCAGTTAAATATTCGGTTGTCAATGCCTGATCGTTCCTGCTTAAAAAATACTGGACCTTTGGAGTCGAGTTTTATTAGCAAGGCTACCACCGGTATAACCCACGATAATATAAATACGATCACGAACAAAGAAAACACAATGTCGAAGGAGCGCTTCAGTAATTTGTTGATGATATCATCCAGCGGTATGGACCGGAGGATGAGCACTGGCAGCATATCATAAAAGTCGATTTTAAGACGCTTGTATTGAAAATCGCCAGGCTCAGGCATAATTTTCATACGCACCAAGTTGTTATCCACAAAATCGAGAAGGCGTACTACCTGTTCCTTGGTTAGCTCATGTGGGGTACAGTATATTTCATCAACACCATTTTCGAGTACAAATCTTTCTACATCGCTTATTTTTCCTAGAACATACGGCTCCTGGGTAGCCTTATCGTCGAAAAAACCAACAAAGCGGTAGCCATGTTCCGGGTGCTGATTAAAGAAGCGCCGAAGTTCCTGACCAGTGCTGCCGTAGCCTACAATAATTACTTTCCTAAAGTTATAGCCTTTCCGTCGGAGAAACTTAAGCAAATAGACTACAAAAAGCCGCCAGAAGAGCACTGTGCCAGCCAATAGGAGGTAGTGGAAGAGCAGAAAATCTCGAGAGAAGGTATCTATGTCGAAGGCATTAAGCGAGGCCTCAACTAACAGGACATAAAGAAAAATTACCTTTAACGCATTTACCAGTACCCGAATGGTTCGTGCCACTCTAAAATAGCGGTAAATGCCTAACAGAGAGGCGCAGCTGAACCAGCCAATCAAAGAGTAGAAGGTAAAAGCATCGAACTGATTCGTGAAAAAACCGCTCAGGCTGCCGGTAGCCAAAGCAGATGCTGCAACTACAGAGGCAGTAACAGCAATTAAATCTCCAAGAGCATGTACAAGTTTAATGTATTTAGAATATAGTCCGGGCATTTTAAAGTTTGGGTATTCAGAAAGGTTTGTTCACGATTCTAACGCAATATTCTCAAAAATTAAGAAGAATAATATTTTTATTTATGGCGTTTAATGAATCTGGCCCTATGATATGGACCAAATATTTTCATGAGCTACTTTAGCATGTTCAATCTCTGCAATCCAAAATGTTTTTATCAGGATATACTCTATATTATGAAAAGCAGAGCCAGTTATAAGTTAAGTGGCAGAAAAAACACTAATACAGCTACCTTGGCCATTAAATTTATTGGAGTAAGTTTATGTTAGCTCTTTGGCTATAAATGTATCAAATAAGGCCACTGACTTGCTATTTTACTTCAATGCATATTTTTTGAAAATTAAAATCTTTGTTACAATACTTTTTTTGATCCATTATAATCAACAAAACGAAATGGTAACTGGATCTAGTTTCCGTGCTATATAATAATTTTAACGAACCTCATCTGTTGCTGAGGTTCGTTAATACTTTAACTTCTTCAATCTAGGTTTTTATAACTGAGTAAAACAATTTAGTGCAAAAGATGAACGATAGATTTAGCTTTCATCAATAATGCTTGTGCATTCGCCCTTAACGTCATATTATCGTCCCCCACTGATTATCTTGAGCCTTACAAACTTCCTAGTAAGGAGATATAGCAGGAAAGTTACTACCAGAGATGCTGATATTTGTAGTAAAACCTTTATATTATCGTTCTCTACTGTTGAAGTTAGAACTGGTAATATAATTATGATTATAGGGGCGTGATACAGATGAAGAAGATATGTGTAGCCGCCTACATCAAAAAACCTCACCGGAAGATCTATCAAAAGCAGGAACAGCAGTAATGATATAAAGTATTTTGTGAACCCGGAGCTGAAGCAGAATGATAAAGCAGTAATTAATAAAAGGCAAATTAATATTTTTCTTTTATTAATTATTTTCTCAAAGTAAGCATATGATGCACCAATAGAAAATAACAGGAGGATTTCATAACGTAACATTAATTTCCCAAAAACTAATAGAGGAATTAGGAGGATTAACATCTTGTAATTTTTTCTTACTATCAATTCAATAATAGCAAAGACTACAAAAAGATCTCTGATAAAATAGGTTGGAGGATTAATTGGAGCAACATTTAATGAGAATACCCCCTCTTGTATCAGCCTATAGTCATAAGGTATTCTATTTAATATATTATATCCGAATGAATGAAGAAGGAGTACAGGAATCAAAACTAAAGTATTAGCTATGAGAAAAGGATAAAGGAGGCTTTGTACTTTTCTTTGAAAAAAATCTTCTTTATGGAGTGAATGTTTACAAAAAAGATAGCCTGAAACAACTGAAAGGATTAGCGTCCCATAGGTTGGGAGTACTTCCAAAATATAGTAGGCTGGACCTTCTGAAAAATTATGCCTTGTATGGGTAAAAGTAATCAAGACTACAGCAATGAAGCGAATTAGTTCCAGGCTATAATTCATTAATTAAGTAAATGCTTGTGTGTGAGTCTAGTTTTTAACCTGCAGATAGATCTGGCTAGCATTGTCTGAGTATAAAACCTCTCTATTGAATAGATATTACCATTGAGTGAAGGTAGCAAAATAATTATGCAATATAAAAACCAAGTCGTACTGCAGGGGAAACCAATAGGTGACTATACCTCTACCTTTTTAGATACTCTTGTCATACCCAGTATGAAGCATACAATACATAGAAAATATAAGATGCTTTAAAGCATCTATGTTCCAATAATAAAAAGTGTATTGGAATAATGTTAGTGTGATCAATAATGATTAAAGCAGGTATAGAATAGGTAAAGGAATTTGCTTTTTAGGAAGGCTGACGCAACAGCTCACTATTAATACGCTTGCGTTCTTGGTCTTTAAACCAACCCCATTTAGTAAAATATTTTATCATAGAGGATAAGTGAATTATAAATAAATAACCCTGTTTAGCTGATGCTCTTTGGTAAAGGTGGTTTATATTTACTTCTGGAAAGTATAAGGTCTTGTACTTTTTATTTATTCTCCGGCAAAGATCTAAATCTTCCATATATAAGAAGAAACGTTCGTCAAATCCTCCAACTTCTTTTAACACATTAGTCCTAATCATCATAAAACATCCTAGTAAAAACGGAACATTTAATGTCGTATCATAAGAAGTATGTAAAAACTGGTGAAATTTATGTCGCTTAGGAAAAAAATGCCGGAGAAACGGAATTCTCCGGATGGCAATGTCGAAAGGTGTGGGTAGAGATCTGCATGATAGCTGCAGTTTACCGTTGGGATATAATATTCTAGGAGCCACTAATCCTATTTCACTGTCTGAATCAAAAAGCTCAACCATCTTTTTAATGATTGCACCATCAAAATAGACGTCAGGATTAAGCACGATATAATATTTACATTGATGAAGTGCCTTTTTTATACAAATATTATGAGCTCTGCCAAATCCAATATTTTCGTTATTGAATAAATAAGTAATGCGATTGTCTTCTGTTATTTCATTACGTAATTTATCAGTAGGCGAATTATCAAAAATAAATAATCGGATTACATACTCGGATTTGAGTAAGCTTGCAATGGTTTGGTTAATAATACATGCTTTAGTTTTAAATACTACTATGGAGGCTATTATTTCTACCATTTATTTAACGACGATCACAAGCTTTAATAAAAACAACTTTACTATTATCATTGTTGTATGGCTGTTTTAGCTGCAAAAGTAAATAATTTGTTTATGAATTTAATGTTTTTTCCAGGGTTTCAGTAGAGTTGCCCTTCATCTGCATAATAACATATTGATACTATTATCAAATTAATATTGCATTACTGCTTTATATTTTAACCTTCCTCTTATAATTTTATAAGCAATATATCATCAATATATGTTTTCTCCATACAGTAAAAAATCAAGAGCATAGAGTAAGTTCTACTATTGTGTAGGTGGGAAGACATTAGTTCAACTTACTGCTTCTAACCAAACCCATTACTGACCTCACAGACTTGTAGATTTGCTAATTTTGCCAAAACTTATAATTCTCGTTACTTTCTGGCTTAATTCATCGTGTTAGGATTTTTGAATAAAGTACTCAGCTGCTAAATGCTAACTTGCGTCTGCGTTTAGTGGTAGAGTAGAAAACCTTTAAAGATTGGTCATGTGATTAACAGGATTTTAGCAATCATAAAGTCAAAGTTTTCCAAGAGCCTTAATAAAAAGGATATATTACAAAATATTGGCTGGCTATTTTTTGATAAAATATTTAGAGTAGGGTTAGGTTTTGTCTTAACAGCTTGGACTGCCCGGCATTTAGGAACAGAACTATTTGGTGTATGGAATTATGCTATTGCTTTTGTAGCTCTTTTTAGTGTTTTGTCCACTCTTGGCTTAGAAAGTATTGTGGTTAAGGAACTCGTGAAAAGCGAAGTTGACAAACAAGAAATATTGGGAGGCGCTTTTTTTCTACGCCTGGTAGGAGGAGTTGCAGGAATAATCCTTTCGGTTGTAATACTTTACTTTATCCATTCAGGTGAACGCTTCCAGATTTTGATAGCTGGACTAATAGCAGCCGGGTTTATTTTCCAGTCGTTTGATGTTATAGATTACTTCTTCCAGTCTAAACTAAAATCTAAGCATGCTGTACTTGCTCGTAATATAAGCTTTACGCTAAGTGCATTCTTGAAAATTACACTTTTGCTTGGGAAATTTTCTCTTCTATACTTTGTAGTTGCAAATTTGATTGAATTAGCCATTACTTCTTTTTGCCTCATTTACATGTATAACCGGCAGGGGAGGAGCATTTTGTTTTGGAAACTGAGTAGGAAAGCAGTAACAAAGCTTCTAAAAGAAAGCTGGCCTTTATCTTTAGCCAGTATGGTAATTCTTATTTACATGCGCAGTGATCAAATAATGCTTGGCAACATGATTAGCAACCGCGAAGTAGGTGTTTTTTCTGCCGCTGTTAGACTATCAGAGGCGTGGTGGTTTATACCAATGATTGTTACGAACTCTATATTGCCATCTATACTTGCTTCTAAAGCTGAAAACCAAAAAAGCTATATCCATAAAATTCAGATGTCATTTGACCTTATGGCTGTTCTTGGTGTAATTATTGCAATTGGAGTAACTTTTTTTGCTACCGAAATAATTCAGTTTATTTATCAATCTGATTATTATGCTGCTGCCCCAATTCTAGCAATTCATACCTGGACCAGTGTTTTTGTCTTTATGGGCTTTGCATCTAGCAATTGGTTTGTAACAGAAAACCTACAGAAATACGTGTTTTACCGTACGCTTGCAGGTGCGTTTCTAAACCTTATTCTGAACTGGGTTCTTATTCCTCCTTACCAAGGCGTAGGGGCCGCTTATGCTACTTTATTTTCCCAATTTGTAGCTTCTTATTTTTTTAATGCCTTCAGCGTCCGCACTAGAATTATTTTCAAAATGCAGACGCTGGCACTTTTAAAGGTTACAGGAATCTATTACTTCTATTTTTTATATATGAGTAAATTCAAATAACAGTAACTAACTCTCATCAAATGGTTGCCTGATATTTTCCTTCATACTTTTTAAAGTAAATATTTAAAAATTTAAGAGCCTCCTCTGGCTCCATTTCAAGCATAACATCCACATCTTTATTATAAGGAAATTTTTTCTTTCTGTCTGACTTATTTACATAGCCATTCAGGTAAGCTTCTTCAGGATTAAGTTTAGTCAACGATAAATTCTTTTCCTTTGGAACCAGGAAAACATTATTATAGTAAAGCTCAACCAAATCGTAATCATATTTCTCACATAGGGTATAAAGTTGCCCAATGGATTGACCAAAGAAGTGGTTCACCTCCCACATGTAATTCCTGTCATACCTAACGGTGAATTTAATTGGATAAGGTATTTTTTCATTAATCTCAGCACAGATAAGAGTAGGGCGATATTTTTTTAGTAATTCATTTAAAACAAAATAATCGTAGCCATCAATATCGAAACTTAAAAATCCAAAATCATAAGGGATTTCATTTCCTTCTAATAATTTAATTACATTATCAGGATAAACTAAGGTTTTACTCAAAGAGACTCTTCCAAACTTTTTATAGGAGCTTGCCAATGATGAAAATTTTACATCGTCGCACTCCACAGCGAGCCCGCTGTATCCTGCCTTGTAAAGCTTATAAGTATTAGACATGAAAACTCCATCATGTGCGGCAATGTCAACAGCAATTTTTTTATGGTCAAGGTGTTCTAGAAAGTAGTTAATTCTTTCTTCTTCACCAAAATTTGAATAATCTTTAATCAATCCTAATTTGTTGAGAATCTTCTTTACAAGCATCTGCTATGACTTATGATTATGCCTAATTTATGTATAAAATAAAAAATCAAATTAATAGAGTTTATGCTCGCCAGGAGAAGTATTCATAATTTATCTTTAAGCTTTTTACCGAAGCTAATGTAGTAAAATTTAAGAAGCTTTTTCGGCGGTTTTGGCAATAAAGGTTCGACTGGGTTCTTAGGGGGCTGTATAAAGTAGTCATTTAAGTGATTGTCGCCCTATATAATTGCCTAACTTCTTCTAATTCCTGAATATTATTTATGCCTCCATCAAAGTTTTTCAGCTTGGTTTATGTATTCCAGCCGAAATTAAATTTAAACTTAAGATTATAGTGTATATTACTAGATTAATTTCTAGACTCAGATTTGAGTCTAGTACAGAGTATAGAACTCTGAAAGGAGAAAAAGCTTACTTTATAAAAACAGGAAACTTAGGTTTGAAAAGTGAGGCCTTTTAATAAAATTTGCAATACTTCAGACTAAATTTTTGTAGCAAAACATAAGTGTTGCTGGTATCGAAAAATTTAATTCTATATAGTCTAAATTGACTGAGTATATAATGCAAAAAAAAATCGTAAATAATAAAGGAGTACAAAGCTCGAGAGAACTATATTGTTATGGCACTTAAAGTTGTGCTCTTGTCCAAAGCTATGTTGGTAAATAGTACTCATAGTAAAGCCGAGCTATTAGGAAAAGCAGTAGATTTAACACTTATAACTCCTGTTTCATGGCCTTATTATGTGGAAGAGAAAGAGTCTTACTCAAAAAATTATAGTCATATTAAAATAAAGACTTGTTTTGAAGGTAAAAATCATTTCCACTTTTACAGGGGGTTATCACATTATCTTCGAGAGCTAAGGCCGGATATTATTCATATTGATGAGGAGCCTTATAGTATAGTTACTGCTCAAGTACTTCGAATA
The DNA here is from genome assembly GCF_047525655.1 of Pontibacter sp. 13R65. NCBI lineage: Bacteria > Pseudomonadati > Bacteroidota > Cytophagia > Cytophagales > Hymenobacteraceae > Pontibacter > Pontibacter sp. 13R65. The sequence continues at coordinate 308,320 of NZ_JBLIQL010000005.1, forward strand.
GCGAAAAAATACGGTGCCAAAACAATCTGTTTTACCTGGCAAAATATTTACAAAAAATACCCTTTCCCTTTTAAACAACTGGAGCATTATGTGTACAATAACATTGATGCCATAATAGCTGGTAATAGAGAGGCAATTACAGTTCTGCGGCAGAAAGGTTATTCTAAAATGATAGAGGTTATTCCTCAGTTTGGCGTGGACATGTCTACTTTTTATCCAAGGGAGGAGAACAGGCGACAACAATCTGGCAAGTTTAAATTATACTTAGGATATGTGGGCCGTATTGTAGAGGAAAAAGGATTAATCATTGTTTTAGAGGCTTTAAGAAAATTACCTAAAGTGCATTTTACAATTGTAGGAACAGGACCGTTAGAGAGTAAACTAAAGAATAAGGTAATGAATTGGGGGCTCAGTGCCCAGATTTCTTTTGCAGGTGGTGTTTCTTCATTAGAAGTAGCAGATGTGATTTCTTCATTTGATGCATTGATATTACCTTCTGTTACCCAAGCTAATTGGAAAGAACAGTTTGGAAGGGTATTACCAGAGGCAATGGCTTGCAAGGTCGCAGTGATTGGCTCTAATTCAGGAGAAATACCCCATGTTATTGGAGATGCCGGGTTAGTTTTTAAGGAGCGAAATGTAGCTGAATGTAAAGCATGCATAGAGAAGCTATTAGATAAATCTACGTTAGAAGCGTATCAAGACGCAGGAAGAAGTAGAGCTTTAGCATTTTTTACCCAAGAGTCCATAGTTAGTCAAACCCTTAACGTTTACAATAAAATTGGTTAACTCTGCTTCTGTCAACTACATTGTTTTTTTCTTGTTAACACTAGTGTATTTATCTGGGGCGCTAATTCTAAACAATTTGGGGTTTGTGATAGTGGGCAGTGTTATGATAGCTTGGGCTTTAATCGCTTCTTTATATACTTATTATACTAATAAACTAGTTAATACACCCGCTCAATTTTCATTCTTTATATTTTACACCCTCTATCTGCTTTTAGCTTTTAGCTTCTGGGAAGGTGATTATGATCCAAAGGACATTATTGCCACCTATCTCTTCTTCGTGTTTATCCCTATTTTAGTTGTAAATCTTCATAGCAGGCACTCCACTTTTGAGTTAGCTATTAATCATGCATTACGAGCATTCTTTTTACTTTTTTCCCTGGCAATCTTTTATCATGCGTTCCGATACGGAATTGATTGGACCAGACCAACTTTTTTTAACTTAGATTTCTTTCATAAGAATGGTGTTTCAGCTATCTACGAGATAGTTTATATTTATATTCTCTTTAAAAATAAGAAGAGCTCGAAAAAAGTTATTTCTCTAATTATTTTTATTGGGATGAGTTGTATAGTCATTATAGGCAGTAAGACAACATTTGGTCTGGCCACTTTATTCACTATCGGTTTTTTTTCAAGGTCTCTTTTTGTTGTGCTGAGCCTAATTACTTTAGGTGTGCTGGTATATCTTGTGTTTTTCTTCGAAGACTATAGCAAGTCTCCGTTTAGAACAGCCAGCTACCGTGGGTTGCTTTGGCGGCAGGCTTGGAAAGAAATTGTCGCTTCTAAAACTACCTTTTTCTTAGGAAATGGGCCTGGAAGCTTTGTCTCTACTGTTAAGGAATATGATTTATTTGGAATGGAAGGCACCCATAATTATATACTTCAAATTATGCATAATTATGGGCTTTCTGGTTTGCTTGTCTTTGGAGTCTTTTTCAGGAACTTGTGGAAAAGGTTTGGGCTTTTTGCCAGCCCAGCGGCAGTAGCATTTTGGATGTTTAATCTCCATGCTCTTTTTGATGTTGGCTGGATAAAAGGTACAGGCTTTTTTGCTAGTTTGTTTCTTGGAATAGCAATTGTCATTGCCATTGTTCAGAAAAATGACAAGAAAGAGCCTCTGATACTATAAGTTTTCTGCATCTTATTCTCACACTTGCTACACCGCTCACTAAAATGCTGATAAAAAAAAAGATTTATATAAACGGAAGGTTTCTAACTCAAAAGATTACAGGTGTACAGAGAGTCGCTTGGGAGATAACAGCATCAATAGATCGGATAATGTATGATAACAAAGATTTACAGGAGCAATATGAGTTAACTGTTATTTGTCCTCAACTGCAAACCGCCCCTCCACTATATACCTCGTTAATTCTGAGGCAGTCAGGAAAGTTGGAGGGACACCTGTGGGAGCAGCTAGAATTACCTTTTTTATCTGGTGATGGTTATTTGTTGAATCTGTGTAATGTGGCGCCTCTTCTTAAGCGAGACCAGGCAGTAATGATACACGATACAGCAGTTTATGCATGGCCGAAGGCATACAGCTTTATTTTTCGGATTTGGTATAAAATGAATTACATGTTTACCTCCTGCCTTGCAGATATGCTTCTGACAGTGTCAGAGTTTTCTAAGTCAGAATTGATTAAATATGTAAATACAATACCTTCTAAGGTACATGTAACTTACCCGGCGTCCGTCTTTAAAATAGATCCTACCAGTAAAAGAAATAGAGAAGGTGTAGGTATTGGAGGAGCGCCTTATGTATTAGCAGTTAGTAGCTTAAGTCCTCATAAAAATTTAAAGGCTGTTATCAAAGCATTACATCTCTTACCTTTTCCCGATATTCGGTTATTTGTTGTGGGTGGAAAGTTTTCGCAAGTCTTTAATAATCCGGATCTGGAATCAGAGGACCAGCAACATGTTAACTTTTTAGGCTATGTAACGGACGAGCAACTGGCAGAACTTTATCAGAAGGCACTATGCTTTGTATATCCCTCTTACTACGAAGGTTTTGGTTTGCCACCACTTGAAGCGATGGCATGTGGTTGTCCTGTTGTAGTGTCGGACAGAGCTTCGCTACCAGAGGTATGCGGTGAGGCGGCCCTTTATTGTGACCCAGATAAGCCAGAATCAATTTCCTCTGCGATTCAGAAGCTGTATCTCAATCCTGATTTAGTACACACACTGGTGAACAGAGGGTATGAGCAGGTATGTAAATTCAGTTTTGACTCTACCGCCAGCAGAATTCTGCAACTAGTCCTAAAGAATGTGAATTGTTGATACAAATGAAAGACGATGTCTGTTCTACAATTGAGAGATCTAAGTATTTCCTATTGTTAGCTATTACAACTACATTGCCGTTTTCAACGAACCTTAATAGCTGGTTAATTATACTTTTTGTTGCGTTGACCATCTATGGCATTTCTCGGAATTCTATGAATTCTGCAGGTGACTTACAACTTCTTGTTCCTGTACTGGCGCTCTTTGCCTTGTATCTTTATGGAGTTTTTGTAACTGAAATTAAATGGCAGGAGTTAAAAGGGCTTGAACAAAAGCTATCGCTGCTGGCACTTCCAGGAGTGCTGTTCTATTCGCCACCTCTAAGCAAGCAAAGGCTTTTTTACCTGCTGCTTTCTTTTACCTTATCCTGCTTTGTTGTCTCCTTGTTAACGTTTAGAGAAGGCTTTGGTTTTCTATTCGCAGAACATCGGGTGTGGGCATTGGATGACCTGTTACTGATGCATAGGCCATTCCTTGGATTGTATTGTGTAGCGAGCTTATTTATCTTAATATATCTGTTCTTAAATTCTAGAGGGGCAGTGTTAAGAGGCCTGACCATTTTATTATTTTTGTTCTTCCTAGTATACGTTTACATAATAAATGCTAAAATGGCTGCTTTGGCTTTTATAATTGCAGGTTATTGCACCGCCAATCTATTTCTTTGGAAGAAGCAAGAGTACGCAATAGTATCTTGGATTAACATTGTTTGTGTTGCCTCTACAATTATAGTCTATTATAGTAGCGGAGGTGTTCAAAAGTTCATGCAAACACTGTTGTATTTCGAGCACTTTTCATATTCGGAATATAACTCTATGATGGTGGACAGCTTTAATGTTAGGTTTGGTATTTGGAAATGTTGTAAGGAGGTGCTGCTATCAAATTTCATATGGTTAACAGGTACTGGTATCATAGAAAGTAAAAGCCTGCTCCACCAGTGTTATATTGATAACTCTTTTGAGCACCAGGCAGAGTTTAAATTTGATTCCCATAACCAGTATCTTGGAATTTGGATGAGTGCAGGTATCTTTGGATTGATAGTCTATTGCGGGGTGCTCTTATACCTGTTGTGGACAGCGTACAGCAGACAGCAATATTTATACTTTAGCATTATTATGTTGTTTTCAATCTGTTGTATTACAGAAGGAATGATGAATTCTCAAAAGGGCATTTTGTTTTTCAGCTTATTTTACACTCTATTTACATTTCAAGAAAAAGACCAGACAGAGAAAAAGAGCTATATGTACAGTACGAATATCAACCTCTAAAATGAATTTCCCGAAGAAGTATGCTATTGTTCATGATTGGTTACCTCTTATCGGAGGTGCGGAACGTGTGCTGGAGTGCATTCATTCAGTCTATCCTGCACCTATTTATACTCTCATGAAAAATGATGAGGCTATTAGAGGTACTTATTTTGAAGATAAAGAAATTTTCACTTCTCTAATTCAAAAATTGCCTTTCGCAAAAACAAAATATAGAAATTACCTTCCTTTATTTCCGTATGCCATAGAACAAGTGGACCTGCGGGCTTACGACGTTGTGATTTCATCTTCTTATGCTGTGGCTAAAGGTGTTTTAACAAATTCAAATCAGTTACATATTTGCTATTGTCATTCTCCAGCACGCTATGCGTGGGACCTGTATCATCAATATATGGAGGAAAGCAATCTGAACAGAGGAGTGAAAGGACTTATAGCGAAAATTGTATTGCACTACTTGCGCCTGTGGGACAGTTCATCCAACAACAGAGTAGATTATTTCATTGCTAATTCCAATTACATTGTAAACAGGATAAAAAAACTATATAATCGAGATGCTTATGTAATTTATCCTCCTGTTGCTGTCGAGGATTTTGAATTCTGTGATGTTAAAGAAGATTATTACCTAGCTGCATCAAGGCTTGTTCCCTATAAGAAAATTGATTTAATTGTCCGTGCATTTAAGGAAATGCCGGATAAGAAGCTAGTTGTTATAGGTGGAGGTCCCGACTACAAAAAAATTAAATCAATTGCATCTCCCAATGTAATAATATTAGGGTTCCAGCCATTTCAGGTTCTAAAAGAGCGAATGCAAAAAGCTAAGGCTTTCATTTTTGCTGCAGAAGAGGACTTTGGAATAATTCCTGTAGAGGCTCAGGCCTGTGGTACTCCTGTGATTGCCTTCGGTAAAGGGGGGGCACTTGAAACTGTTATTGAAAATAAGACGGGGGTATTTTTTTACGAACAAACAACAAAAAGTATACAGGACGCTGTACACTTTTTGGAATCTAATTATTCAATCTTTGATTTCTCTTTCATACATAATCATGCCCAGAAATTTAGTAAATCGAACTTCAAAACTAAATTAGAAAATTTTGTGGAGGATAAGCAACAAGCTTTCTTTAAAAAGAACAGCTTAAAATAAATTTTTCTATTTTATTTAAGGTGCTGCTCGTTTTAATTAATTTATAAACTCCGTTATTTAGATAGTCCACTTAAACACCATATATATATATTCAGAAAAGTGGGGTTGCGCTCAAAAAGAATGTATAGTAGCGTAGCATGCTTATAATTTTTTATCAAATACAATGTATAAAGAGAAACAAGGCGAAAAAAAAGGTGAGGTTACAGAACAATTTCATCGAGACGAAGTAGATTTAACCTTTATAGTAGAGAAAGTAATAAAAGGTACTAAGTCTGCGGGTAATGGAATTTCATATATTTATAATCTAATTTTAAGAAAGAAGCTTCTATTAACTGGTTTTATGGTGTTTGGTATTATCTTAAGTTATATAGCGCATCAAGCCACTAAACCTTACTATAGTTCTTCTATGACTTTTGTTCTAGCTAAAATTAGAAATGATTTTGTGGAAGAACAGCTTAACGGTTTAGAATCGATGGTGGTAGATAAGAACTTTGAGGCTATTGCTGAACGTCTGGACATTACACTTGCCACTGCTCAGCAGATTAAAGACATGGATTTCATAAATCTGGATGAAGAAAGAATTACCATGGACAGTGTTCTGACCGGCTCACCATTCAGAATAGAGCTCAATGTTTACGATAACCAAGTATTTAGTTCTTTAGAACCTGCGTTAACCAGTTATTTAGAGAATAATAGATATTTTACCAGACAAAAGCAGATAAAGGAAGAACAATATCGGAAGATGATTTCAAAATACAGAAGTGATATTTCTTCTATCGACAGTATAAAGGGAGCTGCCCTCTTGCCTAAAGGACCGGTTAATGGCTTTATTTTTGGTCAGCCACTCGACCCGACGGAGCTTTATAAGCAAGGGATTGATATGTACAAAGATCAGGTGGAGCTAGAGGCTGAGTTAGATCAGTTAGATAACATTCAGGTGGTTAATGGCTTTGTACCCAGGAAAAACCCAAGTGGGCCAAACTTATTTTTATACCTGCTTGCAGGAGCTGTACTATTCCTGGTTTTGGGCTTGATAACAGCCAGTACTCTAGAAAAAAGAAAGAGAAAAATTTAAGGAGTACCTAAAAAAGGCTAAGTTTCAGAAAAATGCCCTTTGCATTATTAAATGCAAAGGGCATTTTCTTTTTTATAGAACACTTTTTTTGTCGTTCATACCTTAAAGGTTGAGGAGGTTCATCTAGGCTAGCAAAACATGAATTATCCAATTAATAGGGCTTTGGCCTCAGAGCATAAATTCCTTCAATAATCTCTACTACTTTTAATCCTTCTAATGCATTTGTGGCTACGGTATTTCGTCCTTTTAGAGTGTCTACTACATTCTCAATTACATAATGGTGATTTTGCGCGGAGCCCTTGTATGCTCCATAATCGTTACACATGTTGGTTGGGTTAAGTTCGGGCATGCTGTAGTTTTTTACATGACAATACTCTACCTTGTCCATATATTGACCGCCAATTATAACAGAGCCATTTTCCGCCACTATGGTCATACTGCTTTCCAAGTTCTGATTCCAAACTGCAGTAGAATAATTTAGGCATCCCATACCGCCATTAACAAAATCGAAAGAGACGAAGCCAGAATCTTCGAAATCTGTTAGAGATTGATGGTTAAAGTCCTTGAACTTCGCCTGAATATTTTCAATGTCTCCAAAGAGCCAGTACATGATATCCAGAAAGTGAGAGAATTGAGTAAATAGTGTTCCTCCGTCAAGATCTTTTGTACCGTGCCAGCCTCCTTTTTTATAGTACCGGTCATCGCGGTTCCAGTAGCAATTAAGCTGTACCATAAAAATTTTACCCAGAACCCCCTGTTCAATCAGGTCTTTCACCCAAATAGAAGGAGGGGAGTAGCGGTTTTGCATGACAGCAAAAACCTGTTTATGCATGTGCAGCGCTTTAAAAATCACTTGCTCTGCATCTTTTCGTGTTAAGGCCATCGGCTTTTCTACGACTATATGTTTTCTTGCCTCCAGACACTGCATGGCTTGGGCCGCATGAAAACCATTGGGAGTAGCAATATTAACCACATCACAATCAATTTTTGCCTCTAAAAAATCTTCTAGTGAGGAGAAAAAGGGTATGCCCCATAAGGCATCATTTAATTGTAACTCTTCTTTTGGCCTGATATCAATTAAGGCTACTAATTCACATTCCACATTTCTGAGGATCATTTCAGCATGTCTTTTACCAATATGACCCAGCCCAACTACGGCAAATTTAATTTTTCGATCCTGAAAAGGCATTTAAGAGTTTTTGGTTACCTGATTGTTTTCAAGTTGATATACTTCTCCGCTTTCCGGACAAGTGGCCTGGCCGTTCTGATCAAAGTATAGCCGGTGACCATACTCACTTACCCAGCCAATCTGCTTTGACGGGTTGCCCACAACCAGCGCGTAGGGCAATATATCCTTTGTTACCACAGCTCCGGCACCTATAAAGGCATAGGCACCAATATGATGTCCGCAAATAATGGTTGCATTGGCACCTATGGTAGCACCTTTTTCTACATGAGTCTTAACATATTGCCCGCGCCGGTTTATAGCACTTCTGGGGTTTTTTACGTTTGTAAACACCATAGAAGGGCCCAGAAATACATCGTCTTCGCAGGTCACGCCAGTGTAAATGGATACATTGTTTTGCACCTTTACATTGTTGCCTAATATTACTTCCGGCGACACGACTACATTCTGGCCGATATTACATCCTTCCCCGATTATGCATTTACTCATTATATGGGAAAAATGCCATATTGTCGTTCCGCTTCCTATCTGGCAACCTTCATCAATCACGGCGCTTTCGTGGCTTGTAAAACTCATACTAATACTACCTCCTGGTGTAAATATTCCCTTATAACCGATGCAATGTAAGATAAATGATCTTCTGTCTGTTCTGAATGTATCGGCAGCGAAAGCACCTGACTCGAAAGTTGCTCCGACACAGGATATCCTGTTGAATCTTGAACGAAGTGTGTATAAGCCTTTTGCTGGTGTATTGGCAAGGGATAGTACACCATGGTTGGAATACCCTTTTTTTGCAAATGAGCGCGAAGATTGTCTCTGTTAATGCCTGTACATTTTAAGGTATATTGATGGAAGACATGGCTGGATCTTTCTGATCTTTTAGGAATGCAGATGCCATCTAAGTTGCAGAAGGCCGCATCGTAGAAAGAAGCCGATTTATTACGGCTTGCACAAAAGCTGTTTAGGTGCGGCAGTTTAACTCGTAATATGGCGGCCTGAATGCCATCCAGGCGCGAATTAATTCCTATAAGCTCGTGGTAATACCTGGTTCTTTGGCCGTGGTTGGCAAGAATCTGTAGTCTTTCGGCGAGCCTAGTATCATTTGTGAGCAATGCTCCTCCATCCCCATAGCAACCCAGGTTTTTGGAAGGAAAAAATGAAAAGGTGCCGATATGGCCCATAGTCCCTGCTTTTTTACTTGTGCCGTCAGAGAAGGTATATACAGCTCCTACAGCCTGAGCTGTGTCTTCTATTACATAAAGATTGTGTGCCTGAGCCAGTAAAAGAATGTTTTCCATTTCAGCGCACTGACCAAACAGGTGAACAGGCACTATTGCTTTGGTTTTAGGAGTAATCTTTTTCTCAATAGATGCTGCAGTTAACATGAACAGATCCGGATCTACATCCGCAAATACCGGCGTGAGGCCTAACAAAGCTATGGCCTCTGCTGTAGCCACGTATGTAAAACTTGGCACTATTACTTCATCGCCAGGTTTGAGCTCCAGTGCCATAAAGGCTAATTGCAGAGCATCTGTGCCGTTTGCGCAGGTTACAGCATGAGGGGCTTGGTTATACGCAGCAAATTCCCTTGCAAACTGATCTACCTCTGGTCCATTGATAAAACCTGCAGTTTCTATAACATTAGAAATTGCGGCATCTATTTCCTTCTTTAAGGTCTGGTACTGACTTTGCAGGTCAACCATCTGTATCTTCATATAGAGAGACCGTGAATAGTGATTTAGGTTTGACGAGTGGTATTAATGTGCGCCTACCAATAAATTTATTTGTATATAAATACAATATGCAATAATAAAATAAGTTAACAAATTTTTCACTAACACATGTTGGTCACTATGTTTAATGTTAACTTCTGCAATAAGCTAAACGGAGACATTTCCATAGAAAAGGTTGCCTTGTGAACTCTTAGCATTTTCCATATTCATTAAACTGAATGCAACTTGAACTTCACCTTGTGGGAATAAAGCCTAATGTAAACCATTCGATTATTTGCTTTTTACAAGTTTTCCTGAATTTATAAGGAAAAAAAATTGCATGCAGAAGGTAAGCCAAATTTATGAAATTATATAAAAATGCGAAAGTTAGATATAAAACAGGAGCGTTCAGATTTAAGCTCAATCCTCTTTTGAGGTAAAGAGGACTCTATTCGTATAAAAATAAAAAAGCTAGGGCTTTCTTCAGTGGAAGGTAACCCTAGCTTTTTAACTACTTTACATAAGGTTTAATCATCCTTCCTTAAAACCCAACTCAAATTATACAAGTCTTTGCGTCGATCTTTCAGGTTGCGGACACTGCCAGCGGTGTTTAAGTCCTTGAGCAGGTCTAGGTCAAGATCGGCTATCAGCGTCATCTCGGTGTTTGGAGTGGCCTCTGCTACTACAGCATCGTGCGGAAAGGCGAAGTCGGAAGGAGAGAAGACAGCCGATTGTGAATACTGGATGTCCATGTTCTCTACCTTTGGTAGGTTACCTACACTTCCAGTAATGGCCACATAACACTCGTTCTCAATGGCGCGGGCCTGGGAGCAGAGTCGCACCCGCAGGTAAGCGTTTTTGGTATCCGTCCAGAAGGGTACGAACAGTATTTTCATGTCCATGTCGGATAGCATACGTGCCAGCTCTGGGAACTCCACATCGTAACAGATCAGGATGCCGATTTTGCCAATATCTGTGTCGAATATTTTGAGTTTATGGCCACCGCGCATACCCCAATAATGAGTTTCGTCGGGGGTAACGTGCAACTTGTATTGCTTGTCGTAGGTGCCATCGCGGCGGCAAAGGTAAGATACGTTGTAGAGCTTGTTGTCGTAGTACTCCGGCATACTGCCCGAAATAATGTTGATGTTGTACGACAAAGCCAGGTGAATCATGCGTTCTCTAATTTCCTCGGTATACTCCGCCATGCTCCTGATCGCCTCCGATGGCGTGTCCTCGTTGGTAAGTGCCATAAGGGGAGCGTTGAAAAACTCCGGGAACATCACGATGTCAGACTTATAGGAACTTACAGTGTCTACAAAGAATTCAACTTGCTGCATAAAATCGTCCAGCGACTTTACCGCCCGCATTTGCCACTGCACAATACCAATCCGGACAACTGTTTTTTTACCGCCTATCAGTTTCTCCTTCTCTTCATAATAAACGTTGATCCATTCTAGCAGCGTGGCATAGGCTTTGGATTCCTTATCGTCCGGCAGGTAGCCTTTGAGGATCTTACGCACGTGGAAGTCGTTGCTGATCTGGAAAGACAGCACCGGGTCAGACAGCTCCTTGTTCCGCACCATTTCGATGTACTTGGCAGGGGAGAGCTTGTCGGCATAATCGATGTAGCCAGGTATGCGACCACCCGCAATAATAGCACGCAGGTTCAGCTTTTCGCACATCTCCTTACGCGCATCGTAGAGCCTGCGGCCCAGGCGCAGGTTGCGGTAATCGGGGTGCACAAATACATCCAGCCCGTACAAAGTGTCGCCTTCCGGATCGTGGGTTTTAAAAGAACCTTTGGTAATGATTTGGTCGTAGGTGTGTTTATCGCCTATGGTAGCATAGTCTACTATAATACTCAATGCGGCTGCCACCACATTTCCTTTGTCTTCAATACAAATCTGGCCTTCCGGAAATTTTTTGAGCAAACTGGAGAATTCTTTTCTGGTCCAAGCTCCCATATTGGAATACACCTTGTCCATGATCTCCTTTACTTCTTTATAATCTTTCAGCTCCAACTGGCGAAGGAGCAACCTGTGTTCTGTATTGTTGTCGTTTCGTTCACTCATAAATTAAGGTAAAATTTGATCTAAACGTATACGGGATACAAGTATAGTTAAGATACGATATGCAATGAAAGTCTCTTGTGCAGAGACCTCACCACAAAATTAGTCAATTTTGCTGATTTCTTTTTGACAAGCAATTTACTTAAAAGCTGTAGGAGCACCGTAAACCTTGGCCTCCGAAAGCAAATTTAAGCTTCGGAAGGTCATTTTCATTAGCATAATTTACTTACAAGAAGTTTAGCTCTTGTGCGGCACTCGATATTACACCTGTACCTCTGGTATGTCGCCTTCTATTATTAGAGTGCCGGCGGTTGCCTTTTTTATGTCTTCTACTGTAACGCCAGGGGCTCTTTCCAAGAGTATAAAGCCTTGGTCGGTTACTTCCAGCACAGCCAGATCTGTTACAATTTTTTTTACGCACGCAAGGCCGGTAATGGGCAGGGTGCATTCTTTTAGCAATTTGGAGGAGCCGTCGCGGGCGGTGTGCTGCATGGCCACAATAATGTTTTTAGCAGAGGCCACCAAGTCCATGGCGCCGCCCATGCCTTTAACCATTTTGCCCGGAATTTTCCAGTTGGCTATATCGCCTCGCTCCGAAACTTCCATCGCACCTAAAATAGTAAGGTCTATGTGTTCTCCTCGTATCATCCCAAAGCTTTCGGCGGAGCTGAAGAGAGCGGAGCCTGGCAAGGTGGTAATGGTTTGTTTGCCTGCGTTAATCATATCGGCATCCACCATTTCCTCCGTAGGGAAGGGCCCCATGCCCAGCAGCCCATTCTCCGACTGCAACACCACTTCCAGCCCCTCCGGAATGTAATTGGCCACCAAAGTAGGAATACCAATTCCGAGGTTCACATACATGCCATTTTTAACTTCCCTGGCAATTCGCTTTGCTATACCGTGTTTATCCATGTTAATGTGGTAATGTAATAAATGTGCTGATGTGATAATTTTTAAACTGCTGTCAGTAAAATATTATTTGCTGTTTATTTTACTGCTATATATGATTTTTGATAATAGCTTCTGTACCTCCAAAAGTTTTGTTAGTTTATCCTGAATATCTGGAAAACCAGCCCTAAACTTACAGAGCATGAGCCAATACTCAGTCTCTTTTGCTTCTTTGGCGGCAATTTTTAGTTTATGTATAAAGTCCGCTTTGCTTTCTGCTTGTTGCGATTCCCATACATTGGCTCCTATGGATGTTCCGCTTTTTAAAAGCTGATTAGCAATAACTGACTTTTTGACCTGTTCTAAAGCTTCTGCATACTGTATAATAGTAAGCGCGAATTCAAAAGATTTTTTGACAGTAGCGTTATCATTTATTCCATTCATTCAAAAGTCCTTCTTTCAAAAAACGATCATTTAAACTTTTTCCTAACCAGCACATTTGCACATTAAATAACCGTCCTCTGCTCAATGCGCTTTTCGTAGTGGGTGCCCTGGAAGATGCGCTGCACGTAGATGCCTGGGGTGTGGATGGCGTTGGGATCTAGTTCTCCGGCAGGTACCAGCTCCTCTACTTCGGCAACCGTTATTTTGCCTGCTGCAGCCATCATAGGATTAAAGTTGCGGGCCGTTCCTTTATAAATGAGATTGCCGGCGTTATCGCCTTTCCAGGCTTTTACAAAAGCAAAGTCTGCCTTCAGCCAGTTTTCGAGCAGGTACATTTTACCGTTGAACTCCCGGCTCTCTTTGCCTTCGCCTACTTCTGTGCCGTAGCCGGCAGGGGTGAAGAAGGCCGGTATGCCGGCACCGCCTGCTCGTATGCGCTCAGCCAGTGTGCCCTGTGGAATCAGCTCAACCTCCAGCTCGCCTGTGAGCAGTTGGCGCTCAAACTCTGCATTCTCGCCCACGTAGCTCGAAATCATTTTCCGAACCTGGTGTTGCTTGAGCAGCAATCCAATTCCGAAATCGTCTACACCCGCATTGTTAGAAATGCAGGTCAGTTCTTTTACTCCCAGGCGCAACAACTCCGCTATGGCATTCTCCGGAATGCCACACAATCCGAAACCTCCCAGCATGAGCGTCATACCATCCTGCACACCTGCTAAGGCCTCGGCAGCATCTTTCACCGTTTTATTGATCATACTCCGGAACGATTGTTTATGATGAAATTTAGATAGAAAAAAGGCTATATGTATAGTATAGCTGTTCGTAATTTCATCAGAAATGGTTGTCGGATGCGAAAGATATCTGACTAACAGCTGTTATTTATTTTCGAATTATTCTAATGAAAATGCCCTTCCAGAGCTTAAGGGCTTCTTTAAATGTCTAGGGGTGGAATTGTAACCTACCTCCTGATGCTCACCATTACCTCCAGCTCCACTTCTTTATCCAGTTTAGATGAAATAGCTGCCTTCACTTTATCGATGTGGTGCATCTGAATAGGTTTATCGGAGGTAAGGTGCACGCGAAGCAGGAGGGGAGTACCACCACGCAACACACTTACTCGGTTTATAAGAATACTGCCTACCTCTTGGTTATTTAAGGAGCGCACAATTCTTTGCTCCTGCACCATGTTCATAAAACCATAACCAAGTGGAATGCTCACCAGGGCTACTACCAGCAGTGAAATCAGCAAGCCTTTACGAGCCAGCCGAAAAGGGCTGAAACCAAGAGCCATAAAGCTTATGGAACCAGCTAGAACAATGCCGGTTAAGTTGGTCAGGAACAGCAGCAGGGCACCGGTAAAAACGTGCCAATCGGTCCAGCCCAGGCCAATGCCCGACACCGCCACCGGTGGCACCAGTGCAACGGCAATGGCTACTCCTGCCAATGTTTTGGCAACCTCTTCGCGGGCATGAGCATAAGCACCGGCTATGCCAGACACAATGGCTACACCCAGGTCGAGCAGATTGGGCCTAATGCGGCCGCTAATTTCTGAGTTCAGCTCTTGTAAAGGCACAATCATGGTTACAAAAACAGCAGCCAGGTACGCCAGCAGTATACCCAGCCCTATGGTCTTGGCACTCCTAATTATTAGTTTTCGCTCCTGCCGCAATACTCCCATCGACAAAGAAATAATAGGAGCCATGAGCGGAGCCAGTATCATCGCACCTATTATAACAGGCGAAGAATCTGAGAAGAGTCCGAGTGTTGCCAGCAGCGTAGCCAGCACCATCAGGGTTAGATAAGAGCTGGTTGGTTTTGCATTTTCCCGAAGTATTTTGAAAAGGTCTTTGAACTCTTCTGTAGAGGCATGGTAAATAAAAGAAAGGGGCTTGGCCACAATTTCAGATAAATAACTGTCTCCGGTGGGCAATGCAGCAATCTTATAAGTGTCGGCTCGGGAAGAGGCGCTGTGGTCATCCTTGAGATACCTGCCTGGTATAATCAGGAGGCGATTTTCGCTTACTTCTAGTTCAATCTCACGTGCGCTCATCAGGTTGCCATCCTGCGAGAAGTCCATAGGAGCCGGGCTGCTGATGCAAATGGACCTGGTTTTAATATGCCCAATAAACGACGGTAGTTGCTGTTGCTGCTTTAATCTGAAAAAAGAAGACAGATAAAATCTGCTAAGCTGCATTATGCTTTTGGGTGCCAGCACCAACCCGTGCAGCCTGCCATCGTTGATGTGTGAGTTTTTGATTATCTGCCGCGATAAAATAGTGCTTTTTCCGTGCAGTACGGCTACTATGCCGAGGGCGGCTGTTTTAATGGGCGCTTTATTTTCGGTGGTGATGGTAAAGGCTCTAGGCTCCAGCAGGTTCAGGTTGGTTATAAAACCTTTTAGTTTTTCAAGACCAGCCAGCACACCGTTTTTTTGTATGCTACCTGACATAAGGCTTAAACTGTTGCCAATAACTACCGCATTAAACACAGGACGGCCGTTGCACAGAAGCAAGTCAGCTGCAATTCCTTTCTCAGTGTTTTTTACATTTTCAATGGCTTCTGTCAGGTTGCCGGAAATACCATAGCCTTGCCGCGCCTCCTTCATTCCCGGATGTGGCAAAAAGCCAAGCGTCCATTTTTTTTGGGAAGCAATGGTGATAATTTCCTTTAGCTGCTCATCGCTGAGGTAGCATACAACGGTTTGCTCCTCCGGCACATGTTCAAAGGTATTGTTCGTTTGTTCGAAGGGGAGAAGCTGCAGTTCATGATCGGCGAAAGCATCCGTTATTTTTTCCTGCACCGTTCCATCTTGCAGCCCATCGTAAAGTAAAGTTATGGCTTTTGTCATGCAGGTTTAAAGTAGCGTTAGTGGTAAAATCTTGCGCTAACATTCTCTGAAAAGGAGTAGAAGTATAGATGCAAAACAGGTAGCTTACTAAACCTGCAGCAGAAGGTTGCCCTTACTTACAGAAATTTGAAAGAAAATAGAGGAGATTACGTATTAACCCAATTGGTGTCGGTATAACTTCCAGCCAAATGAGCAGGCCATTTTCATTGGTATAATGTAAAGAAGCTTAAGCTCGGAGCGCTTCCTCTGTGGCGACTTTATCCAGGGCAAGCTGAGTCTTTAAGGCTTCAAGCCCGTCGAACTTTTGCTCAGGGCGCAGGTACTGCACAAATTCCACCGTAAGGCTTTTGCCGTAGAGGTCGGCGTTGTAATGTAAGAGGTGTACTTCCAGGGTCAGCTTTTTACCTTCTACAGTAGGCCGGAGGCCAATGTTCATCATGCCTGGTAATGGTCCTTCCTCTCCCTGCACCCGTACCCAAACAGCATACACTCCGTTGGCCGGTATCAGTTTGTGCTGCCCCGGCAAGGCTAGGTTGGCAGTAGGGAAGCCTATGGTGCGGCCTAGTTGCTGTCCTTTTTCTACGGTGGAGGTGAGGGAGTAGTGGCGCCCCAGGTAGCGACTGGCTGTGGCCGGATCGCCTGCCTCCAAAGCTTTTCTTATTTTGGTAGAGCTTACGGCAATATCATCTATATCCTGCTGTGGAATTTCTTCTACTTCAAAGCCATACTGCTGCGACCGTGCCTTCAGGTGTTCAAAACTGCCTTCGCGGTTTTTCCCAAACCGGTGGTCGTAGCCGATTACCAGCACTTTCGTATTGATGGCGCGTACCAGCACATCAGTTACAAAGGAGCGGGAGGTAATACGGGAGAATTCTTTTGTAAACGGTATAATAAGTAGGTAATCTACCCCATAGCTGCTAAGCTGGCTAATGCGTTCTTCTATATCAGACAATAGCTTTAGGTCATTGTCTTCCGGAAAGAGCACCAGGCGTGGGTGTGGCCAATATGTAATAACCACGCTTTGGCCATTGGCCTGGCGAGCCCGCTCCTGAACACGCTTTAGTATTTTCTGGTGGCCAATGTGAACACCATCAAACGTGCCGCTGGTAACTACGGCATGGCTTAGCTTCGGAAAATCAGCTATATCACGAATTACTTCCATCCGCGGCTAATTGGGTATTTCTGATTTGTTGAATATCTTCAATTGTTAGCGCATCTTTTAGCTGGTACTCCCCAATGCGGGTGCGCACAAGCTTCGAAAGGTGAGCGCCGCAGCCGAGTTCCTGGCCCAGGTCGTGCGCCAGGCTCCTGATGTAGGTGCCTTTGCTGCAGATTACTTTAAATTGAAGCACAGCACCCTCTATGGCCTCTATATCAAAAGCTTTGATGGTAATGCTGCGAGGTTTGATTTCGGCAGATTCGCCTTTGCGGGCTAGCGTATAGGCTCTTTTGCCATCTATCATAACGGCAGAGTATAGTGGGGGTACCTGCTCAATGGTGCCTACAAAACGGGCAGCAGCCGCCTTTATAGCTTCTTCAGTCAGATGGCTAATGTCGCCCGAATCTGTTACCTCTGTTTCCAGGTCGTAAGAAGGAGTGGTCTGACCTAAAGTAATAGTGCCGGTGTATTCTTTTTCCTGTGCCTGAATTTCGTCGATACGCTTGGTGAACTTGCCGGTGCAAAGAATGAGCAGGCCCGAAGCAAGCGGGTCAAGCGTGCCAGCGTGCCCTATTTTTTTAACACGAAGTATATTGCGCACCTTCTTTACCACATCAAAGGAGGTCCAGGTCAGCGGTTTGTCAATGAGTAAGGTTTCTCCGGCTACAAAGTCGTATACCATTTCTAGAATTTTAAATCAATGCCCATGGCAATTAGCATGATAATAGCTATGCCTACGGCAATACGGTAATATCCGAATACTCTAAATCCATATTTCGTCAGAAAGGTTATAAACGATTTTATGGCAAACATGGCTACCAGAAAACCGATTACGTTCCCGATAAGCAACAGCTTTATGTCTTCGGAGCTGATAATAGAAAAGCTATGTTCTATTTTAGGCCAGTCGAAATACAGGATATCAGTAATTTCGAGCTGTAACATATCTCTGATAAACTTAAACGTTGCTGCTGCCAGCATTGTAGGAACCGCCAGGAAGAACGAAAACTCGGCAGCGGCCTTGCGGTTAATGCCTTGCGTGAGCCCTCCGATAATAGAAGCAGCAGAGCGCGAAACACCCGGAATCATGGCAATACACTGAAAAAAGCCGATGACAAAGGCATTTTTATAATTAATCCTATCCTTGTCTGCGTGAGTAAACCACTTGTCTATAAACACAAGTAGGATGCCTCCCAAAATAAGCATAATCGCGGTAATCAGGATGCTTTCCAGCATAGAGTCTATAACTTTCTCAAGCAGCAGCCCTAGCACAGCAGCAGGAATAAACGCTACCAATATTTTTTTATAGAGGTCAAAGCTGGAGATAAACCGCCTCCAATACAGCACCACAACCGACAAGATTGTACCAAACTGAATACTTACCGCAAAGATTTTAGTAATAGGAAGCTCGTTTATTCCCATCAGGGTGGCCGCAATAATCATGTGGCCTGTAGACGAAACTGGTAAAAACTCGGTTAGCCCTTCTACAATGGCTAAAATAATAGCTTGCCAAACGCTCATCTACTCCGCTGTTTTATCTTTTACCAGAATAGCGAAAATCTCGATAACAAAGCCAGCTAAAACTATCATCGGGCCCAATGTAACCCCCATAAAACCAAGGCCATACTGCTGGTCGTCCAAGGTCATGATAATAAAGCCCAGGGCGAGTACAGCAATTCCTGCCAGCATGAGCACGTAGTTTTTCCTGCCAAACGCAAGTTTAGGTTTATTCTCCATAGTTAGTATAATTCATCTAAAGACATTCCAAGATATTTCCGCACGGCCCGGTAAGAGCTCAGGAAACCAATAATACAGCCTAACACGACCAGGGCGATCATGAGTAACATCATTTGTTGCTCATCGCGCAGCAAACGGAGTTCTTCTATTTCGAAATAGGCATACTGCATGAGCGCAAACAGCAGCGCCGAGGCTATAATGCCGCTCAGTATGCCCTGCCAGGTGGCCCGGTTCAGGAACGGTCGCTGAATAAAAAAAGAGGTAGCCCCAACCAGTTGCATACTCCTGATGAGGAAACGCTGAGAGTAAAGAGCAAGTTTAACAGTGTTGTTGATCAGAATGGTTACCACCAGCAAGAGGATGGCCGCAAAAGCCAGCAGTACCAGGCTCACTTTCTGAAGGTTGCTGTTGATAGATTCAATCAGGTTGGCAACATACTGTACTTCGTAAACGCCATTGATATCCTGCAGGTCTTTCTGTATTTTCTGGAGCTCTTCGGAACTGGAGTGTTCCGCATCTATTTTAAGAATGTAGGCATCGCGTAGTGGGTTTTCACCCAAAAAGGCCATAAAGTCTTCTTCTGTCTCATCCAAAAATGCCCTTGCGCCATCTTCTTTGGAAACAAACTGCACCTGTGCAGTATCGTTCTTATAGGCAATATATTCTTTGGTGGTAAAGGTTTTCTGCAGGCGCACGAGTTGCACGTCGGTGAGGTTGCGGTCCAGGTATACCTGCATCTCTATACTTTCTTTTACAATATCAGAGAGCTTGCCCGCATGAATGAGTAACAAACCGAAAAGGCCGATAACAAAAAGAGAAAGCGTAATACTAAACATCACCATCGCATGCGGATAGCTGCCAAGCTTTTTCTTTTTAATTGATTTTGGGTGCTGCTTTACCATAAGTGTAACTTCGGCACAAAAATAGAAATATTATTTAAGAGCTTGTTTAAAAATTGATAATTGCCGGTCAATTACTATACAAACCAGTTTAGGGCCCGTGTGGTTACGGCAAACCTAGGTGGGTTGCTGCCAGCCATGGTACCTCCATAACATTTTGTTGAAACGCTTCTGGTTAGTTCAATCTTATGCGAGCAGGTTGTTTTAATTCAATTATTCTAATGAAAACAGTCTTCCGGAGGTGTTTTTCATCTGTAAATCACTAGGTTTAAGTAGGGAAGCTGCCTAAAGCGGTTCCTGAAATGTTAGCTGCTGCTTTTGATCATGGGAAACAGGAAAAGCTTTGTTTTAGAACAGGATTTGCCTTTTTGAGGTAACATTATTTTTTTGTTATCCTTAAAGAACAGGCCAAAGTGGTAGTGCAATGTAAATGCAGGGCCAGCTTGTTTAGAAATTGGCTCTTTCAGCTGGCACTTTAACTGCTGAAGAAAACAGGCTGCTAAAGCCGGAGGCGCGGGTCAGAGTCGAGAATAATTTGCTCCTGCTGCTGCAACCTTCGTAGCCTCTTAGAACCTCGGCTGCGCCCAAAAAGCTCCCGCAACGAATCGAACCGCTTGGTGTGCAGCATACTGATTCTTTGACTAACCAGCACCCTGTTGGTGATACCACTCGGGTTCTGGTTATACTCAAGGCGCGCGCGCAACTCGCCACTTCTGGTAATGTAGTATTCCAAAGACCAGTCGCCCTGGTAGGTATTGCGGTTGCCGGTACCACCTGTGCCAGCGGCTCCACCTGCATTACTGAAGCCAGACTGGCTGGTTACCCGCAGCCTGCCCTGGAAAAAGTTGTAGCTTAAGCGTACTTGTAACGCAGAGAGGGCATCCTGGTTAAAAGTATTGCTGCCCAAACCAATATCTACCTGAAGGTTACTATCAATGCTATTAAAGAGGGTATTGAGCTGGCCCGAAAGTAAACTACCCAGGCTTCCGCCTACTACGGCAGTGCCAGCCCCATCAAGACCAAAAGTACCAGGCGGTGAGAGCCGTTGAATCACCAGTAAACTAAACACCTGCCGGTTGAGCTCGTTTTCATCGCTTTTGATAGAACTGATAAAAGAAGATAGAGGTGTTTGCACATCCTGTGGCAGATCATCGAAGTTCATGCCTAGCTTTATTTCCGGAGTCAGGATGGGGCCGTTGAGGTCAATAACGGCCGTAACGGGGTAACTGCCCTGAACCTGTGTGTCGGAAGGAGCAAAGTCGGCCAGTGAAGTAAGTTGAGAGTAAGTGGCATTAATGCGCATGGTGCCAGCCAGCGGATCGCCGTTCCAGGCGATTGTGCCACCGGGAGTTACCTTAAACTCCCGCGATACCAGTCCCTCAAGCAGGTTGAAGTTGTAGGCTCCCTGCGCAATTTCAAACGTACCGAACATGTTAAACTCGCCCCGGGTGTCTATCGTCATCCTAATCATGCCGTTGCCTGAGCCTCTGATAACATCCCCGGTTTGCCTGTCGATAATAATTTCGAAGTACGCATCATCGGTTACGTCCAGGTTAAAGTTCATGTTGATGCCTGACAGGTTTACCTTTTGCTCCTCCACATCAATGGCTAACCCGGTGGTATCGGAGGTATTGCGGTTTACAAAACGGATATACTCTTTTTGCCCCAGCTCCGTTTGATTATCCATAGGCAGAACAATCCGCGTATTTTCGTTGCTGCGCGCCGTAACATTAATCTGCAGGTTGTCTACCGGGCCGAGCACAGAGGCTGTGCCGGTGGCAAAGGCAGTGCCATAGTAAAGTTCATTTTGGCTACTGGTGGTATTTAGCACCATAAAGTTGCGGTAACGCGCCTGCATGTCTATGAGCATGTTCTGGAAACCATCATGCGCAATACCACCGCTTACCGTGGCCGTGTTTCCGTAAAGGTCTGTTAAACGGGCATTCCTGAAACTGATACTGTTGGCTCCAAAATATACCCTGTCGGTAATGCGATAGGTAGTGCCCAGGTAGTCAAAGCGGAACTGACCGTCATTAACCATAACAGAACCGGTCAGGATAGGAGAATCCAGACGGCCCAGTATCCTGATGCGGCCTTCCATGGTGCCTTCCAGGTGCGAAACAAGAGGTTTCAAGATTGGCTCTACGATCTTCAGCTGGGAATTGTCCATCACAGCCAGCATATCGAGTTGCTCCTCAGTAACCTGTGGCTTGTAATTGCCAGATACAGAAAGCACCTTCTTGCCGTTGTAGCTGATCCCTACATCTACCACCAGCTGCTGCAGTTTCTGATTCCAGTCGGAACGGCCTGCCACATCGCCAATAAGCACATTGTCGAAATAAAGGGAGTCGACATGGATCACGGAGTTGATAATGGCTTGGTTGTAGATGTCTTGCACCTGAAGTTCTCCGTTGAGTTTGCCTCTTACCTGCTGAGCCATGAGCGGGTTGAGGTTGCGGAGGTCAAAGTTTTTTACATCTACTTGCAGCTTACTTGCCGGGTCGTCGGACACAGTACCAAGCACTGTAAATACCTGATTGCGGTTGGTCAGGGCAAAGTTCTCGAAAACCACCCTTTTGCCATGGTCGCTGATAAAAACGGTGTTGCCGGGCGTAAAGGCCCAGGCATTATCGAGCAGTGTAATGTTGGACCGGTTAAACACCAGCTGTACCTGTTTCTCCAGAAAGTTCAGATCACCGGAAATGGTCATGCGGTTACTTTGCCCCGGTTGCGCCAGGTTGGTAGAGAAGTTAATGGTGCGCTCACTCCAAATTCCCTCCAGGTAAAAGTTTTCGGTTTCACCTACAGAGGGCAGCACCTGGCGGGCAGAAGTTATTAGTGCACTGGCCAGTACATCGGGGTTCTGCTGGAGCTTGGAGGTGTTTAACTCCACATGGTTCTGGTAAAGCGCCATGTTGTCGTACAGGATAGTATCTACCTCCGTGAACAGATCGAATATAATGGTGTTGCCATGCCGAAAAGATCCTTCCACTTTCGAAAAATCAGAAATAGCAGCTTGGGGCACGAAAAGTTGCAGTATAGGATTTACGTGCTTTAAATAAATATCGTAATTCAGTTGATACTCCTGCTGCACGGCTATATTCTTTTTTCGATAGTAGGCGGCAGTGGCTATATCGTTACTTTCGAAGTTGAGCTTGTATTCCTGCACCAACTGCTTCAGGTCTGTAATCAGCACGGTATAGTCGAAATTGCCACTGGCTTGCAGCGTAAGCAGATCTGATACAAAGGAGAGGCTGCGGTTTCCGTTTCCTATTTCAGAGATGATCTGCACGGAGTCCAGAGCGAGCATGTTTCCATCGTAAGTGATTTCAGCATCGTTAAAAAGAGCCGTTCCAGCAAAATCGTCGAGACGCAGACCTGAAAAGTTTACTTTAGACTCAGCGCGCAGGGAGAGCGGTTTATCTGATAGACCTATGCCTTGCAGGTTCACCTTTTGCAGGTTGGCAGCCAGGTTAAAGGCTTTGGCATTTGGCGAAAGGTTAACTACACCATCGGCGGCAATAACCAGGTTTGGGTCGTTTATAGAAACCTTACCTGTAAACAACTGGCGGCTGAGCGTGCCATCGGCCTTAATGTTACGGTAGTTATAGTCGAGCAAGTGGAGTTGCCGAATGGTCGCGTTTAATTTTACCCGTGCTGTCTCCAGGTCAAAGCCGGAACCTGCCACACGGCCTTCCATTGAAATAGTTTTGACTAAATCAGAGTTGCCTACAAGCCTGCCCAGGTTAAAGCTGTTGGTCTTAAGATAGCCGGTATAAGTCGATTTGCGGGATTCATCATCTATTTTAAGGTTGATGTCTGACTCCAGCTTTCCTAACGCGGTGGTGAAGGAGCCATTGGCCACAAAGTCTTCGTAGAACCCAACAAACCTACCTTCCAGTTGCACAGTGCCCAACCGGGCCACCACGGTGTAAAGCTCCTTGGGTAAAAACTGCCTGATGTCTGCCGCATTGATGGTAGAGGAGCTAAGCCGGATGTTGGCAAAGGTTTCTTTGGCGTTGGGCAAGCCATCGGCTCTGAGGCTCCCTACTATGTGCGTGTTCTGCCCATAACTAACGTCGAGGTTCGTAGCCGAAAATTTTCCCACCTTTCCTTTTACTTCGGCGGAGTTTACCAGCAGGTTCTCGTTGTAGTCCAGCAGCTGTGGCGCAAAAATGGCAATGTCTTGAGAATAAACTTTGGAATTTTTGATATTGGCAGTTACACTCACGCTATCTACAAACGACTTAAAGTTCAGGAAACGGTCGTAGTCGAAGCGGACGTAGTGCTGCAGGTTACTGTTGTTCACCTTCAGGTCCAGCTCATCGAATTCCCAGAAGGTACTGGCGTAAGTAATGAGGGCATCCAGGTTGTGCAGTGTGGTGCCAGACCGGGTTTCGGTGGCGTGCAGGTTCGTTACCCGTGCGCGCAGGGTATCGCCGAGGGATAGTTCGGTAAAGTTGCCGTTCAGTTTATCTACCGTAAGGTGGAAATAATCGATGCCGTTCGGGGCAGGGGCTACGCTGAAGTCGTCGTAGGTAAACCGCCCGTTGCGGATTTGTACCTCCTCTATTGAGAACTCGAAAGGCTGTCGCTGGGTTTTAGTAGAGTCTTTTGTGATGAGCTTACCTAATGCTTTAATAAAGGTGCTTAGGTTAAGAGAGTCGGTACCTTCATACTTCACCAGGTTTGCCCGTGGCTCGTTTAGTTCAAGGGTGCCAATGTGGAGTGTGTTCGGGTCGAAAATAGAGAAGAGGCTTATTTCTGCGTCCACACTGCCCAGGTAAAACATTTCCTGATTGCGGTAGTCGAGCACCTGCACCTTTTCCAGCACCACATTTCTGAAAAACTTAATATTAACACGGTCTATGGTCACTTGGTGGTCGAGGGTGCGGGAGAGGTACTCGGCGGCTTTTTGCACTACTTTTGTTTGCACTCCTGGGTTTTGCAGGGCAACATATGCCACGCCAAAGAGTAAGATTAAGAACACGAACAGGCCTAAAGCTATTTTTAGAATAGCTTTTCCTATAACTTTGGCGTAATTCTTTGACTGTTCTTTTTCCAAAAATGACTAAACCTACGATTTTAGCAATCGAATCTTCCTGCGATGAAACCTCAGCTGCCGTTATTCAGGGTGGTAAGGTGCTTTCTAATATTGTAGCCACACAAGCTGTGCACGAACAATATGGCGGCGTAGTTCCCGAACTGGCTTCCAGAGCACACCAACAGCATATTATACCAGTAGTTACGCAGGCACTCCTCCAGGCAAATGTAGCAAAAACTGAGCTAAATGCAGTAGCTTTTACACGTGGGCCAGGCTTGTTGGGCGCATTATTGGTAGGCTGCACTTTTGCCAAATCTTTTGCCCTGGGTTTAAATATTCCGTTGATAGAGGTGAACCACATGCAGGCGCACATCCTGGCACATTTTATTGATGAGCCTAAACCCGTTTTCCCGTTTTTGTGCCTCACCGTGAGTGGTGGCCACACCCAGGTGGTGCTGGTAAAGAATCACCTCGATATGCAGGTTATCGGCCAAACAACAGACGATGCCGTAGGAGAGGCATTTGATAAAACTGCTAAAATGCTTGGCTTGCCGTACCCCGGTGGCCCCATGCTCGATAAAACGGCTGCCTCAGGCAACCCAACAGCTTATAAGTTTCCCATTGGCAACATGCCAGGTTATGATTTCTCCTTCAGCGGAATTAAAACTTCGGTGCTTTACTTCCTTAGAGAGCAAACGAAACAAAACCCCAACTTCGTACAAGAGAACCTGGCAGATATTTGTGCCAGTGTACAGTATACGCTCATTCAGACTTTACTTCGGAAGCTGGTGCAGGCAAGTAAGGAGTTAGGCATCCGCGAGATAGCCATTGCTGGTGGCGTTTCGGCTAACACTGGTTTGCGCCAAACCTTGCAGGAATATGCCAAAAAGCAAAACTGGCAGGTGTATATTCCGGCTTTTCAGTATTGTACCGATAATGCAGGTATGATAGCCATAGCTGCTCATTATCAATATCTTTCTGGTGACTTTACGGACCAATACGCGAGTCCGGACCCCAGGATGAAAATTGGGTAGATTTCCAAATGAGGTAATTTGAAAATTGAGCCTAAGCACAACTCTGAATCTATCAGGTAAAATGTAAAAAATATGGAGGTGATTAGTATAGGAGCAGGCATTTAAATTGTAAGGTGCCTTTTGTCAAACATCTATCATCTATAATCTAGCATCTAAACTTAATGGCAAAACAAGAAAAAGATAGGATAAAGAAGCATGTGAACATTGTAAATCGCAAGGCCTCTTTTGAGTACCAGTTCCTCGATAAATATGTGGCGGGCGTGATGCTGCGTGGCACCGAGATTAAATCTATACGGGAGGGGAAGGTAAATATGCAGGATGGCTATTGTGTCATCCATAACGGGGAGCTGTGGTTGCATAACATGCACATTTCTACCTATACCGAAGGGACACATTACAACCACGAGCCAATGCGGGTCCGGAAGCTGCTGCTTAATAAAATTGAACTTCGAAAATTGGAGAATAAATCAGAAGAGCAAGGAGTTACCATTATTCCCATACGGGTATTTATAAACGACCGTGGTTTTGCCAAAGTCGAAATAGCCCTGGCCCGTGGTAAAAAACTATACGACAAGCGAGAAGACATAAAGGCTCGCGACGTGAAACGGGAGATGGATAGAAGCGCCTACTAAAGGCATTACTTCTTAGTTTCTGATAATCAGAAAAAGCTTTAATTGTTTAGATATTCTTGTTTCGATTCTTGAGGTATTTGTTTATCAGTATAATAATCAATTATTGTTCTAGGATAGGTTGAATATGGGTTGAACCTTTGGTAATGGCAATAGGTATAATTATGGCAAACAAAATACAGGAAGCTTCCGCTCAATTGGTGCCTCAGATGCAGGAGGAATCGGGCAATTTAACGCTCCTTCAGCGCCAGTTTAACCAGATGATGAAGCGGGTGAATGCGTTGAAGGCAGAACAACAACAACGCAAAAATACTATGGCCATACTGAAGGCCCGAGTGCAGAAAGAGCTGGTTCCACTTGAGAATGAAACCATAGACCTGAAGGTGGCCATTGTAAAGCAACTCGACCAAGCCTACCACGAGTCCTTTCTGCACAAAAAGGAACAAGAACAACTGGCTCTCTTTATTAGCGATATGGCCTTTTCCCTGGTCGAAAAGTACGGCAAAGAAGAACTGATAGAGCTTCACGACAGGTATGCGCCGAAAACATACGCAGAAGCAGCACTGGAGGCAGAGGCGAACCAGATGGCGCAGAATATGTTTAAAGGTGCATTCGGTGAGGAGAAAGAAGCTGAAGCGCTTGATGATGTAGAGAGGACGAAGGCAAAGCGAAACCAGAGGCCGTTAGAAGGGCAGCAGGATACGCGACAAAACAAATCGGGTGCTAAAAAGAAAACGAAGACCCAATTAGAAAAAGAGGAGGCTATGAAAGTCGAGGTGAGTAACCTCAGCAAAGCCAGCAGGCGTCTCTACACCGAGCTTGTTAAGCAACTGCACCCCGACAAGGAGCAGGACGAAACAAAGCGGGCCTGGAAGGAGGAGGCCATAAAAGAAGTAACTCTGGCTTATGGCAACAACGACTTTTTTGGATTACTCCGGTTGCAAATGCAGTTTCTTGGAAACAGGAGCAAAGCAGCTGAGGAGGAGCGGGAGATACAGTTGAAATATTATGTAAAGTTACTTAGTGACCAGGTACAGGAACTGGAAAAAGACGCGGCTCAGCATGCCTTGGGGCCAGAGGCTAATCTGCTGTACCAGTTCGGAGGTTCGCCTAAAGCAGTGGAGAAAACAATCAGGCGGGAAAAGAAAGTGCTGCGGGATACCATTCAACAACTGCAGTCAGAACTAAAGTTGTTTACAAATCCTGAGGTGGTAAAACAGTTTGTAAAGCAATTGAAATTCAGGTGACAAGGATTTATTGTTAGAGTGATTGTTGAAGATTGGGAATAGCAGGTGATAGCTATGCTTTGATGCTTTCTCCTTTTGCAGGTAGAACAGTTTATATCAGCTTAGCCTGGGTCTGTTTTCTGTTTTTAAGCTTAGGAAGGCCATTTTCATTTAAATAATTTAGCAGAGCACCTGGAACGTTTTACTGTCCCTGAATAACTGGAACTAGTATTTAATTAAATAGAACACTGCGCTTTATTAGGTGTATTATTGATTCTAGCACACTATATATCATCAAAAAATAAAATAAAGTGGAATACGGAATATCAACCCTTAGCCTGGTGCCAATGCGTGCCGAGCCTGCCGACAGAGCAGAGCAGGTGTCGCAGTTGCTGTTCGGAGAATGCTATAGTATACTGGCTACACAAGGTAATTGGCTGCAAATAGAACTGGCCACTGATCAATACCGCGGTTGGATAGACTTAAAGCAACACAGCCCCGTGAGGCAGGCCTATTTTGAGCGCTGGAAAAATGCCCGCCATGCCCGGGTACTGGATCTGGTGCAGCTGGTTCATTCCGGCGAAACGGCCATTCCAATAGGGCTTGGTGCTTATCTTCCTTTTTACGATGGTTCCAGTCTGCACATCAACGATCAAACCTTGCAATTTAACGGCCGCGCCACTACCCATGAACAGCAGCTAACGGCAGACCAGGTGGTAAAAGTTGGCTTGTCTATGCTAAAGGCTCCTTACCAATGGGGTGGCAAGTCGGTATTCGGAGTCGATTGCTCTGGCCTGGTGCAGCAAGTGTTTGGCGTTTGTGGCTACCAGCTCCCGCGCGATGCCTACCAGCAGGTGGCAGTGGGGGAGGAGGTGCATTTTGTGGCCCAAACCCGCCCCGGCGATCTGGCTTTTTTCTCAAATGCAGAAGGCCGTATTATCCATGTAGGACTCCTGCTGGAGAACCAGCAAATTCTGCATGCCCATGGCGAGGTTCGCATCGATACGCTGGACCATGAGGGTATTTATCAGCAGGACCGGAAACGCTATTCGCACCAGTTGCGCATTATAAAAAGAATTATTCCGGAGTAGCTATATTTTCTTTCCTGTAAGAGCATATCTCTGCGGCAGTTTTCCGTACAAGCATAGCGTAAGACGAAAGCTGTTATGAGAGATAAAGTGCTTATACTCAACCAAGATTTCAGTGCTATTGCAGTTTGCTCTATCCAAAAGGCCTTTGTACTGGTCTACCTCGATAAGGCAGAAACCGTGTCGAACACCCACGATGCTGTGCTGCACACTATCAGCAAATCCTATCCGGTGCCTTCGGTAATTCGGCTGCAGCGGTATGTGCGGGTGCCTTATTACGGAATATCGCTGAGCCGCCACAATGTGCTGCGCCGCGACAACTACAAGTGCCAGTACTGCGGCACAGTCAAAAACCTCACGCTCGACCACCTGGTGCCCCGCTCCAGAGGCGGCGAAACAAACTGGCAGAACCTGGTAACTGCCTGCATGCGCTGCAACACTCGCAAAGGCAACCGAACCCCCGAAGAAGCCGGCCTTAAGCTACTTTCTAAACCAAAACGCCCTTCGCTGCTCTCCTTCCTTCAGCTCCACCTCGATACCCACAACCAAGACTGGCGCCATTACCTGGGAATGGAAATGCAATAAGAATAATTTGTTGCTAATAAATTTAGTTGGGCTTAATAAAGCAGTTATAAATCAGGAATTTAAAGCTATATACCCTAAGAATGGCTTGAGGTATTAAGTTGGATCAAGATCATGATCCTGAGTGTTGAAAGCCTCAGCCTTCAGGCTCGGACATTTTATGGGTCACTGGGCTTTTTTTGTGCTTTTTGCCTCTGGGAGTTCATTTTCATTAGAAGAATTGATAGCAGTCTGGTTCGGTAGCAGACTAAAGCAAGCCAACGGATAGCCAAACAGCCATTTTGTTTGGTACATGACTAGTCCAATATACAAAACACAAGATACAGGTACTTTTAAGGCTAACCTAAAGAAAGGCTTTGGTTGGTCGTGAAGCTGCTGATGGGTTTGCCTTGTGGGTCTGCGGCAGATGCCCTATTGCGGAATACCAGAATAAGGCAGTCTCCTTTAACCCTGAGCCTTACACACCTGAAAACACCTCTGGAAGATCATTTTCATTAGAAGAATTGAGTATGTTGATTTTATATTCTGATAATGAATCGTTTATGCTTGCTTTGACATAGACTTAATGTGTGGCTTCTGGCAGAAAACAAGGTAAGTAAAGGCTACTAATTATTATCTTAAAATGCTGGTGTTTTTCAGGTAAATTCGTACCTTTGCCGCTTCATTCGGGTGAATGGGACCTGTGTTTTAGCAGGGAAATGTAAAACTAAACCAAACCGGCCTATTGCTCTACGCCGGTGGCTTAACCAGAGCAACTTATTATATGAGTAATTCTCCAGATAATTTTGATTGGGACAAGTTTGAGTCTCAAGGTTTCGGCGGCGGCTACAGCAAAGACGAGAAAGCCGAAATGGAAAAAATGTACGACGACACCCTGACTACTGTACAGGAGCAGGAGGTTGTTAGCGGAACTGTTGTTGGCATCACTGATCGTGACGTGATCCTGAACATCGGTTTCAAATCTGATGGCCTGGTACCGGTTTCAGAATTCAGAGATCTCCCTGACCTGAAAGTAGGCGACGAGGTAGAAGTATTTATTGAAGACCAGGAAGATCCAAACGGTCAGCTTATCTTATCTCGTAAGAAAGCGAAAATCGTAAGCGCCTGGGCTAAAATTTACGACGCTCTTGAGAACGACAAAGTTCTGGAAGGTGTGGTGAAACGCAGAACAAAAGGTGGTCTTATCACCGACATCCACGGTGTGGAAGCCTTCTTGCCAGGTTCGCAAATCGACGTGAAGCCAATCCGTGACTTCGACGTGTTTGTAGGTAAGAAAATGGAAGTGAAAGTTGTGAAAATCAACGCCGCTTTCGACAACGTGGTTGTATCTCATAAAGTACTTATCGAGAAAGACCTGGAGCAGCAGCGTGCCGCCATCCTGAACAACCTCGAAAAAGGTCAGGTACTGGAAGGCGTTATCAAGAACATGACAAACTTCGGTGTGTTCATCGACCTTGGTGGCGTAGACGGTCTGCTTCACATTACAGATATTTCGTGGGGACGTATCAACCATCCGGAAGAAGTATTGCAGCTTGACCAGAAAGTTAACGTTGTAGTTCTTGATTTCGACGATGACAAGAAGCGTATTTCCCTTGGTATGAAACAACTTACTCCTCATCCTTGGGATGCCCTTCCTGAAGAGGTTGAAGTTGGTTCTAGAGTTAAAGGTAAAATCGTGAACGTGGCTGACTACGGTGCATTCCTGGAACTGATGCCAGGTGTAGAAGGTCTGATCCACGTTTCTGAAATGAGCTGGTCGCAGCACCTGCGTAACCCACAAGACTTTATTAAGCAAGGCGACGAGGTAGAAGCAGTAGTGCTGACACTCGACCGTCAGGAGCGTAAAATGTCTTTGGGCATTAAGCAGCTTACCGAAGATCCATGGACTAAGCAAGACGTGTTAACGAAATACGGCGTGGGCACCAAGCACACTGGCGTTGTTCGTAACCTAACTAACTTCGGTCTGTTCTTAGAACTGGAAGAAGGTGTAGACGGCCTTGTGCACGTTTCTGACCTTAGCTGGACTAAGAAGATCAAGCACCCATCTGAGTTTGTAAAAGTTGGTGAAAACCTGGACGTAGTTGTTCTGGAACTTGACGTTCCTAACAGAAGACTTGCCTTGGGCCACAAGCAACTGGAAGAAAACCCTTGGGATACTTTTGAGTCTGTATTCAGTGTTGGCTCTACACACAAAGCAACTGTGCTTGAGAAATCAGACAGAGGCGCTGTGCTGGAGCTGCCATACGGTATCGAAGGTTTCGCGTTCCCTAAAGGAATTCAGAAAGAAGACGGTACTACAGTAGAGGCTGGCGAGAGCTTAGACTTTAAAGTAGTAGAATTCTCTAAAGAAGACCGTAAAATCATTCTGTCGCATGCGGCTACTTATGGTGAAGAGGCTAACAGAATTGCCAAAGCCACTAAGAAAGTACAGCCTGCTGCCGGTGCTGAGAAAGCGCCTAAGGCTCCTAAGGCTCAGAAAGAGGTAGAGAACAAATCTACTCTTGGCGACCTGGATGCCCTTTCGGCCTTGAAAGAGCAGATGATGGAGAATGAGAAAGAAGCTGGTGTTAAGAAATTGGAAGCTGCGGCTGCCAAAAAGTCGAAAGACGATACATCTGCCGATGAAACTTCAGAAGAAGAAACCAAAGCGTAAGTTTAGGTTACTTGAATTGTAAAGGAAAGCCCCGGGAAACCGGGGCTTTTTTTGTTGTTTTAGCTTTTCTGCTGCGCCAAGTAATGCTGTTGGTTTAAATATGTACCTATTGTAATAAAGGAGCAGATAGCCATAGTTGTAGCGGAGGTAGTAGGTGCTGTCTTGCTTGGTCTGGTAGAGGTGGGTGAAGGAGCGGAAACCGGAAATTCCCAGTACCACCCGGCAATGGGTGGTTTTATCCTGTGGGCTTGCNTAGTAGGTGCTGTCTTGCTTGGTCTGGTAGAGGTGGGTGAAGGAGCGGAAACCGGAAATTCCCAGTACCACCCGGCAATGGGTGGTTTTATCCTGTGGGCTTGCCTGCCGCAGGATATTGTGACTAGGGCACAAGACCTGGTTAATGGCGCAAAAGCATATCGCTTTGGTCGCCTCTCTTATGGAGTGTATTGGCAGTAGCGTAACACTGGTCAAGTGTGAAAGCTGTTTTATCTGATTTGGTAGGATTCGACAATGGCCCCTACTACGATATTTTAGCAGCCAATGCTTATGCCAGACAACTGAATGAGGAAGTAAGACCGCTAACCGAAAAGCAAAAAGAGCATATAACAGATTATTGGAAAAATGGAGAAATTGCCAAAATTCTATTTAGGAAAAATCAGCAGGTTGTTGAATTAGACAAATTCATATCACCTGCTGTTGTGATTGACATCTCATCAGTTTCGGGCGATAAAGTAATGGAAACAATTGTTGTTAAACATAAGAACAAGGTTGTTCTTGTTGACCTTTGGGCAACATGGTGTGGTCTTTGCCTGGAAGCAATGAATAAATTCAAAAGTACAAAGGGCGACTTTCAGGATAAGGATGTTGCATTTGTGTATCTAACAAACAGTACTTCTCCTCGAAAGCGATGGGAGGAAAAAATCAAAGGAATAGGCAGTGAACATTACTATCTGACAGCCACCCAGTGGGAATATACCATGAACCAGTTTGGGTTTGAGGCTATTCCAGCATATCTGCTATACAACAAAGAAGGTGTGCTGATCAAGAAGTTTACAGGCTTTCCTGGCAATGACGAAGTGAAAGAGATGATTAACGGCCTGTTGTAAAATGAGCAATTCCAGATTGAAATGAACTAAGAGGTTCTCTGCCTTAGGATAAACTGTCAGATTATATCTTGACTATCTCACCTTATCCAGCACAAATTTTTAGAATTAGTAATTCGCTTAAGAATCGATTATTTCAAACCACTACAATCTATCTATCAAGCGCTTCTTGTTAACAGCATTTTAGTTGTTTAAGCGGCTTCCTTTATGGCAACCATAATGTTTTTCCTCAATTAGCCTATTATTCCATTTTTCTCGCCTGGGATGGTGCCTTATCTACTATTAGAACCTACACTTTACAAGATTTGGATGTGCTGCTCAATGGACTTCACCCTGAGAAGTATACATGGAAAAAGAAACAACAGCAGGCAAAGTTAAAAGTTGTACCTCCTAGGTTTTGCCACCGTAAATACCTACCAAATTCAATAGCATGAGAAGGCTTTAAAAATTAATGGCTATGGAAATAGAATACAAGAAATTGCTGGACCAGGATGTTAATGAATTTATACAATTAATCCGCGTGTTTGAAGAGGTGTTTGAAATGCAACAGTTCTTAATGCCGGACCGGAACCACTTAGCGCAGGTTCTGGCAAAAAATGATTTCCTGGTTTTTGTCGCCATGCAGGAACGTACAGTAATAGCAGGATTAACGGTTTATGTGTTACATCAATATTACAATTCTAAACCACTGGCCTATATCTACGACTTAGCTGTACTTCCACAATTTCAGAGGCAGGGAATTGGTAGCAGGCTTATTTCTGAAACAAAACTTTATTGCACCCAACAAGGCTTTGAAGAAGTTTTTGTGCAAGCTGATAAAGCAGATGGTTATGCTTTGGATTTTTACCGGGCAACCAGGCCCTCAAATGAGGAACAAGTAGTGCATTTTTACTACACTTTATAAATGGCCTGAAGTGTTTTGTTGTATTTCTATGGTAATAAATAACTGCCAAAGCTCGTGTCATTTGCATTACTAGAGTTGCAAAGATGAATTGCAGCAGTATGGAAATATGATTTTACGTAGGGGTAAAAAATTAGCGGCGGTTGCTTTGCTGATTCAGAGCATGCCTGCAAACTGATCTAATCAAAATAAAGTTGAATTACAAAGGCAAGGAGTGGCATTTGCTAAAGTAGGTAGAGGTGAATAACAACAGCAGCTAAGATTACGAACTGATAAATTAAATAATTAAAATGAATTTGGTTTTAAGTGATTTTTCAATGAATATCTCAGGATAATTGTAATTTTGTTAAATAGTTGCCGCTTTACTTAAAAAGTAATGATTAGAAGCGGTAATGAGAGAATTAACTATAATAGTGCAATGGTAAACGCTGACTCGGAGAAGAACACAACTTTAAACGGTGAAAATAAGAAAAGCTGGAAAAAATGGGGGCCTTATATTACAGAGCGGCAATGGGGAACAGTAAGAGAAGATTACAGTTTTGACGGAGACACCTGGAACTGTATTACTCATGAAAAAGCCAGGAGTATTGCTTATAGATGGGGAGAAGAAGGAATTGCCGGTTTTTGCGACGACCGCCAGATTATATGCATTGCTCCAGCATTCTGGAATGGCAAAGATCCAATTATAAAAGAAAGGCTGTTCGGCCTAACCAATGAGCAAGGTAACCATGGCGAGGACGTAAAAGAATTATACTTTCACCTCGATTCTTCCCCTAATCACACATATGCTAAATACCTTTACAAATACCCGCAGGCTGCCTTTCCGTACGATGAACTGATACTCCGGAACAAGCAGGATCGTACTAAACCAGAGGTAGAACTGCTAGATACTGATGCTTTTAAGGAGAACAGGTACTTCGACTGCTACATAGAATATGCCAAAGCAGATGTAGATGATATTCTGCTGAAAGTGACCGTTTATAATCGTGGGCCAGAGGCAGCAACTATTCATGTGCTGCCCCACATCTGGTTCCGTAATTACTGGAAACACAACCCCTGGTTCAGAAGCAAAAGACCAAAACTATCTGCTATAGCCGACAATTGCATACAAACCTATTCTACCAGAAATTGGGAAATGTATTTTTACCATGAACCTGGTGAGCAGCTTTTTTGCGAAAACGAGACAAACAATCAGCACATTTACAATACATTAAACGAGTTCCCTTATGTTAAAGACGGAATCAATGATTATGTGCTGAAGGGAAAACACACTGTAAACCCTGATAAGCTGGGTACCAGGGCAGCAGTGTGGTATAAAAAAGAGCTGGCTGCAGGAGAGTCCAAAACGTTTAAGGTGAGGCTAAGTAAAAACCAAACTGCGGATCCATGGTCCGATTTTGATACCATTTTTAGCCGCAGGTCTTCCGAAACAGATCATTTTTATGAGGAACTGACGCCTGAATCCTTTAAACCCGAACACAAAAAACTGCTTCGTAATGCTCTTGGAGGCCTCCTCTGGACAAAGCAGTTTTATTACATGGACGTATACAAGTGGCTGAACGGGGAGCAGGGCGACCCACCACCACAGCGCATTAAAAAGCGAAACGCTGATTGGCACCACCTGACGAACCGGCACGTTATCTCCATGCCAGATAAGTGGGAGTACCCCTGGTATGCGGCCTGGGACCTTGCCTTTCATGCCACCTCCTTTGCACACATAGATCCCGATTTTGCTAAAGAGCAATTGCAGCTTATGTTGCGCGAGTATTATATGCACCCCAATGGGCAAATTCCTGCTTATGAGTGGAACTTCAGCGATGTAAACCCGCCAGTACATGCCTGGGCAGTGTGGGAGGTGTATGAGAAAGACAAACAGAAAACAGGCGTTTCTGATTTGGACTTTCTAGAGAGGGCCTTCCAAAAACTACTGATGAACTTTACGTGGTGGGTAAACCGCAAAGACGTAAATGGCACCGACCTGTTTGAAGGCGGGTTCCTGGGCCTCGATAATATTGGTGTGTTCGATAGAAGCAAAATGCCCGCCGGTATCAAAAACATGCAGCAAGCCGACTCCACCAGCTGGATGGCCATGTTTTCGCTGAACATGCTACGAATATCTCTGGAACTGGCAGGACATAATATTGCCTACGAAGAGTCTGCTGCTAAATTCTTCCGCCATTTCCTGAACATTGCCTGGGCCATGAACCACATCGGCGACCGGAACATTTCGTTGTGGGACGATGATGACCAGTTTTTTTACGATGTGGTACAGTTCGAAAACGGAGGTACTCACAGGCTGAAAATTAGATCCCTTGTTGGTATTATTCCATTGTTTGCCGTGGAGATGATCAGCAAAACCATTTTCGACCATTCTTATGAGTTTAAGGTGCGGGTTATCAATATCATGCGGACACGGCCCGACCTGGCTTCGCTCATTAACCACTTTGAGCAGAAGAACGAGAACGGCGACTTTATGCTTTCTATTATGCGTGGCCCGAGGTTGGAGCAACTGCTGAACAGGTTGCTGGATGAGTCCGAGTTCCTATCTGATTTTGGAATAAGGTCTTTGTCTAAATACCACCTTGAACACCCTTACGAGTTTGATCACCATGGCAAACACGTGATTAAATATGAGCCAGGGGAGAGTTCGTCTTATATGTTCGGTGGTAACTCAAACTGGCGCGGTCCTATCTGGTTTCCGCTGAACTACCTTATCATACAGTCGCTACGCAAATTTTACACCTTTTACGGACCTTCTCAACTCTATGAGTTCCCGACCGGCTCTGGCAACAAGCTCAATCTGAAACAAATTGCCAATGAGCTAACGGTGCGTTTGCTTAAAATATTCGACAAGGACGAGACCGGGAAGTACCGGTACCATTCTAACCACGATGAATTTTCTGATGACGGGCATTTTCAGGATCTGCACCTGTTTTACGAGTTCTTTAACGGCGATACAGGGCAGGGACTTGGTGCATCGCACCAAACCGGCTGGACGGCCTTAGTAGCCAACCTGCTCCTGGAAATGGAAGACGAAGATTATAGAAACACGTTCTCAGATCTGGAAGAAGAGGCCTTTGTTGCAGCTTCTTATCGGGAACAATAAATAACCTGAATTTTGACCTTCAAAGCCAGGTTGTAAAATCAGGCTTTTTGCCTCCGGGAGGCTGTTTTCATTAGAATAATTAATGGGGTATACCAGTTGCCGAATTATTCAAATCAAAATAGCCTTCCGGAGGCATTTTTTGCTTTCAGGCCTTAAGGCTAATTTTATTTCCCTACCATCCGATCAGGGTTATCAGTCAGAAAGCTTTTCCAGGATTTGCCGCCAGACTTTGCATTGTTGCCTTTTTGGTAGTGGTGGCAGAGTGCAACAGCCAGCGCATCGGTAGCATCGTGTAGTTTAGGCGCAGCATCAATTTTAAGGATTTGTGTCAGCATGCTGGCTACCTGTTCTTTCGAGGCGTTTCCGTTTCCGGTAACAGACTGCTTTACTTTTTTAGGAGCATACTCCACATACGGAATATCGCGGGAGAGAGCCGCTGCTATGGCAACCCCCTGAGCCCTACCTAGTTTGAGCATGCTTTGCACATTGGTGCCATAAAAAGGAGATTCAATGGCCAGTTCATCGGGCAGGTACTCGTCGATGAGCTGTATCATGCGGTCAAAAATTTTCTTTAACTTGATGGCGTGATTGCTGTAGCTCTTCAGGTGAATAACGCCATACTGAATCACTACCACCTTAGAACCCTTTACCTCGATCAGGCCATAGCCCATTTCCTGTGTACCAGGGTCGATGCCAAGAATTAGTTTTTGGGGCGGAAGTGCAGGAGTGGAAATCATAGGGCGCAAAAATAAGACATTATCTTGAACATTGATTCCAACAGAAGGTTCCTTTTATACATGGGCAAGGCTATGGTGCTGCTGCTCACGCTTTTCTTTTTATATCAACAGATTTTTTCCGGACCCGATACACTGCTGAGCTGGGCCACCATCTGGCAGGAAGCCTTTGCCAGCCCCGTGCGGTACCTTCTACTGCTCACGGCCCTGTTAATTCCGGTAAATTGGGGTTTCGAGGCACGTAAATGGCAGTTGCTGGGAAGTAAAGTGGAGCGCATGTCGTTCAAAAAAGCTTATAGAGCGGTGATGGTAGGCCTAACCTTGGGCTTTATTACCCCAAACCGCATCGGAGATTATGCCGGGCGGGTGCTGGTGCTTAAAAGTCAGCAGCGGCTCGAAGCCATCGGAGCTATTTTTATCGGAAGGTTTAGCCAACTGGTGGCCACGGTGCTGGTAGGGGCAGGGGGTCTATTTTATTTTTTGGTACAGTTTTACTGGACGCTTTACCCGGCCGCATGTCTAAGCCTGCTGGTGGTGCTGTTGGCGCTGAGCGGAGCCATGCTGTTGCTGCTTTACAATGCCCGGGCCATGGTGGCGCTTGTGGCGGCCGTACGGCCGCTGCGCAAGGTGGTGCGCTACGTAGCCGTTATGAACCGCTATAGCACGCGCGAAGTAACCCGCCTGCTCTGGCTGTCGTTGGGGCGGTACATGGTTTTCCTGACGCAGTTTGTGTTGCTCCTGTACATGTTTAAGGTGCGGCTTCCATTGGTGCAGTACCTGAGCGGCGTATCCGGAACATTCTTTTTGAAATCGATGGCGCCCTCTGTTACCTTGCTTTCGGACCTGGGGGTAAGGGAGCTATCGGCTATGTTTTTGTTTGGTTTGTTGGGGCAGGACCGGCTGCAGGTGCTCAGCGCGAGCCTCAGCCTTTGGTTGCTCAATATTGCGGTGCCAAGCGCTCTTGGGCTTGTGTTTGTGTTCAGGCTGAAATTCAGGCGGAAAGGTAAGCCAGCATGAGCCTGTTGTTGTATATTTCCTTGCTAGCCTACGGGTACATCATCGTCAGGAGGCTCATTGCCTGGCGGCAGTTGCCAGAAACCAACATCCCGGCAACTTACCATCCAACCACAAAGCTTTCGGTTATTATTCCGGTCCGGAACGAGGAGGGGCCGCTGCAGGAATTGCTGCAGGACCTGGCAAAGCAAACCTACCCAGCAGCCTTATGCGAGGTTTTAGTTATAAACGATCACTCCGAAGATGCTACGGCACGCGTCGTGCAAGACTTTATCGACTCATTTCCTTTTCCTCTTCGACTGGTACAGCTGGCGGATTACGAAGGGCTGATGCAGAAAAAAGCAGCTGTGCGCAAAGGAGTGGAGTTGGCAGGGGGGGAGTTGTTGGTGCTCACCGACGGCGATTGCCGGGTACAGCCGGAGTGGCTGGCGCTGTTTGAGTATGCCTTTACCTCCCGTAAAGCAAAGTTTATAAGCGGGCCTGTTTCTTTTTACCAGACCCAAACCCTATTTGAGCGGATGCAACTGGTGGAGTTCGCTTCTTTAATCGGTATCGGGGCGGCTTCAATTCAGCTGCAGAGGCCCAACATGTGCAACGGAGCCAACCTGGCCTACACCCGCGAAGCCTTTGAACAGGTTGGCGGCTTTTCCGGCAACGAGGGTATTGCCTCTGGCGACGATGAATTCCTGCTCCACAAAATCAACAGGCAATTCCCCGGCAGTATATTTTTTCTGAAAAACAAGCAGGCGGTGGTGCATACCAAAGCCCGGAAAACCATAAAGAGCTTCTTTTCGCAGCGCATCAGGTGGGCCAGCAAATGGAAATCTTACCAGGAGTGGCACGTGCAGCTGGTGGCGCTAAGTGTGTTTCTGGTCAACTTGTTATTGCTACTGGCCATACCCTGGTTCATGGCAGGAGGAGTGAGCGTTGTTGCATTAGTAGGGGCATATGCTATCAAGTTTGGAATAGATTTCTTATTTTTAAGACCTGTTCTTATTTTTCTGAATAAGAAAAAGGAGTTGGTGTACATGCTGCCTTTGCAATTGGTGTACACACCTTATGTTATTTATACAGCTGTTTGCGGACTAACGGGCCGCTACCGCTGGAAAGGACGCTTAATCCAAAACCGATGAGTGAAAACGAATTTGATTTACTGGACGAGTTGTATTTTGTCACCTCGTATACCGACCTGAAAAGCACCTTGTCGCTAACCGATGATGAACTTTGCGCAGGACTTCGGAGGCTCCTGGAGCAAGGCTATATCAAGATATTTTATCCCGATCCGGATACGGAGCAGGAGTTCAATGAGAAGACTTTCAGTGCGCACTGCAAAGAGTATTTCTTTCTGGCAACCAAAGCCGGTCTGATCGTGCACAACTCCATTTAAATGGCTAGGATAGCTTCCAAGCCTTCTGTTTCAAGGCCGCCTTCATATTACATCAGGCAACGCCTGCTGCGCAACAAACCTGCTATGGCTGGTCTGGCCATTATTCTGCTGGCCGTGCTGGTGGCGCTGGGTGGCTATGCCCTCATGCCCGACAGTACACCAAATGCCAACAACGGATTGGTGCAGGTTCAGAAAAAGTCACCTGGCTTTAAGGCCACCATTCTAAAGTTGGCACGGCCAAATGCAGTGGTGCAGGACGTAAATCCGCTCGAGTTTGTACTCTCGGGAAAACCTACTTCATTCTCAGAACTACCCGTGGAGAGCGTCCATTTTTCAGGCGACAGCCTGCAGGTGCAGCCGCTACGCAGCAACAATGCGCTGGCCGACCAGGTGCAGGTGTTGGCCCTGAAAGACGTGCTGGCAAACTCCAAAGCGTATACCAATCAACAGCAAATGGCTGAAGCCGTTCGGCAGCAGCACCTGGAAGAACGCACTTTCTGGCTCGGCACCGACAAAGCCGGTCGCGATGTACTGAGCCGACTTATCCTGGGTACCCGCATTTCGCTGGGTATCGGATTTGTGGCAGTGCTTATTTCGCTGGTGCTGGGGATTACCATAGGTGCCCTGGGCGGCTATTTTGGTGGCTGGGTAGATAAGCTTATGCTTTTTCTGATGACGGTGGTGTGGTCGGTACCTAGTATCATGCTTGTAATCGCCATCAGCTTGGCTCTCGATAGCAAAGGGGTGTGGGTGGCGTTTGTGGCGGTGGGGCTTACTATGTGGGTAGAGGTGGCGCGTGTAGTGCGCGGGCAGATCCTGAGTTTGAAAGAAAAAACCTACATAGAGGCCGCTCAGGTTTTAGGAGTGTCTCAATTCAAAATAATATACCATCATTTGCTTCCAAACATTATCGGGCCACTTATTGTTATTGCAACTGCCAACTTTGCTTCGGCTATACTGGTAGAGGCCGGGCTTAGCTTTCTGGGCTTGGGCGTGCAGCCACCGGCACCATCGTGGGGCATGATGGTGAACGAAGGTTTTCAGTTGATCGGTGCCAGAGCTGGCCTTTATTTAGTACTTTTACCAAGTGTTTGTATCAGTTTGCTCGTGCTTGCCTTTAACCTATTAGGAAATGGTTTGCGTGATGCCTATGATCCTAAAATCCCGCTTACCAATGTCTGAAATCATTGTACCCAATACACAGCAGGAACTGCAACTAAAGAAGCTGGAACTTTCGGCTTTGCTGGAAATTACGCAGGCTATTAACGAAAACCTGCCGGAGAGCGCGCTTTACAAGATTTATCACTTTACCCTGCTGGCACAGTTGCAGATTAATCGGTTGGTGCTGTTTGTGCACGATGAGTCGTGGAGCTGCAAGATCTGTTACGGAACCGAAATGGATTTCACTAAATGTGAGATGCCGGACGAGATTGTGAACCTGACCGAAATTACCTTTATCTCCAAGCTGCAGGTAGACCGCCGGTGGCGCGGCTTCGAAATTGTTATTCCTATTCTGCACAACGGGCGTGTGCTGGCTTTTGTGATGATCGGTAAAATACAGCCGTATTACAACAACCTGGAAGCACTTAATTTTTTGCAGACAGTCAGTAATATCATGCTGGTGGCAATCGAGAACCATAAAATGAACCGGCAACGGCTGGCACAGGAGTCTATCCGACGTGAGATTGAAATTGCCCGCGAAGTGCAGTCTATGCTCTTCCCCAAATCATTGCCCAACGATAAGAATGTGGCAATCCATGCCAGCTACATTCCGCACTCTTCTATAGGCGGCGACTACTACGATTTTATTGAAATAGACCAGGACCAGTTTCTGTTTTGTGTAGCCGACGTGTCGGGAAAGGGAGTGCCTGCTTCTTTGCTGATGTCTAATTTCCAGGCGGGGCTGCGTACTATTCTACGGCAGGTGTCGGACCTGAACACAGTGGTAACGGAGCTGAACAATTTGATTTACAGAAACGCTATCGCCGAAAAATTCATAACCGCCTTTCTGGCCATATATAACCGCAAAACCCGCCAGTTGAGTTACGTAAATGCCGGTCACAATTCCCCCATTCTGCTTTTCGAAGACAACACGCACCGCTTGCTTAATGAAGGTTGTACCATGCTGGGGGTATTCGATGTGCTGCCTTTTATGTCGGTCTGCACCATCGACATTCCTAAAAAATCGGTTCTATTCTGTTATACCGATGGCTTAACCGAAGTTTTCGATGCGTCTGAGGCTGAGTTTGGGGTAGAGGGAACCATCAGCTACATGCAGAAACACCGCTTTCTTAGCTCCAGAACGCTTCACCTGCAATTATTAAAAGAAATTCACCTCTACAACGAAGAAGCAAATTTTGACGATGACATAACCTTGTTGTCATGCCGCTTTAAGTAAGTCGGATAGGCAAGGCTCTGAAGTGAAAACATAAAGTGGCTGAAGGAAAGATTAAAAGGGGTACCTGGCTACTCCCTTAAATCCTCCAAATGTCCTTGGCCTAAAACATTAGAAAACTGCTGCGGAAGGGTATTTTCATTTAAATAATTTAAGGTAGGTGCAGTTAGGGAGCGCCCTTACCTGTTTTTTCAACTTCTATATCAGCCGGTCGAATTATCCGGTATTAAACTCCTCTAGCCTCTAAAAGAGAACCCGCTTGATCCGATTTTATAAAACGCCCGCTCTTCTTAAAAAACTGATGCCGAATTATACCTGGCACAAGCCTTCGGCAGGCAATACCCTGTACCTTACCTTCGACGATGGTCCCATTCCGGTAATTACACCTTTTGTTCTCGAACAACTGGCACAGTACCAGGCAAAGGCCACTTTTTTTTGCGTAGGCGAAAACGTGGCAAAGCATCGTGAAATAGGCATGGAAGTGGCGCAGCAGGGGCATGTGCTTGCCAATCACACATTTAACCATCTTAAAGGCTGGCAAACACCATTGCCGCAATACCTGCACAATGTGCAATTGTGCCAAGCCGAACTAAATCAATTGCCCGGAGCCGCCACCCAAAAGCTCCTGTTCCGTCCACCGCACGGGCGAATAACCGGGAAGCAGGCTGCGCAGCTCAGGCAGGAAGGGTACGAACTTATTATGTGGGATATGCTCACCAATGACTACGACAAAACCCTGGCCCCGGAAATTTGCCTTGAAAAAGCAATTCAGTATACCCAAAGTGGCAGCATCATCGTATTTCACGACAGCTTAAAGGCGCAACGCAACATGCAGTATGTGTTGCCACGTTTTCTGGAGCATTTTGCTTCCAGCGGGTATACCTTTTCTTCGCTATGA
The DNA here is from genome assembly GCF_047525655.1 of Pontibacter sp. 13R65. Lineage (NCBI taxonomy): Bacteria > Pseudomonadati > Bacteroidota > Cytophagia > Cytophagales > Hymenobacteraceae > Pontibacter > Pontibacter sp. 13R65. The sequence goes on from NZ_JBLIQL010000005.1 coordinate 351,594, forward strand.
TTTTCTCTGTTGTCTATTTTGTTATTTTTTTCCTTCTTTTTGGTGTGCTGCTCTGTTTATTTGCCTTTCACAGAAAGGAGTATCCGCAGCAACCGGTTTCTTATCCAAGAGTCAGTATCCTGATTGCAGCCCGCAACGAGGAGCACACTATCCTACGGTGCCTCCAGGCCATAGACCGTTTGCGATACCCAAAAGAGAAGCTGGAGGTAATCATAGGCGATGATGCCTCTACAGACGGTACTCTCGCCGTGGTAGAAGACTACATACAGGACAAGCCACACTACAAATGCCTGACAATAACAGGAACGATGGGAATGGCAAAAGGGAAGGGAAATGTGTTGGCCCACCTGGCCAAAGTGGCTACAACAGATTTGTTTTTTTATACGGATGCTGATATAGCTGTTCCCGAAGACTGGATTACGGCGATGCTCGCAACCATGCAACCAGACACAGGTGTGGTTACCGGTGTAACGACCATTGCCGGCAACAACCTTTTTGCCAGGTTACAGTCGCTGGACTGGGTATATGCCCTGGGGCTGATGCAGGTGGTAACAGACTTGGGGTTTCCGGTCTCTACCATGGGTAATAACATGCTGTTAACCCGAAAGGCTTACGAAGCAACAGGTGGTTATGAACAAATAAAGTTTTCTGTAACCGAGGATGTGGCCATATTTAACAAAGTGCTCAAAAAGGGCTTCGGCTTCCGCAATTTATATGCGCCCCAGGTGCTTGCCAGTTCAGAGCCGGCCGATTCCTTGCCCACACTGCTAAAGCAGCGCCGGCGTTGGATGCGGGGCGCTATGCACCTCCCGTTTTACATGGTCCTGATTCTTGTGCTGCACTCTGCCTATTACCCTATCTGGCTTCCGTTTTTCGTGCACACTTCTTTTGGAGCCATGATGGGCATTTTTGCCCTCAAGTTACTGCTGCAAAGCACTTATCTCCGGCTCTGCCTCAAGCGCCTTGAACTCTCCACGCCACCGCTTTGGGTGTACCTGCTATTTGAGCTTTACCTGATTTTTACTTCCTTCCTGTTAATCATTTACTTTTTTCTGCCAACTGGCGTGAGTTGGAAAGGACGCAAATATTAAGCTCCAAGAGGTAGCCCATCCTCCGCTCGGCATGCTGCCTACCTAAATGGCAGAGAGTAGCAGACCGGAAACAGTTGCGATTTTTTGCTTTGTAGCTTGTGCATTTCTTAGCATACCTCTTAGAACAAGGCTGATGGTTTTACCTCCGGAAGGGCAAAATCATTAGCAGAATTTCACATCTGGTAGTTGATCCACCGCGCCAGCCTTGCACCTGCTGTTGCCAGTTAGGCATCCCTTTCTTACTAACAGAATTCCGATTTTCTTATGATAGTATATTCGGAAAATGTATATTTGAAACTTGCTCGGAAGGAGATTCGATCCTGAAGCAAGTCAGGTGGATATTCGGCTGGCATGTTTTCAGGCTTTTATCGTACAAAATGTAGAAAACAGGAAGAAGAACAGCAGCAGCTTTAATAGAACGACATTTACGCTCACATTGGCAATACTGCCTCTAGTAGCCTACATCCTATGATGTAAAGGAAGCCCTTCAGGAGCGACTTGGTTAATGCAACTCCAGGCCGACGACTTACACCTTCGAGCAGCCTTTTATCTAGAAGCTATATTTATGTCAACATTTATCGATTCGCACGCACACATCTATGCAGACGCCTTTCGCGAAGACCAGGCTGAGGCGCTGGCACAGGCGGAGGCCGAAGGGGTGACTAAAATTTACATGCCCAATATCGACCACACGTCCATTGATGTGATGCTGGAAACAGAGGCGCGGCATCCGCAGCTTTGTTTGCCTATGATGGGACTGCACCCTACCTCTGTTCAGAAAGATTTCGAAAAAGAGCTATACCTTGTAGAGGAGTGGCTAAATAAACGGAAGTTTGCAGCAGTAGGAGAGTGTGGCATTGACTTGTACTGGGACAAAACATTTCTGCCCCAGCAGCAAGAAGCACTGCGGGTGCAGGTGGCTCTAGCAAAGAAACACCAGCTCCCGATTGTACTACACACCCGCGACTCTTTTGAGGAAGCCCACGCTATTGTGGCAGAAGCCCAGGATGGTACATTGAAAGGAGTTTTTCATTGTTTTACCGGCACCGTAGCCCAAGCGGAAAAGGTGAAGGAACTTGGCTTTTTGATGGGAATTGGAGGGGTGGCTACTTTTAAAAACGGAGGCTTAGACAAATTGCTGCCGCACCTCTTGCTAGATGATCTTGTACTTGAAACGGATTGCCCTTACCTGGCGCCGGTGCCCTTCCGGGGGAAACGCAATCAGCCAGCTTATTTGCCATTTGTCGCCAGCAGAGTGGCAGAACTCTTGCAAAAATCTGTAGCGGAAGTGGCAGAAGTCACAACACGTAATGCTACGCAGCTTTTTAAATTAGCCTAATGAATTTCGAAAAAATTGATATCGACACAGCTGCTCCCCTCGATCCGGAAGCTTCTATCCTCATTATTTACACAGGAGGTACCATCGGAATGGTATTTGATGAGAAGGCCAAGCACCTGGTTCCTTTTAACTTCAGCATGATTCTGGAGAAAGTGCCAGAGCTGCAGCAGTTTAAATACCTGCTCACGGTAGTGAGTCTCGACCCGCCCATCGATTCGTCTAACATGAATATTGCAGAGTGGACGATGCTGGCACGCCTGATTTCTGATAATTATGATAGCTACGATGGTTTTGTGATTTTACACGGCACCGATACCATGGCTTACACAGCCTCTGCCATGAGCTATTTGCTGGAAAACCTTCAAAAGCCAGTTATTTTTACAGGGGCGCAGGTTCCCATTGGCCGTGTTCGCACCGATGCCCGCGAAAACCTGATAACGGCATTGCAAATAGCCGCCACTAAAATAGATGGCAAAGGGCTGGTGCCGGAAGTCTGCATATATTTCCATAACCTGCTATTGCGCGGCAACAGAGCAAAAAAAGTAGAAAGTCGCCATTTTAACGCTTTCAAATCGGAGAACCATCCACTACTGGCCAAAGCCGGTGTAGACATAGACTATTATTGGGGAGCTATTCGTCCGCATGCCAGAGAGCCATTTAAAGCACATTTTCACCTGGAAGACCGCGTGGCGATACTCAAGCTCTTTCCAGGCATTAATGCCAACGTAGTTCGGAGTATTCTGGAAACTCCTGAGTTGCGAGGGGTAGTGCTGGAAACGTTTGGAGCCGGAAATGCTCCCACAGCCCCCTGGCTACTGGAGTTGCTGAGAGAAGCCATTGAGCGGGGTATCTATATCCTAAACGTGTCGCAATGCGACGAAGGCCGCGTACAGCAAGGACGCTATGAAACTAGTAAATACCTGCTCGACATGGGGGTAATAGGAGGGGTAGACATTACAACAGAAGCCGCTATTACTAAGATGATGTATGTATTAGGTTTTAACCTAAGCCGGGAAGAAACAACTTATTGGCTCGGAGCTAATATTCGTGGAGAAATAACCTTGTAAAAAGGAAAGGTATAAACATTTTATACTTGCAAAGATGAAAGTAAAAACCTTATCTTTGCACCACCAAAAAACAGAGAGTTGTCCGAGTGGTTGAAGGAGCACGCCTGGAAAGTGTGTATACCTCAAAAGGGTATCGAGGGTTCGAATCCCTCACTCTCTGCTGATAATCATACCAGAATTAGCTAAAAGCCTGAAAATCAAACGATTGCAGGCTTTTTTGTTTTCAGTATATATTTATTATGCTGATGTTAAGATTTCAGTCATCCTGATTGTGGGTGGATATGAGATAACAGACTACTTTCACTTTTGCTCTTAACTAATAAACTCTGCTTTAGGTATAATAATATGCTCCGGAGGCAACCTGCTATGAACAAAATGTAGGGCTATAAGAGCCCTACTTCTGCTATGGAGTAGTACGTATGGTCGCTTGTGAGGATAATGTGGTCGAGTACGCAATGTAGAGCAGTTTCCACCTAATCTGCAGCGGCTCCTGCAGGAGGGGGTTTTGGAAGCGTGACAAGGAAGGTGCTGCCCTCCTGCTCCTTGCTGTCCACTCCGATGGTTCCACTCATGCTCACGACGAAGTCTTTGGAGAGCTTTAGCCCAAGCCCGGTGCCTCTTTCCTTGGCGGTGCCGTTTGTAGTGAACCGCTCGCTGCCCTTGAACAGCCGTCCCAGTTTGTCGGCGGCTATCCCTGTGCCGCTATCCGTCACACGCAGTTCTACGTGGTCAGCACTTCCCTCGGCGTGGATGACGACATGCCCCCCCCTATAGGAGAACTTCACCGCGTTCATCAGCAGGTTTCGGACAACAAAGTTGAGCCGCTCCCTGTCTGCCAGGGCGACGGCATCCTTTGGAACGGCGTTTTCAAGCTCAATGCCCTTCTGACTGGCCTGGAGGAGAACAAGCTCTCTGTTCTCCTCCACTAGCTGCTTCAGGCTGATAGGCTCCAGCGCGACGGCTACGCCTTTCAACTGAGTCTTGGACCAGTCCAGAAGGTTGTTTAGCATGTCTGCCACCACCTCCACCTCCCGCTGCAGCATCGCCAGAAAAGGTTTGACCTCCTCGTGGGACATGGACCTACGGTTCGCCAGGTTCAGCAGGCCCTTTAGGGAGGCCAGGGGGGACCTGAGGTCATGAGACACGATGGAGAAGAGCCTGTCTTTCATTAGGTTGTTCTCTTCCAGGCTCTTGTTCTGCAGGACGGTCGTCTGGTAGAGCTGATCGAGCTGTATAGATTTCTTCCCTAATTCTTCGTTTTTGGCTGCCAGCGCGGCACCGTACTCCTTGGCCTTCCTGTAGCTTTTGTGCCACATGTAGGCAAGGAATGAGAGCAACACCAGCCCTAGACCCGCAAGGGAGAGGATCCTGTATGTCCACTCCGCTTTTTGCCGGGCCTCGAGCGCCTGCCTCGCATACAGTAGCCGCTCCTCCTGTTTCTCCTTCAGTAAGTCCAGAAAGCTTAAGGCTTGGTCCTTCCCTTGCTCGAACGCCTGCTTCTGCCTCTCGATCAGCACATCCTGCCACTGTATGATCTCCCCAGAGTTGCCAAGTACCCGGTGCACGTCAATGAGCTTGTCCACGGCTGCCTCCTCCAGCTCTGATGCCAAGACTATCTGAGCGTGTCCGAGGGCTGCAGAGGCCCAGGAAAGCGCATGCTCATGGGCCCCTTCCCTAAGGGCAGTCTCGGAAAGCTGGATTTCTGTGAGTGCCAGGCCGTAGCTGTCTCCCTTTTGCTCATCCAGGTGCAGGCTGCGCAAGAAGTAGTCCTTCGCAGTGCCCAAGTTACCCAGCTGGAGGGACAACAGCCCCAGGTGATAGTATGCCTTCTTGAGGCCATACCCGTAGTTTCCCTCCCTGCTGGAGGTCATTGCCTCGGTAAAGTAAAGCTCGGCTGCTTCCATTTCCCTCTGCTTAAGTTTTACAAGGCCAAGGCTGTTGGTGATGTTGACCAGGTCATCCCGGAGCCTGAGAGCGGCGTAGCCCTGCTTGGCTTCTCTGTAAAGCCTCTCCGCCTCGCCAAGGTTGCCTGCCTCCAACAGGGCTTTGGCTATTTGCTGGTTTGCTCTGGCAATGTTGAGCGTATCCGAACTCTGTGTGCTCAGGTCAAGTGCTTTGTAGTACAGCACCAGTGCTTTCTTCGTATAACCGTGCTGCTGGTAGATTCCCGCCTCATACACCAGGTTTGTTGCGTAGCCGCTGGTGTAGCGGTGCTCCTCTGCCAGGCGGGCAGCTTGGTGAAGGAGCGTTAAGGCCTGGTCTACACTACTGCGCTTAGCCTCGAAGGCAGCCTGGTTCAGTGAATCGACTCGCTGAAAAATAGCCGCATCGGAGCTTGGGGCGGCACTCCCTTGCCCAAGGGAGGCTGCCACATAGAGGACAAGGCTAATGAGTGTCAGGAAAAACACTGCTGCTGGCTTCATGAAAAAACGTTAAAGGTGGTGTGGGAATAGCTTTGACTTCAGTAGGTGTGGTTTGTTCATCCATTTGTGAAAACCATGACAACAGGCTCGATCAATTTTTGACAAAGTTATAGGAAGTATGCTTATCTACACTATGTTATGGGCTATTTTAAGGCGGCCTCTGTGACCCGAGACTACTGACTGGAAATTACCCCTTAGTGCAAAGAAATAAAGCATCGGCGAGACCGTACAGGAATTGCAAAGCAAGAAAATATCTCACCGCCTTTCCTGCTAATACATCCGTACCTTATGGCTCTTGGCAACATTGCTTAATTAGAAAAATGCTCCGGGCAGTCAGAATAAAGTTTTTGTTTAATTACCTTATAATCAATGAAAGGAAGAGCACTAGCATTGGAGCCGCACATTACCATTTGGTATGATGGTGTGGAGGGGTATCCTGTAAGCCGGTTGGATGGGGGACCAAACAAGGCTGAGCGTCATGGACGGCTGCGAACCGATACTCGACTCTTCTACTTGGACCAGTGCACCAATTGGGGTGCTGGTGGGTACGCTTGGTTGTACTCCAAACGTGTACAGCAAGCTTTCCGCCGATAAGTTGCTTGGGTACGGCATCATGGGCGTCATTGCCATCACCTTCGACAACAAGGATACAGCTGAACGCTGGCTTCAACTTAGGAACTGATATTACTCTCACCATTGTGCCCAGAGATGGTCAAGGGGTTTGATATTCCCCGCACCAGTGGCGGCCTAAACATTATAACAGCAGAAAGTAAATAATAATGTTCGATAACGCATAATCAGCATTGAATATCAGCCTGCTACCGATATTACGTAGTGACCTTCTCCCTAAAAACCTTACTTTGTAAAGTACAGGAAACGCGCAATTTTGTCGGACCAACACAAAAGGAGTTGCCATATAGTAGTCAGAACTTGAACTGACAGTTTAGAGGTGTTGGACATTCCTAAGACGCCTGGCTCAATCCATTCTTTAACCAACTAGTTAATTTTCCTTAAATCTTATACTATCCTCCAATCAAGAGAAGAAACGTAGAATGATCTATATCAAAATTTCAAATGTTGTCGATGATAAAATTTATCAGCCTTTATCAGGGCTAGATAATATTAATCAAAAAAGGAAGAAAAAATCACCTGTTGATGAGATTCCCTCCCTATTTTGACTAATACCTTTTAGTACTAGTGCTGATATGTTAACTAATCTTAGCAAAGAGAACCCTCTATTTTTTTAATGAGGCCATATCAATAACAAAGCGGTACTTTACATCCCCTTTCAGTAGGCGGTCATAAGCATTATTTATTTCCTGCAAGCTGATCATCTCTATATCTGAAACAATGTTATGCTTGCCACAAAAGTCAAGCATTTCCTGAGTTTCAGCTATTCCTCCGATCATAGATCCAGAGAAGCTTCGGCGGGCAGGAATAAGGCTGAATGCAGCTATCGGTAGCGGCTGTTCAGGCGCCCCTACCAATACCAAAGAACCATCTACCCTTAACAGGTTCAGGTAGGTATTAATATCGTGCTCTGCTGAAACGGCATCCAAAATGAAATGTAGCTTACCGGCATATTGTTGCATCTTATCTGCATCTTTGGATAAAACTACTGCGTCGGCACCCAAACGTTTGGCATCCTCCACCTTAGAGGGAGATGTTGTAAATACAATTACCTCGGCACCCATGGCTTTCGCAATTTTTACGGCCATATGGCCTAAACCACCCAAGCCTATAACTCCTACTTTCTGTCCAGGACCTACATTCCAATGCTTCAGCGGAGAGTAAGTGGTAATGCCGGCGCATAGCAAGGGAGCAACAGCTGCCAGGTCCAAGTTATCCGGAACCCGCAAAACAAATTTTTCATCCACCACAATGCTCTCTGAATAACCACCAAAGGTTTGCGTGTTCAAATGTTTGTCGGGTGAGTTATAGGTCTGGGTCGCGACATTTATGCAATACTGTTCCAGGTCTTCTCTGCAGTACTCGCATTCCTGACAGCTATCTACCATACAACCTACGCCAGCCAGATCGCCTGCTTTAAATTTTGTAACATGTTCGCCTACGCTCACTATTTTGCCCACTATTTCATGGCCTGGTACGCAAGGGTACACAGTGCCATGCCATTCGTTTCTCGCCGTATGCAGGTCAGAGTGGCAAACCCCACAGTATAATATCTCAATTTCTACATCGTTTGGCGTCGGCTTTCTGCGGTTAATGTTTAGCTGTTCTAATGGAGCTTCTGCGGCCTGTGTGCCAAATGCTTTTATATATTTTACTTCCATATCTATTTTTTTGTTTGGTAATGAAAGGGCACCAGAAATTCAATCAGGCATTCCTTTCGTTTCCCTTTATACGAGGTAACATAATTAAGACGTTAAAACCGGTTATTATTAAACACTGGATTATACTCTATTCTATTTTTATTTCTTGTTGGAATAGTCACTTAGCATTTTATCCATTCCACCATATTACCCTGATATGCACTTTAATAGCAAGGTCTGTCATTCTTGTTGTTGGAGTAGCTATGTCTTGCTACAATTACACCTATACGACAGCTATGGCGCCGCATAACCAAATACGTAAGGAACAACAGAAGTTCAGCCATAGTGAACCTATCAAACATCAAATCAATGTGGATATCCTATTCGTACAACGCACCAAGACGAAAGGTCCCATACTTACCGGATTCAGGAGCGGCTGAAGAATAAATTGGCGCAATGTAAACTGAACACTTAGATAAACTTTTATTCTTGTGATGCATTTATTGTGGTATCCACCAATTGGTTGTTTGGGTAATCCCCGGTATCACTTTCTCCCCCATAATTGGTGTCACAATTTCTATATTATTCTGTGAGGCCATATCAGCCACCACGCTAATAGATTCATCCCAGCGGTGTAACGCTAAATCAAAAGTTGAAAAATGAATAGGGAATAAGAGTGCAGCATCAATATCCTGGCAAGCCTGGATTACCTGTTCCGGAAAAAGGTGGGTGTTTGGCCATCCTTTGTTCCAGGCGTCTATCTCCATAAAAGCCAGGTCGAATGGACCGTATTTCCTTCCTATCTCTTTGAAATGTTCGCCATAGCCCGTATCGCCACTCCAATACAGATTCTTCTTTTCTCCTTTGATAACATAGGAGACCCACAACGTTTTATTTCTGTCATTGTAACTTCTTCCAGAATAATGTACAGTTGGGCAGGCGGTTACCCTCAGTGATCCATGGGTTATAGTTTGATCCCAACCAAGCTCTGTAATCTTATTCTTTGGAACACCCCAGCCCTGTAATCTAGCCCCCACGGCTAGTGGTGCTATAAACTGTATGTTTTTGTTGGCCAAAAACTTAATGGTTTCTGCTTCCAGATGGTCATAATGATCATGAGTTATCAAAATTATATCAATAGCTGGAATGTCTTCCCTCCGCAAAGGGGATACGCTCATCCTTCTAGCAATAATAGGCAAGGGACCTGCATTTTTGAATACCGGATCGATTAAAATTCGATATCCGTCAAGCTCAATGATGGCGGTAGAATGTCCTAACCAATAAGCAGCATAAGAAGAAGGTACTTCAGGGAAATCCCTTTTTGTTAATACATGTTTCGGCAACTCAAACTGCGGGGCATTAGGAGATGTTTTGAAGAACCTCCAAAAACCTGCGTTACCTCCGGTTGTTTGTTCAGGATAAGAAACTATCTCTTTAGGGCTTATAAATTCATCTATTACAGATGAATAATAGGAATATTTGGAATACGCCTCATTGCGCTCGTCACCCGAATTTAATTTGCCAATTTGATTATTGATATACCAGCCAGTTCCGCCTAAAGCAAGGAGTATGGCTAAAACTAAAAAGGTTAAACTATATTTCCTTTTGATTTTGGAATTCATAGGCATTATGTGCTACTGAGAAAAGAAGTCGCCCTTAAGGGAATGGTTTTCTTGATGATAATGATGTAAGATTGTGGCCAGGCATTAACCTGCTTTGGGTTCAGGCGCATTCGCAGCTATCAATTTTTCCTTTTTCAGTTCCTGCCAGAAAGCCTTCGGAATAACTGTTTTCATGGATGCCACGTTGGCTGCTGCCTGTTGGGCGCTGCTGGCACCCGGAATAACAGCTGTGACGATGGAGGGAGCCGCACAAAATTGCAGGGCTGCTGTGCGCAAATCTACATTATGCTTTTTGGCAATGGCAGTTAGCTTATTGCGTTTAGCCAGGTGCTTTTCAGGAATATTATTACTGTAGTTGTACCGGTCTTTCCCCGCCAGGAAGCCAGAATTAAGAGGTGCGCCCGATACAATAGACACATTATTTTTCTCACAGGCCGGGAACAGCCGGTTCAGGGCATCTTCGTGCTCAATCAAAGAATATTGGGTCGCAGAAAGCATAATGTCCGGGTCAGCTACTTCGAGCGCCTTTAATATTGGCTCAATCCGGTTTACACCCATTCCCCAGGCTTTGATGATGCCTTCTTCTCGCATGCGCGTCAGTTCAGGCATGGCACCTTTTTGGGCCTGCTCAAAGTATTCTGTCCACTTATCTCCCATGTCACCATTATCAGGCGACAGGTCGTGAATGAATACTATATCGATGCTGGAGAGGCCCAGGCGCTGTAGGCTGTCTTCTACAGACTTGCGCACGCCTGCGGCTGAGTAGTCGTACTTGAACTTAAAATTGAGCTTTCCTTTCCAGATAATATCTGATTTAACCTTAAAGTTTGGGTCTGGCTCAAACACGCGGCCTATTTTCGTTGATAAAAGATAGTCTTCCCTGTTTTTACCGTAAAGGAAAAGCCCCATCCTGCGTTCGCTCAGCCCGTAGCCATAAAAAGGGGAAGTATCAAAATAGCGCACGCCGCCTTTCCAGGCGGCTTCCATCGCATTTTCAATACCTTCGTTGCTGTTAATCTGAAAAGCATTGCCTGCTGCTACCCCTCCAATGCCGAAATTGGAAGGAAGCCTGTAACCTGTGAGGACTTTCTCAGATTCAGAATTGTACGGTAAAGGTATACCACTGCTCCCATACTCAGCACCAAAGGCCGAGGCCAGGGCAGGAGCGAAGGTGGCAGCTGCAGTAGTTAAGGCAGCCTTAGATATGAAATTTCGTCTTGATAGCATCGTAATAAGTTTTCTTGTACGCATATAAAATGTCAGAAATCCTTTTACGGCTATACAGTAAGTGATGGGTACAGCGTTTGTACGTGCTGAGCAGAATCTTTTATTAAAAATGACATTTATTGACTGAAAAGCTTCTCCTCTAGAAAGCTATTACGGAATTTTCCGTGTGGATCGTGCTGGTGGACAAGTTGTTTAAAATCATCAAGCTTTTGTAAACGGCTCTGTAGCACAGCAGGCGCCATGGAAAACAGCTTTCCCCAATGTGGCAGTGGGTTGAAGGGTGCCAGTGCGGCTTCAATTAGGGGGAGTAATCTTTTTACGGCCTCCCATTCCTGTTTCCAGGTAAAATGAAAAGCGATAGATGCTCTTTGGTAAAAAGGACTTATCCACAAATCATCGGCAGCGATAATCCGGATTTCAGACACAAAGAGGTACGGCGACACCTTTTCGTGCAGTTGCTCTATCGCCATCATGGCTTCATAAGCATGCTCTACGGGCACAAAGTACTCCGACTGCAACTCTTTGCCCGCACTAGGTATGAAGCCCATTTTAAAATGGGGCATCCGTTCGTACCAAATACCTGTTACACCCATTTGTTCTGTTGCATGCTCTGCTGATAACTCCTCCAGCGGATGCATATTCTCAGTGGCAGGCTTTGCACCATAAAAGTCAGTAGCGGCACCAGATGAACTTCCTTCTTTCACCTGCTTTATCCAGACCTGATTGATGTTTTTGTTTAGCCAGGTGGTAAAAAGGCTTACGCTATAGCCGCTGGACATTATTGCCAGGAAATCAGCCTTTAGCTCCTGCATGGGCAGGTTGCGGTATACCACCTGTTTCATGTTGAAGGAAGGCTGCAGGTCGAGCGTAAGCTTGGTTACTACGCCCAGTGCGCCAAGATTTACAACGGCACCTTTAAACGCTTCACCGTCTTTTTCTTTAGAAAGGTAAATAATGTCGCCTGCTGCACTTACAAATTCCAAAGCAGAAACTGCACTGGCTAAGCTACTGCTGTTCACACCCGATCCATGAGTAGCAGTGACACAGGCGCCTACTACCGAAATATGGGGCAACGAAGCTAAATTGTGTAGAGCATATCCGTTTTCCTGGAGGTAGGGCGCAAGCTCACCATAGCGCAAGCCACCTTCAATGGTTACGGTATGTGCCAATGTGTTCAGCACTTCGACTTTATTCAGATGCTTCAGCGAGACCTGACTTTCGGTGCTGTCGGCAATGGTGTTAAAGGAGTGACGGGAACCTAAAGCCTTTATTTTGCTGCAGTTCTTCACAACTTCCTGTACCTGGCGCACTGTTGTAGGATAATGCACCTTATTGGTGCTGTAGGTCAGGTTTTCAGCCCAATTCTTGTTTTCCATGTTGAAGTTTTATGTTTTCCGATTACAGGAAGGTGAAGGTAAAAAACTATTGCAACCGTTCATTATGTTTTCTGCTTATGCTTCCTGAAAGGAATATGAGCAGGACCGGGTTTGCCTGCTCTTTTCTATAATTTGTTACGGTTAGCTTACCGAGGCAGGGTTGAATTTATTGGTGTCTGGTTCTTCTACAGATAAGATGAATCCCAGCGCTTTAGCATTATCTGCTACTTGTTTTTCGTCGCGGGCGCCTACCAGCACGCAGGCTACTCCTGGACGGCGGATGGTCCAGTTGAGTACCAGTTGCGCCAGAATAGCGCTGTGTTTTTCGGCAATCGGTTTAATTTCTTCCAGCAGCGTATGCTGAATGTTTTAGTTGGTATAAAAAATGGTTGCCTTCCCCGCAGCGCTTAACCAGCAGCTTAAAGTCAGCCTAAAGGCACCGCCCATATAACTCCTTGCAAGGAAAATCACTTAAAGGTATTGTCATAGAAAAGCATTCCCAAACTCCATGTTGGGGAGGATCTCATACTTCTGAACCAGTTGTTAAAGGATTTACAGTTCTTTGAGTGCCTCAACGGCTACTTTGGCTTTAGACTATTGCTTGATAGGATCTTCTCTTTTTGATAAAATAATAAGTTAATGTTTTACATTTAAACTGCTGTACTGGTTTTTGAGGATCTAGTATTCTCTTTGCTTGATTCTTATTATTAACAATATGTTAAACCAATCTTAATATCTGTTCTTTTACTTTGTGCTCAAAACTTAAAAAGTTATGAGTTTTCCGGAATACACTGATGATATGTTATTGGTCTTGATAAGGGGATCGGATGAAGAAGCATTTACAGAAATGTACCAACGTTATTGGAAGCAGCTTTATTCTAGTGCCCTGAGACGAATAAACAGTGAAGAAGATGCAAAAGACATAATACAGGAACTGTTCATAAAGATTTGGACCAGACGCACCACCATTCCTGAAAATGTGAAAGCTGCAGAGTATCTTTTTACAGCTCTGCGTTATCGTATTATTAATTATATACAGGCTGATCAGGTCAGATTAAAATATGCCAATGCTCAATTAGTAGAGCAAGAAATATCTACTGTTTCATTGGCAGAATCTGGCTTGGCAATACAAGAGTTAGAAACAATCATTCAGGAAGCGTTAGTAGATATGCCTGACCGAATGCAGGAAATATTTCTCCTTAGCTATAGAAAAGGATTTACGCCAAAAGAAATTGCTGCACAACTTTCGCTATCTGTTCAGACCGTGAAAAACTACCTTTCTAACGCACGCATGTTGCTAAAAGGCAAAATAGGCCATCAAAGTTCGGAGCAATACGCTCACATGTTATTACTGGTTGCAGGGGTTGCCATTTCTTAACATAACCTTAACCTAAATCTTAGGTACGCAGGGGTGAGTTAGCTGATATATAGGTAAACACACCTATACATAGTGGACTTAAACCAACAACAAGAGTTATTAAAGAAGTACCTGCAAGGAAGTGCAACCCCTAAGGAAAAAGAGTGGGTTGAGAACTGGTACAATGCCTTTGATGCCTCAGAACCTGCCCCCGCAGAAAGAACCATTATCCCTGCAGACGGAGAGATAATGCATAATGCGATTCTAAAGAATATCAGAAAAGGGAAGGTGCTGCAACTTTGGCAGAGGGTGGCAAGTGTGGCGGCTGTATTGGTCCTTATGCTACTTGGGGCTTACTATCAGTTTAAAAGTAATGAAGCACCACTTTCCTACAGTTACCTTACTTCCGGTAAAGGTCAACATGTAAAAATACTACTGCCAGATAGCTCTTCCCTTTGGTTGAATGAGCATACAAAATTAAGGTATGTCCGCAACGGCTTCGGGATAAACAACCGTGAAATCTGGCTGGAAAGCGGAGAAGCTTATTTTGATATCAAACGCAACGAGCACCTTCCTTTTATTGTGCATTCAGGCCCTTTGGAAACCAAGGTGTTGGGCACTGCCTTCAACATAAAAAGGTCTGCCAACTATCCAGAAATACAAGTGAGTGTTACCAGAGGGAAGGTGCAGGTAAGTTCTTCTGCGGCCTCACTGGCTCTACTGACCAAAGGGAAGCAGATAAGCTATGACACGCTTACGACCAAGCATGAAGTAGGCAATATTAATCCAAACTACGCCACCGCATGGCAGGCACCCGCAGTGAACCTGGAAAGAGCCTCTTTCAAGGAACTGGCCGAAGTATATTACAGCCTCTATAACATCAGGCTTACGACAGGGAGAGACAAAATAAAAAACTACAAATACACACTTACCCTTGATAAGCAATTGTCAGGAGATAAAACTCTTGAAATCATCGCAGCCATTCATCAACTAAAACACAAAAAAGAAAATGGAAAGATAGTCCTGCACTAATAACAAAAAGCAACCGCTGTTACTGGTCCTGATAGCAGTTGTAAAAGATTACTACTGCCATAAGCAGTAGGACTATTCAGTCAAAGATAATTTAACCATTCCATTAACAAAGATATGAAAAGAAGGTTACGGGCGGCCATGAGATTGCCGTCAGCATTACTCATTGCTGCTTTTTTATTTACAGTGTTATCAAGCGCACCAGGATATGCCCATGAGCTTCAAAAAAATGGTAGCATAAACCGGAGTGTTAGTATTTCCTTTCATAAGGAAACCCTGGAGTCAGCCATCCAGAAAATAAAAAAACAAACCGGCGTCTTATTTGCCTACGATCCAGAGACACTCCACCTGGAGAAGTTTTATGCCCCTGTTGTTTCTTTTAAAGATACTCCGCTAAGCCAGGTTCTGGAAAAGCTTCTGTCTCCTAACAAAATTGAATATCACGAAGTGAATAACACCATTGTATTGCAGAAGATGGTGGAACAGGTAAAAGAACAGCCGAAGGCAAAACAGGAAAGAAGAACAACCGGGAAGGTAACGGACGAAAACGGTGAGGCCATTGCAGGAGCAACGGTGGTGCTGAAAGGGACTACCAGAGGAACATCTACCGATATGGATGGCCGTTTCACGTTATCCATTCCTGACGGAGAAGCAACTTTGGTTTTTTCTTATATCGGCTTTGTAACTCAGGAAGTAGCCATTACAAACGGAGAAGAAATCAATATAAAACTGCAGGCAGATAATAATGCATTAAGTGAAGTGGTGGTTGTGGGTTATGGAACACAAAAGAAAATTCATTCAACTGGTTCTATAAGTACATTAGAAATGAGTACTAAAGAGAACCAACCATTTACTGATGTCAGCCAAGCTTTGCACGGAGTGCCAGGGTTATGGGTAAATCAGGCCGGCTCTCAGCCCGGACAAGACGGGGCTTCTATCCGGATAAGAGGCATAGGCACGCTAAACAACAGTGAGCCTCTGGTATTATTAGACGGTATAGAATACCCTATTAGTGAAATAAATCCTAATGATGTAGAAAGTGTTACTGTGCTTAAGGATGCTTCAGCCGCTATTTATGGCTCAAGAGCAGCTAATGGAGTAATCCTGATTACATCAAAAATGGGTAGGGCGGGTGAAAATACTATTGTCTATAGCTCCTCATTTGGTATTCAGAGACCCACCAGACTACCTGATGTTTTAACTGATCCTATTCAATATATGCAAATGAGGAACCAGGCTGTTCTTAATGAAGGCAAGTTGATAGGAGACTATAGCGATGAGCAAATAGAAGAATATCGTAACGGGATGAGAGTAAATCCTATTGTTTATCCTGCCTCAGATTGGTTTGATCTGGTTTTGAACGATGGTTCTATTCAGCAACATAACATTGCAGTTAGAGGGGGTGTTGATAAAACCCAGTATAATATCTCCTTAGGGTACATGGATCAAAAAGGCATCTTCATCGCAAATGACAAGGCCAATCGTTTTTCCCTGGACATGAAACTGAGCACACAGATAACAGACAGGTTGAAAGTAGGAGGAAGTGTTACCGGAAATTTACGTCAGTTTCATGAACCAGGATACGGCGCAAGTACGGTTATGAGTGTTATTATGCGAGGTTTACCCATTTTTACAGACACCTTAGCAAATGGCACATATGGAAATACATGGTTAGCCACACCAGGAAGAAATAATATTGAGAACCCAAGAATGGAAGTGCAGGAGGGCTCTATTTTTCGCCAGAATCAACGTTTCCTGATGAAAGTTTTCACTGAATATAAACTTCCTTTTGATCTGGTCTACAATGCTGATATAGGTTATGATAAACATGATAGGTTCAGCAAGGATTTTATACCCCAAATGTACACTTACAACCCTAAAACGGGAGAAGAAAGAGCATTTAATGGATCAGCACCCCGAGTACGTGATTGGAGCTCAAACCACCTCAACTTAACGTTATACCATACCTTAAATTGGAACCGCCAATTTGGAGGGGAACACAACTTTGCAGCCATGGTTGGCTCCAGTTATGTAGGTTTTGATAATAGAAGCTTTGATGCTTATACGGAGGGTTTCTTTGATAACCAGCTAACTGATTTAAATGCAGGGTCAACGAATCAAGTTGTCAGAGGGTCATCTTCTAAAGATAGATTACTTTCTTACTTTGGCCGTGTGAACTATGCCTTCAGAGATAAATATCTGTTGGAAGTAACATCAAGATATGATGGCTCTTCTCGTTTTGCCCCGGCTAACAGATGGAGTTACTTTCCTGCCATATCAGCAGGATGGAACATTCACCAAGAAAATTTTCTGCAAAGTGTACACCAGATAACCCAATTGAAGCTAAGAACATCATGGGGTAAGATGGGCAACCAGTCAGTTCCTTTGTATAGTTATTTAAGCACAGTTAACACAGGATCGCCTTATCAATATGCCTTCGGAAATACCATTCAACCCGGAGCCGCAATTACTAATTATAATGATCCTACTATTTCATGGGAGACGACTACCTCTTACAATGCGGGACTGGATGTACTATTATGGCAGGGAAAATTTGGGGTGACAGCAGATGTTTTTAAGCGGAGGACATCCGGTATTTTAAGACCAGTTGGTATTCCTGCCCAAATAGGAAATCTGGGAGGGCCGCAAAAGAATATTGGAGTGGTTGATAATACTGGGTATGAATTAACACTAACCCATAGTAACACCATCGGCAAATTCAGCTATGACGTTATGGCTAGTGTTAACTATGTCAAAAACGAAGTAGTTGATTTGAACGGGGAGACGATAATTAGTGGCCGCCGCATCATAAAAGAAGGGTATCCTATAGATTCATATTATCTCTTACAGGCAGACGGTTTTTACCAAGATCAGGAAGAAATAGATTATGGTGCTACAGTAAGCAATGCTGTTAAATCAGGTTACATCAAATATCGCGATATAAACCGCGATGGAAAGATTGATGGGGACGATAGGGTTATTACAGGTAAATCTATGCCTGACTATACGTTTAGCTTTGGCATAAACTTAAATTATAACAGATTTAGTTTAAATTCTTTTTTTCAGGGAGTAAGTGGTATTAGTATTTATCCTACAGCTAATCTTGCTTTTCCATTTAATAATGGAGCTGGCATCACGCGCGATTGGATTGGCAACACTTGGACACCAGAAACTCCAAACGCCAAGTATCCTCTGTTAACCACTGCTACAGGAGCTACCGAAAATTTTCAAAATTCCACCTTTTGGTTAAGAGATGCCTCTTACCTGCGTCTGCAGAATATTCAATTAAGCTACTCCTTACCAGAGCATCTGTTATCAAAAGTCAAAATCAAAAAAATGACATTATTTATTAATGGACAAAACCTGATTACCTGGACTGACTTTAAGTTGTGGGATCCTGAGCAAGATATCAAAACAGATAACCTTTATGATTATCCTATGATGAAGACGCTTAGTACAGGTTTGAATGTAACGTTTTAATCAACTTCTATTGAAAACATGAAAAGATTTTTCTATACAGTCTTAGTGGCGATAACCTTGGCTTCTTGTAATGATTTACTCGATACCGAACCTACAGACCGCTACACAATTGAAAATTTTTGGGTTTCTGAGAAGGGCACCGTTGGGGCACTTACAGCCTGCTACAACAGCCTGACCAAAACCGGCACATTTGGTGGAACAGCCACTGTGTTGTGGGAAGAAACTGCCACCCCAAACGCATATAACTACGATAACTCTGCCGGTTTCAATGTTATTGCGCTGGGTACCCATACTTCAGCAACTAACTCCGCTATTATCAATGCCAGATGGAATGATGCTTATGGTGGCATTGGGCGGTGTAATACTTTTATCGCTAGAGTAGATAATTCTCCCCTGGATGATAACCTGAAAAGTAGGATGAAAGCGGAGGCGAAGTTTCTTCGGGCACTGTATTACAACCTCCTTACCACCTACTATGGGGCAGTGCCATTGATATTAGAAGAGCCTGACATTTCTCAAGCAAATTTACCACGTGCACCCAGAGAAGAAGTAGTACAGCAGATATTGAAGGATTTGGATGAGGCGGCAGAAGAGCTGCCGACAAGATATACCGCTGCTACAGATATTGGTCGTGCCACAAAAGGTGCTGCATTAGCGCTAAAAGCCAGAGTTCTGTTATTTGAGGCAAGTCCGCTTGTTAACACAGGAGGTAACGCGGAGAAGTGGGCTCAAGCAGCAAGTGCTGCCAAAATAGTAATGGATTTGCAAGGTGCAGGTTACGCACTATTTCCAGATTACCGCGCCTTGTTCCTTCAGGCGAATGAAAACAGCAGCGAATCAATATTTGATGTGCAATTTAAAGCACCTCAGTATGGAACTGGTTTTGATGTAGTATTAAGACAATATAATACCGTGGCCCCTTTGCGGAATCTTGTTGATGCTTATTGGATGAAAGACGGAAAGACTAAGGAAGAGTCTGATCTCTACAACCCTGCAGATCCTTATGTCAATCGTGACCCTAGAATGGAGCAGACAATTGTTTATCCGGGTGCAGTTTTCAGAGGAGCAACAATTAGTCCTAACACCTATGTTAATACTGGATACACACAAAAGAAGTACAGCATATATGATAGGGAAACCAACAATGTTTTGCCGTCAGTGTCAGAGATCAATTATATGGTTCTCCGATATGCAGATGTATTGTTAATGTACGCTGAGGCTCAAAATGAAGCGTTGGGTACCCCCGATCAAAGCGTTTATGATGCCATACATGCTGTCCGCAGAAGAGCCGGGCTAACCCCTTGGGAGTTGCCGTCAGGGCTCAGCAAATCAGAAATGAGGAATATCATAAGAAGAGAACGCCGCATAGAGTTAGCAGGCGAAGGTTTCTACTATACAGACATCCGCCGCTGGAGAACCGCAGAGACCGTGATGAATGGTCCAATTTACAATCATGCTGGCAACCCTATATTGGCAAGATCTTTCAACTCACAGCGCGATTATTGGTGGCCTATCCCGGACCGACAGCTTGAGTTAAACCCTGCCCTGGAGCAAAATCCTAATTATTAATTCATCTTTCATCAGCATGGTTATTTATGCTTTGCTTTAATAGGAATTACTTAACAGAGATGAAAAGGCTGATACTTTTAGTTGCCTTGCCAATAATCTTCTTCAGTTGTGAAAAAGACGAAATAAGGCAACCGATTCTACCTGAAGAACCTGAATCGCCAGCAGAACTGATAGGTGTAGAAGACTGTAAGAAATGTATTGTGCTGGCAGAGCAATTAAAGAACAGAGTTGCGATAGTAGATCTGGATTCTAAGAACATTATCTGGGAGTGGAAAGCAGTTGAGTCCAATGTTCTGACGCCTCACTTATCATGGTTTAACTTGCCAGATGAAGCAAAACCTGTATACGGAGGTAAGTATATTTTACTTACAGCTTCAGGTGGTGGTGTAGCATTGGTCCGTGTAAAAGACAAGAAAACTTTGTTTTACGCTAATGTAGGCGGGAATCCCCATTCCGCAGAATTGCTTCCCGATGGAAATATTGTAACGTCTTCAAGTACTGGCAATAAACTGACCTTGTTAAAGGTCGATACTCTTACTTATCCTGATCAAGGATACAAAAGGACAATGTTTATTGAAGACGGGCATAATGTGGTATGGGATAGGCAGCGGCAGCAATTATGGGCTACTTCTAACTCTACGCTCAAAGCTTTTTCCTATAACAATAATTGCAGCCAGCCAGGTTTAACAGAAGTAACGTCAATTCCTGTGCCGGGGCCGGGAACTCACCCGCACGATCTTTTTCCAGTGTATGGTGAAGATGCCCTATGGATGTCTACCACCACCAACGTCTATAAATTTAATATTCCGGAAGAAAGTTTTTCATTGCACTCTACAGCTTTACAAAGAGCCATCAAAAGCATTTCTTCGGGCCCTCCAGGCTGGCCTATCCTTCATATGCAGCCAAAGGTTCAGTATTGGTCTGATGAGGTAAAAGATGAAAATGGACACCGGATATTTCAGCAGAACGACCTAAAGATTTATAAAGCTCGGTGGCTAGTGGCAAATAATTTTAGCTATCCGGAAAATCATATGTTCCAGCAATGCGATTGAATGGATCAATAACTGTCGCATTGAAAGTTTAACATTTTCAACAGAATAAAAATTTACAAAAATGATAGCCTTAAAACAGAAAATGAAAGCTGTACTTACTCTTTTTGTACTAGCAGTGCTTACCCTGTCTTGCAATGAGACTTCAGATTTATGGGAAGACGATGCCTTGGAAACATCTGCTGACTTGGAGGTCATGCTCAAAGGGAAAGAAAATCATGATGTACTAACTGATGTAAGAGTGAATGTTTTTGCTAAGCCCAAAGGAAGCAGTGACTTTGCCTTAATATACTCTGGAACCACAGATGAAAAAGGGAGATTTGAGGTAAAAGATTTGCAGGTCCCTAATATAGTCAGACTGGAAATGGCTGATACAAAGTATCCTTCCGGTGATCCGGTGATTGCCAAAATATTAGGACAAAAATCAGCCTCCATGGAGTTGCAGGTTAATACATTGTGGCATCCTCAGTCTATTATGGATCGTACGGGTTGGGAGGTATTAGATTTTAGCAGTATGCATGTAACTTCAAATACAACTGCAAACCTTCCAGGAAATGTACTGTTAGACAATACTTCAATATGGCATACTAATTACGCCGGAGGAGCCACTCCATATCCTCATTGGTTGGTAATAGATATGAAAGAAGTGAAACCTATGCATGGCTTTGCATTAAAGCAGCGTGCATCTAATAACGGGCCAATTAAAGGAATTGAGTTTTATGTGAGCGATGATAATCAGAGTTGGCAAAAGGTGGTTACAACGGAGATACCTCTTACTAACCCAGGAGAATGGCACACTATTAAGCTTCAGGAGCCTACCCGAGGCAGGTACATAAAGTTTGTGGCAACAACTCCACATATTCCTACAGCGCAATTTATTAATCTGGAGCAGCTTGGTGTTTATTAGTATGTTATATCCTAAATATATGCGTGTAACACTTCAAGCATGGGTTTTTGTACTATGCTTGTTTAGCCTGAAAGGGGGTGCACAGAACACCAGACCTATGGAATATTTGGTTTGTGGTGACAGTAAAGTTCTGATTGTTAATCATAGCTTAACGAAAGACAGTATCCCAATGATCATATGGAGTTGGGATGCACATGACGCTGCAGACCTTCCCGATGACTACCGACAGAAATTTTTTGAGACGATAGATGATTGTAAAGCTTACCAAAAAGGAAATATAATTCTCATTTCCTCCTCATCCGGTGGGTTTGCAATGATAAATAAGGTTGACAAAAAAGTTCTCTACTATGGTTTTGTTCCCAATGCCCATTCTATAGAAATGCTACCTGGGAACATCATTGCTGTTGCGGGCTCAACCGCTAAAAATGGAAACTGTGTAGAACTTTACAAACTAGACCAACCTGGTAAAGCGGTTTATAGAGATAGCCTGTACTCAGGACATGGGGTTGTATGGCATGACAAACAAAAGAAATTATATGCTCTTGGCTATAATGAACTCCGGCAGTATAGTCTTAAAAACGGGAAATCAGGTACTTCTTTAAAGTTAAATAAATCATGGAAACTGCCCAATACCGGAGGGCATGACCTGCAACTGGTTCCTTCTGAAGACAAGCTGCTTTTAACTGACACACGTACGGTTTGGGAGTTTGATCTAAATAGTTTCAACTTTTCTGAATTCTCTCCTTTAAAGGGAATGAAAAATGTTAAAAGTATTGGGAAACATCCTGTAAGCAAGCAACTTATTTATACAAAGGCAGAGGAAAGCTGGTGGGCCTATCATGTAAATTTCATTGATCCTAACCAGAGAACTGTTTTTCCTGAAATGCATGTCTATAAGGCAAGGTGGATTTCTTATGAATAAACTTAACCCAGTAGTTATACCCTAAATTTCAAGTAATGAAGAGAAGAGATTTCTTTAAAAATACCACCCTTGCTACAGCAGGAGTGACCTTGCTCCCCGCTTTTGGATTTACAGATTCTATCGATAAAAGAGCAGGCAAGACTGCTAAGAATATTATTTTCTTGGTTAGTGATGGTATGAGTACAGGAACTTTAAACATGGCTGACCTTCTTCTACAGCGGAAAGAGGGGAGAAAAAGCCATTGGGTTTCATTATATGAGGAGAATAGGGCAATGCGTGCCTTAATGGATACTGCTTCAGCCAACTCCCTTGTAACAGATTCTGGGGCTGCTAGTTCTTCTTGGGGAGGAGGAGTGCGTGTAAATAATGGATCAATAAACGTTAATCCAGATGGCTCAAGTAATAAGCCAATCCTTCAGAAATTTAAAGCTGCAGGAAAAGCAGTTGGTTGTGTTACTACAGTTCCTATAACACATGCCACTCCGGCAGGCTTTTGCATTGCCAGCAAAACCAGAGATGACCAGGAGGGGATTGCCCGGCAGTATCTTTCCTTGCGGTTGGATTTAATGATGGGGGGAGGGACAGAATTTTTTACTGCCGAGAAGAGAAAGGACAAAGCTGATTTATTTCAGGAGTATTCGCTGCAAGGCTACAACGTTATAAGAAACCGGAAAGAATTGATGAACTTGTCAACTTCTGCCGGAACTCCTGTTTTAGGCGTTTTCCATGAGAATGCCGTTCCTTATTCACTAGATAGGGAACAGGATAAGCAGCTAAAGGAACAAGTGCCTACCCTTGCTGATATGACCAGCCAAGCTATCAAACATCTGAAAAACAACAAAAAAGGTTTTGTATTGCAGGTAGAGGGAGGAAAGGTAGATTGGGCAGCCCATGCGAATGATATAAGCGGGTTGTTATATGACCAGATTGCTTTTGACGATGCCGTTGGAGTAGCCTTAGAGTTTGCTGAAAAAGACAAAGAGACACTGGTTATTATTACCACAGATCATGGGAATGCTAACCCTGGATTATACTCAGATGAAAAAGCAGACGAGAACTTTGATAAGATACAGAAATTCAGACATACGAATGATTGGATACTAACTGGCATAAGCAGAGATTTTAGTCCCAGACAAGTAGTAGAAAGGGTAGAGGCGGCGCAAAGTTTTGCGATAACCATTGATGAGGCTCAAATTCTTTTAAAACACATAAAGGCACTTGATGAATCAGGTATTTATAATCCTAAGAAGTTGCCGTTTAGTCAATTAGCTCAAATTCAATATAATTATACTTCTGTTGGATGGGGTTCAATACATCATTCTGCTGATTATGTGGAGCTTGCTATGGTTGGGCCGGGCAGTGAACTATTAAAACCCTTTGTTAAAAATATAGAACTTCATAACATAATGCTGAAGGCGTGTGGAGTAATTGCTTAGTGTAACACTTTGTTAACCTTAATTCTCCAGGAAAAGGTTTGGTTCTGGGTGGTGAGACAAGCTTAATAATTTGAGTATAATCTAACCATTTCAAGCCATACATTCTCAAAATGCTCCATTCCTGGTCCTCTGCTAAGTTAATTTCTCGCTACCTTATAGTCTGTGGCTTGTTTTTAATATAAGTTTATTTAGTGCTAAATGAAGAGTTAAGTAGATATTTAAAGGCTTTTTCGACAGCCGATAGGTTATTTTAAAATAAACAAGGGTGAAGTGCACGCCTATTAAGAGTGGTTACCTAATAGGAGGTGCGGTAGCTTTTTTGTAAGTTTTAATTATTATTGCTGTAGAACTATAAGTGCAGCTCCTGCAAATTTTGCTAGGCATAGCCCTCTCAAATGTATGATTTTGAGAGGGCTGTGCCTGACAAATTCCTATTACAATAAAGTGTATTCTGATTAATTGTTATTGATTTTCCTAAAGGAGGTTCGCAGGTTGTGTAAACCACAAGCGACCATCATAATTCTGTCACGGGCATTCTGTACGCGTAGCCTTATTTTCTCT